>CBHTTJ010000032.1:0-36088 GCA_966095605.1 uncultured bacterium | reverse complement strand
ATTCGTGAAAACACTGTCATCGCCCACGAATCACCCGAGGGGGATAAAAGACTCGTGGCTTATCTTGTCGCTAAAGATCATGCGCCTTCCGTTACGGAACTCCGTGAATTTGCCGCCAGAACGTTGCCTTCCTACATGGTCCCGTCGGTATTTATGTTTTTGGAAACGATTCCACTTACCATTAACGGTAAGGTGGATCGACGGGCTCTGCCATCCCCCGACCGCGCCCGGCCGGAGATGCGTTCCTCCTTTATTCCACCGACCACGCGCGAAGAAAAATTGCTCGCTCAGCTCTGGGCGGATGCTCTTCAAGTGGATCAAATCGGCGTTCACGATAACTTTTTTGAACTGGGCGGGGATTCCATTCGAAGCATTCAAGTTTTGGCACGCGCTCAGGAAGCAGGTTTGAAGATTTCGTTGCAACAATTGTTCCAGACTCCAACGATATACGAATTGGCACGTGGCAAGATGGCGAACGAAGATACGATTGAGCCGGCATTGCCATTCAGCTTAATCAGTGAGAGTGATCGTCGAAAACTTCCCCCGGCGCTCGAAGATGCTTATCCGGCGGCTACGCTGCAGGCGGGCATGATTTTTCACAGCAATTACGACAAGGAATCAGCGATCTTTCATGATGTTTTCAGCTTCCGCATCAACGCGCTTTTCGATCCGGAAAAATTGCGAAAGGCGGTCGCTCTCTTGACGCAACGGCATCCAATTTATCGCACCTCATTTGATCTTGTTAACTTCAGCGAACCACTTCAATTGGTCCACCAGAACGTTACAACCCCTTTGACGATTCAGGATTTGAGAGGTCAAAGCGCAGAACAGCAGAAGCAAGCTTTGGTAAGCTGGGTGGAAGTAGAGAAAAGAAATCACTTTGATTGGGCGAAGGCCCCCATGATGCGGCTGCACATTCAGCGGTATACTGAAAATGAATTCCAATTCATCGTCAGTTTTCACCACGTTATCATGGATGGATGGAGTCTCGCGGCCATGTTGACGGAAGTTTTCCAGGATTATTTTGCGTTACTTAATGGCACCAAAAATCAAATTGCCACACCGCGTGTAACATATCGTGATTTCGTTGCTTTGGAGAAAAAGACGGTTCAATCGCCAGATGCCCAAAACTTTTGGAAGAAGCTCCTCGCCAACCCAACAACTCATTCGCTCCCTCGTTGGCCAAAGAACTTGTGCAAAGGCGGCAAGGAGCAGGTGCGCGGTCCGGAAATTTATTTTGATAAAGATCTCTTTGAAAAACTCAAAGCCGTCGCTAATTCGAGTGGCGTACCTATTCGCACTGTCCTCCTGGCCGCGCATCTCCGAGCGCTTAGTTTTATTACAGGCCAAACCGATATGATCACAGGCCTCGTGACTAACGGTAGACCGCAGGCGATTGATGGCGAGCGAATGATCGGGTTGTTTTTAAACACCCTTCCTGTGCGCGTCGATTGCAGTGGCGGCAGCTGGAGAGATCTGATTCAGGCTACCTTCAGGGCGGAGCGCGACATTCTGCCCTATCGTCGAACGCCGTTGGCAGAAGTTCAAAAATTGACCGGCGGACGCTCTTTGTTTGAGACAACCTTTGATTTTGTTCAATTTCATGTTTATCGAGACCTGCCAGGTTACGGCGATCGAACCTTCCTGGAAGATTATTATTTCGAAGCAAACAACTTTCCATTCTTCGTTACATTCATGGTTGATGTCACCGGCACACAGTTGCAGATGCATTATGACTATGATCCGAATGAATTTTGTGACGAGCAGATCCAGAACATCTGTGACTACTATTCCGTCGCGCTGACGGCAATGGCTGAGCAACCAGACGCTCGTTACGAAGCTGTTTCATGCCTGTCAAAATCCGAGCGACAGAAACTTCTGGTGGAGTGGAACCAAACGCAACGCTCATACGATAAGGTCGCCTGCATTCATGATTTATTCGAAGCCCAGGTTGCAAAAACACCTGATCGGGTTGCTGCCGTTTTTGGCGAGCAATCCTTGCGTTATCACGAGTTAAATGCGAAGGCCAATTATGTCGCTCAGCAGCTCAAGGGATTGGGCGTAATGCCGGGCCATTTGGTTGGGATATCGGTGGACCGGTCTCTGGAGATGTTGATCAGTGTTCTAGGCGTCCTAAAGTCCGGTGCCGCGTATGTTCCGTTGGATCCTCATTTTCCGAAGGAACGTTTAGAGTTTATGGCAACTGATGCCGGAATTAGGGTTTTGTTAACGACCCGGAAGTCGCGCACCGAATTGCACCCAACTGGCTGCGCGATTTGTTGCATCGAGGAAATTTTGCAAAATGCCCCGACAGAATGTTCGAAGCCGGTTTCGACGGTTACATCCTCCGATGTCGCGTATACAATTTACACCTCAGGATCCACAGGAAAACCAAAAGGTGTTCAGGTGCCCCACTCGGCAGTCGTAAATTTTCTGACATCAATGCAACGGGAACCAGGCATTAACGCTGATGACGCGCTGCTCGCAGTTACAACTTTGTCATTTGATATAGCTGGCCTGGAGCTTTTCCTGCCACTGACCGTTGGAGCAAAAGTAATCATTGCGAGCAGTGAAACAACGTTAGATCCATTTGCCCTTGCGCAAGTGATCTTTGAAAGTAGGACGACCGTTATGCAGGCAACGCCCGCGACGTGGCGGATGCTTTTTGAGAATGGATGGCGTGGCAACGTTGGTCTAAAGGTTCTATGCGGAGGCGAGGCATTAACCCGTGAACTGGCGGACAAATTGTTGGAATGCTGCGGTTCGGTCTGGAATATGTACGGCCCGACAGAAACGACGATCTGGTCTTGTGTGCATCGAGTAGAAGATGGCCGAGGCGCTGTGCCAATTGGACGCCCCATAGACAACACAGAAGTATATTTGCTGGACTCCCATCTGAGACCTGTACCGCTCGGATCCGAAGGGGAACTCTACATTGGAGGGACTGGTTTGGCATGTGGATACCTGAACCGTCCTGAGTTGACGGCAGAGCGGTTCGTTCCGCACCCATTTAACTCCAATCCGAATGCGCGGTTATATCGGACTGGAGACATGGCGCGATATTTGCCAGACGGCAGCTTGCTCTGCTCGGGCCGCGTGGATTATCAGGTGAAAATTCGGGGCTTTCGGATTGAACTTGGCGAAATTGAATCCGCTTTATTGCAAAACAAATCCTTGGTCCAGGCGGTTGTGGTCGCATGCGAAACAAACAACGGCGAAAAGAATCTTGCCGCATATGTAGTGGCCGAAAATGGGAAGCAGCTGGTTATCTCTGAGCTCCGCGATCAGCTCCGCAAGAGATTGCCGGATTATATGGTTCCATCAATGTTTGTGGTTCTGGACAAACTGCCGCTGACTCCCAACGGCAAAGTCGATCGCAAAGCTCTGCCGGCGCCAGGCAAGACGATGTTAAGAGAGAAAAAATTTGTTCCTCCGGCCACGCCGATAGAGCGAATGGTCGCGGAACTGTGGACTGAGATGCTCGGCGTGGAACCGATTGGTATTGACGATAATTTTTTTGAGTTGGGCGGCCATTCGCTGTTGGCTATGCGGGTTATCGCGCGCTTGCGAGAAGACCTCGGCATCGAATTGACCATCGCCAGTTTGTTTGAAACACCACGACTGAAGGATTTCGCGTTTCTGCTCCTCGAAGAAGTAATTCGCATGCAAGATGAAGAAGTGGTCGGGGACGTTGAAAAAGTCGGCTCCTGATTGATAAGCTTTCAGGAGTGCGGCATTTGATGCAGAGTAGGTGCGTGCGCCACCTGATCTGTCTGGCTATTTCTTTCTTCGCCATCATCATCCCGTTCTTTGCTGAAGGCGCCGATTCATTATGGCGAGCACACGCTCACAATGACTATCAACATTCTCGTCCTCTTTTTGATGCTTTGGATGAAGGGTTTGGCAGCGTGGAGGCCGATATTCTTTTGGTAAGTGGGTCGCTTCTTGTTGCTCACGATCGTACAAATTGTCAGCCCAGTCGTACGTTGGAAAATCTATATCTAAAACCTTTACTGGAACGTGTTCGAAAAAGGAGCGGGATTTACTCCTACGGCAAGGATTTTGTGCTCTGGATCGATATCAAACTTGATTTCGAGACGGTAGAAAGGGATTCGACCAAAAGACTAATTGCCAGAGAAGAGACCATGACAGCTCTTGAAAAGCTACTGAAGCAATATGACTCGATGTTAACAGTGTTTACTACGAACCAGATTCTTACGAACGCAGTAACAATCATCCTGACCGGCGCTCATTCTGAGGACTGTCCGTTGCCAAAGGAAAAACGTTTGGCATGTTTCGATTCACATCATGAGAGTGGTAGCAGTAATCGATTCGAGCTGGCATTCAGTGATAACTGGTCCAGTCGTTTCACTTGGCGTGGTGATGGGCCGATGCCTGATGTAGAAAAGAAAAAGCTGCGGAGTCTGGTTCAGACGGCTCATCGTTATGGCAAACGCGTACGCTTTTGGAATACACCGGATCGACCAGAGTTTTGGAAAGAGTTGCTGGACGCGGAGGTTGATTGGATTGGCACGGATCGATTAAAAGAACTGGCGAAATTCTTGAAAACCCAAGATAAATAGCCCTTCTCAACCGAAGAATGAATGTCAAAGAGCGAATCGAAGTTATCGAAGGCAATATCGTCAAACAGCAGGTTGACGCGATTGTCAACGCTGCCAATGAATCGCTGTTGGGTGGCGGGGGGGTTGATGGAGCTATTCATCGCGCTGCGGGCGCTGAACTGCTGGAGGAATGCCGAAAGCTAAAGGGCTGTCCCACGGGCGACGCTAAGATTACGAAGGGGTACTTGCTTCCTGCGAAGTTTGTTATCCATACGGTAGGCCCAATCTGGCGCGGCGGTGTGCGTGGCGAGAATGAATTGTTGGCTTCTTGTTACCAAAAGTCCCTCGCCCTCGCGGCCCAAAACAACCTTCGTTCGATTGCTTTTCCAGCCATCAGTACCGGAGCGTATCGGTTTCCGGTTGAAGAAGCTGCTCATATTGCCGTGAGTACCACCAAAGCCTTCCTGGAAAAGCCCAGCTCCATCCAAAAAGTGCTCTTCGTCTGTTACGGCCACGATGCCTGTAGTTACTATTTTCAGGCAATCCACGATGTTTTTGGCGTCTAATCCTGTTTCGGCCTCGGGATTTCTCCGATTTGACCCAAAGCATCCTGGAGTTACATTTTTCTGGAAGGAGCAACGATGCAAAACTTCCTGTTTAATCATTGTCTGGCGCTTTATGCCGAGGATGACGAAGACCATGCTGAGCTGATGCAGCGCGCCTTTCTACGCTCGGGCATGGAGAACGAGTTAAGAGTCGTTCCTAACGTTAACGAGGCGATCCATTATCTATCCGGCGACGGCAAATACTCTGACCGAGAACAATTCCCTGTGCCATTGATGTTGCTTACGGATTTAAAAATGCCGGGCAAGTCAGGATTTCAGCTAATTCGGTGGGTGCGCGACCATCCGGAATTCAAACGAATGCCTGTGGTAGTGTTGACGTCCTCGCGTCATGACCCGGACATCCAACGCGCTTATGCAACGGGGGCCAATTCGTTTCTCATCAAGCCCCCTACCGTTCAAAAACTTAGTGCCCTGATCGAGAATCTAAAATCCTACTGGTTGCATTTAGATGAAGTCCCGCACGCCTCGGACTGAAGCGTGCCGTCTTTGAAGGCGGTAAGACTTCGGCTATTTTTTCAGGCGATACAGCGTTGACTGCTCGCTAAACGGTAGGGTAGCCGAAATTATTTCATTATTTGTGCTCAGATTATTTGTCACGCCAAGCCAGTTAGTGAGAGAAGAACCCGATTCCAAGGCGAAACCCGTCGCCGCGACTGGCCAGGATAACGTAATGCCTGTAACCGAGTTGCTGATGCTCAATGTTGGCTTCGCTTGAATTAGAGTCAAATTGGCGTTTGAGTAAACGGCATTTAACGAATTCGCGGTTCCATCAGAAATCTCTCGTAAAACGGGGCTATCAGTGAAATTCAAGGTCGTTGTACCACTGCCGTAAGGGGCAGAAACGAAAGTGAGTTTTACGACTTGCTGAGTTCCTGCGGCAAAATTACTCCCCGTAGAAAGAGCCAGAGCAAATCCCAGTTTACCGGCACTTATTTCATTTGTATTTACGTTTAGGAAAGCGCCGACTGCGCTGTTGCCGAGGTCGGCGTCCACGAAGGAAAGAGCTGTGGTGTCATAGTAAAGGCTGAAGCCCAAGGCATTTTCATCGCCTGCCGCAACTAACTGCACAGAAATTACATTAGTTTTGCCATTTTGCGTGTTTTGGATTTGCACAAAACGATTGGGATCGAAAGATAGAGGCGAGGGCTTGCTGGCTCGAGCTAATCCGCCCGTTGAGCCAGAAGCTGGAGTTAATGGATCTGCGCCAGTGGCATAACGTCCCGCTTGAACCCAATCGGTAACGCTAATAGAGCCGTTTCCGCCATTGTTGCGAGGCGCGCAATCAACACGCTGAAATTCACTGCCACTGGAAATTGTATCCAAACCGGCGACAAAGCGGCCAACCTGCACCCAATCGGTAATCGTCAACGCGCGATCGCCGTTCGGGCGTGGAGAAACATCCCCTTCGAAATCAGACGGGGAGATATTTACCGACCCATTGGTATATGCAGCCCATAAACCATGGGCCGTTACATCGGAAACTTGGCGGACCGTTGGAACATCGCTGAAAACAATCGAGCTGGTCTGCACATTTGTGACCGGCGCGACTTTGAAAGTCACGAGGGCGACCGTTTGGGTTCCCGCTGCAAATGTATTATTGGCCGACAAACCAATTGCCAATCCCAGCCTTCCTCCGGCCAGTTGGTTGGTATTGGAGATCAAGGTTGCCTGGGATGTTCCACTGCCGAAAGCAGCGCTCGCGAAAGTAAATATCGCGGGGTCGAACGAGAGGCTGAAACCGAGGGCGTTTTCATTTCCCAACGCAATCAACTGAATTGGAATTACAACCGTACCGGCGGCGGACGCATTGACGTTGCTCGCTAAAATTGTTGAAACGTTAACGGTCAGATTTGCATTAGAACTGATGACCGTACCAAATGGGCTGCTCACAATCACTCGATAGGCAGCGGCGTCGCTCGGTTGAAGATTCGTCAAAAGAATGGATGCATTAGTTGCAAAAGCAACATCGCTGAAATCTTTTTGCCACTGGTAACTCAACGGGGCGGTTCCGGATGCGGTCACGCTAAATGTCGCCGTGGATCCGGCATTTACAGATTGCGATTGTGGTTGAGTGCTGATTGACGGCGGAATATTAACCGTCAAAAGAGCGTTTGAACTGATGGTGACTCCGACGGCATTACTGACAATTACCGAATAGAGACCAGCATTGACGGGCTGGGAATTTGTCAAAGTCAGGATGGCATTGGTGGCATTCAGGATGTTGGTCCCATTGAACTGCCATTGATAGCTGATTCCAATAACAGTGCTGCTACCGTCGATGTATTTCTGTTTAAGATAGTTCGATACCAGCTGGCGATCAGTTTCATTGAGACTGCCTTTATAGTAGATAACCTCGGCGATGTAGCCCTCGAAGTTTCGAGTTTCGGCACCCAGGCCACCGATGTAGTAGCCTGCACCTGGAGCGATCAAATTACCGGTAACTTTCGAGCTGGAAAAATTGGTGGTGCCGTCGGTGTCGAAAAAGTCGACTTGAGTTTTTGCTTCGTTCAGACGTTCGGTCCAGATGCGAGTTGTGTTCGCGGGTGCGGAGAAACCGCTGAAATAATCATTGCCCCACCCGGAAAAGGCCTCCTGCTCGAAACGAAAATAAAAGGCGCGCGCTGCGTTATAATTTCCGGGCACACCTACAAACCCCGGAACTTCCTCGTAATTGCCCCGGTAAACTTTCGAAAAAACCATGAACGACGTAAGCCCGTTGGTCAGAGTCAAATCGTCGGCGCCCTGTAAATAATCTCCGGTGCTGGCGCTTGGAATCCCGTCAAAGTGGAGAGCGGCTTGTCCATTTAAAACATTGCTTACCCAAACGGGTTGCATGTTGGTGTTACCCTGGATGGCGTGATGTCCTTCACCAGATTGATCCTGCCATTGCGTTACGCGGTTGCCTTGCAGGATAACTCCGGCGTCCGCACGCAACCAAAGTTTTAAAGCTCCAGAACTGATATTGGGAAGATTGCCTTGTACACCCACCGAGAAAATAACATCCGAACCAGCGATCGTGCTGGCGTTCTGAGGTTGAGCGGTGATAACTGGCGCCGAAAGCACCGTTAAAGTTGCATTGGAGCTCGTTACTGAATTGATCGCATTTGAGACGTTAACACTATAATAGCCTGCATTGGTCGACAGCACCGAATTGAGAGACAGAACGGAGTTGGTTTCGCCTGCGATGTTTATTCCATTAAATTTCCACTGATAGAACAATGGCGCCGTTCCTGTTGCTGAAACACTGAAAGAAGCATTTGTCCCCACGCCTACCGCGGCGTTTTGCGGATGAGACGTGATGCTCACGGGCGTGACAACGGCCACAACGGCATTTGAGCTCGTAACGGTACCGACAGCATTGCTGATAACAACAGTGTAAGTTCCTGCGTTGGTGCTTTGGATATCGGTCAACGTCAGGGACGCATTGGTGGCGTTAGTGATGTTCACGCCATCGAGTTGCCATTGATAAGTAACGCCTAGATTGGCGACGCCAGACTGAAAATATTTTTGCTGGAGATAAGCAGCGATTGATTGACGGTCTGTTTCCGTCAAACTGCCCTGATAATAAATCAGCTCAGCAATATCGCCTTGGAAATTGCGCGTTTGTGAACCAAGACCGCCGACATAATAGCCTGCACCCGGTGCAATCAAGTTGGCGGCAACCATCGAAGTCGAATAGTCGTTTGTGCCATTGGTGTCGAAGAAATCAACCTGCGTTTTCGACGCATTCAATCGTTCGGTGCAAATGCGATACGTATAGGTTGGAATAAAGAAACCACTCAAATAATCGTTACCCCATCCGGAGAAGGCCATTTCATTGCCGCGGAAATAGAAGGCGCGGGCAGCGTTGTAGTTCCCAGGAATGCCAACGAACCCCGGCACTTCTTCATACAGCCCGCCTCGATTTACCTTGTAGAACACGAGGAACGAAGTGAGCCCGTTCGTCAAACTCAAGTCATCAGCGCCCTGCAGGTAATCGCCGGTAATTGTGCTCTGGATGCCATCAAAGCGAAGAACGGGCTGCCCGTTTAAAACATTGCTGACAAAGGTTGGCTGTTTGTTGGTGTCCGACTGTAAAGCATGATGATTTCCTCCTGATTGGTCTGCCCATTGAGTCACTCGATTGCCCTGCAAAGTAACGCCCGCGTCTGCCTTCAACCAAAGCTTTAGGCTCCCGGACGTAACAGTCGGTAACGCGCCTTGAATAGCCACGGAAAGGGTGAAATTCGTTCCTGTCGGCACCGTTGCGCCTTGTGGCTGACTGGTGATTATTGGCAATTGATTTACGGAAAGGAGGGCATTCGAACTCGTTACGGAGCTCACAGAGTTGGAGACGAGTACTGAATAAGTTCCGGCGTGTCCCAACTGGACGTTCGTCAAACTTAATGTGGAATTGGTTTCTCCCGCGAGGTTCGTTCCGTTGAATTTCCAGCGATAAAACAGTGGTCCATCTCCCGTTGCGGCAACGCCGAATTGAACGTTGGTTCCCGAAACAACAGATTGACTTTGAGGCTGCTGGGTGATGGCGACCGGCGCAAGGACTGACAAAACAGCATTTGAGCTCACGACAGAGTTGGTGGAGTTGCCAACAGTGACAGTGTAAATACCATTATCTGAGGACTGAACGTTGGTTAACGTCAAAAAAGCATTGGTGGCGCTTGGAATATTTGTGCCGTTGAGCTGCCATTGATACGTGATACCTGGGGTATTTGTGCCTTTGGCTGGGAAATATTTTTGACGCAAATAATTCGCGACCTGCTGACGGTCAGATTCATTCAGGCTGTCCTGATAAAAAAGAACTTCGGCGATGTTTCCTTGAAAATTACGCGTGTTGGGTCCAAGGCCACCGACATAGAATCCGGCATCGGGCGCGGTCAAGCCGCCGGCGGGTTTTGAGACTGTAAAATCATTCGTCGCTGAGGTGTCGAAAAAGTCGACCTGGGTCTTGGTGCCATTCAAACGTTCCGCGCAAAGACGGTAGCTTGAAGAGGGAAGGTTGTATCCGCTCAAAGTATCGTTTCCCCAACCGGTGAAAGCCATTTCTGCACCTCTGAAGTAAAAACCGCGGATGGCATTGGTGTTTCCTGGAACCCCGGCGACGGCCGGCACTTCTTCGATCAAACTCCCTCGATTGACCTTGGAATAAATCATAAAGGCAGTCAGCCCGTTGGTCAGGCTCAGGTCGTCAGAGCCCTGCAAATAATCGCCCGTGTTCGTCGTCTGGAGTCCGTCAAAATGCACTACTGGCAATCCATTCACCGCATTGGTGATTAGAGTTGGTTGCTTATTGGTGTCCGATTGAAATGCATGCCTGTTTCCCCCCGATTGATCCTGCCATTGAGAAATTCGATTCGTACCTGCCAAAGTGAGTCCGGCATCGGCCCGCAACCATAGCTTTAATGTGCCAGAGGATACGGCAGGAAGGTCTTCGGCCTGCACCGCCACAGCAAAAGTCACGCTGCTACCGGCTGCGGTAGCCGTGCCGGACGGCTGGGTTTTAATCAAAGGCGCCGCGGTGACGAGGGAGGTCATCGCGCTAAACGCACATACGAAAGCCAGTGGAAACTTTGTGAATTGCATAGGTCGTAGATCCCGGATTGTGAGATTGGTTGTTTGGACGCTATCCGTCCAGAGAACGGCGATTTTCTAAGAATGTGGTGGCTTTGCAAGGCTTAATGTCTGTCCCTTAACCCCTCGAATCAGTGGCTTACTGAAGGAAACGACCTCTAGACTTTGCCCGTTCCAAAATAATTCGATTGCACCGCGCAGAATCCGCGTAAAATATCTCCACGCGAGTCCGCTCGCGCTATACATGCTCGCAAAACGCGTCATTCCTTGTCTCGACGTCCACGACGGAAAAGTCACCCGGGGCGTCCAATTCGGTAAAGCTGAAGCTGGTGAACTCCGCAATGTCGGCGATCCGGTCGAACTCGCTGTTCGTTATAATGATCAGGGCGCCGATGAAATGGTTTTCTTCGACATTACGGCCAGTGCTCACGGGCGTGCCACCATGGTTGATGTTATTGAACGCGCTGCCGATCAATGCTTCATGCCTCTGACCGTTGGGGGTGGAATTAAGTCAGTCGAAGACATGCATACGATGCTTAAGGCGGGTGCGGACAAGACGAGCATTAATTCTTCTGCGATCTCGAATCCCGACCTGATCCGCCAGGGAGCTGAGAAGTTCGGCAGCCAATGCATCGTCGTTTCGATCGATGCCAAGAAAGTCGCTCCCGATCGCTGGGAGGTGTTTGCCAAGGGAGGTCGTCAGGCAACCGGCATGGGCGCGGTCGAGTGGGCGAAGAAGGCAGTGGCGTTGGGTGCGGGTGAAATTGTTTTGAACAGCATTGATGCTGACGGAACCAAAGCAGGCTTTGATCTCGTTATCACCCGTCGAATCAGCGAAGCGGTTGGCGTCCCTGTCGTGGCCAGCGGTGGCGCGGGAACATTGCAACACATGGCGGAAGTCCTCGAAACGGGCAAAGCGGATGCCGTGCTCGCGGCGAGTATTTTTCACTTTGGAACTTACACCGTGGGTGACGTGAAGAAGTATCTTGCTGAAAAGAAAATCCCGGTTCGTCTTTAAATCATTATTGTTCTTATGAACGTGACTGAATCCCGGTGGCTTCCCATCGTACTACTGACCATTTCCAACGTTTTCATGACGTTTGCCTGGTATGGGCATTTAAATTTTAAAAACCGCGCCTTGTGGGTGGTGACGTTAGTCAGTTGGGGGATTGCCTTCTTTGAATATTGGCTCGCAGTGCCGGCAAATCGGTGGGGCAGCAACGTTTATTCGCCAGCGCAGCTCAAGATTATGCAGGAGGTCATCACGCTGATTGTGTTCAGCTTGTTTTCAATCTATGTCCTGAAACACCCTTTAAAGTGGAATCACATCGCTGCTTTCGGCTGCATCCTGCTTGCCGTTGGCTTTGTGGTGTTGCCCAAGGACGATTCGAAAACCCCTTCCAGCGGAAACACTACGCCCGCATCACATTCTGCACCCAATTGACCGGCGAGCTTTTACCCACCCAAAACGCTTCGCCTACGCCGATGGTCGGTGGATCGATATCCCATCGCTTCGAGGGATAGGTATATTCCAAATAGGTCTGCTTATCGCGGTCGAACAAATGCACCACGTCCCCTTCAGAGAATGGCAGTTTAAGATCCGTATCCAGACGACCCGGTTGCGGAATGAGTGAACTGCGGATCGAAAAACCGGATGGAACCGGGTTCAGCAAATTCCCCTGCATCACTTCGCCCACGAAATTCGTGATCTTAAATTCGTCGGTCGGATTGCAGATCAAGGCGCCTTCGCCGGGCGACAACGTTTCGCGCGGATTGGACCAACGTCCGTTCTTCATGACGTTGTTCGTCAGTTTGAACAATTTCATTTCGAACTTACAGAAAGCCGCCCATTCCGGCATGTCAGGGAAAAGATCGGTGACGCTGTTTTGTTGCGTTTTGAATGGGTTCGAAATCAGCGAGTAGCCGGGCGGCAAAGGCACTGCCGCGTAGCCAAAAATGTTGGCCGAATAGACCGAACCGGTGCGAACACGATAAAAGCGGTAGCTGAACTTGGAAGCTTCGGAATCGACGTATTCCACGATTTCACTTTGGCTGACTTCTTTGGTCAGAATTGTCCAGGTTTTCAAATCCCGCGAAGCTTCGATTTCGTATTCCTCGTCCTTGGGAACATCAAACTGAAAAATGAACGCGCCATAGGGCACGCGCTTGGGATTAACAAGCACGGCAGGACGAGCAACCTCTTGCTGTTTGCGTCGAATGAAACTGGTGATGAAACCTCCGACGTTCGGGAGAATTGCGTTGGCGTTCGAGCTCATATCATTTGCTAAAATCAGGAAGCGGGTCGTATGAGGACTCCGCATCGTGCTTTTAATTAATCACATAAATGTTTTCTGCACAGTCGGCGGGCGGTCAAAAGGGGTGTCAGATGAACTCCGACGAGGATGTCGGCTGGGCAGAAGGGCAGCCGGAATGTTCCGGGTAGAAGCTTTAACGTTATCGGTTTTCGGTGGCAAACGGCACCTTTTGCAGAGGGAACCGTTAAATCCCCTACATGGCAATTAAAAGCAGGAAATTTGGCCAAAGAACCTGGTTTTTTGATCCAAAAACGTTTTTTTCATCATCAAACCGTTCGTTTTTTTTCCAAAAACGAAATTTCCAACGTAAAAGTGCTCTTTTTTTTCCCAAAAAAAGTTTTTCCAACATGAAACATCCTCTTTTTTTTCCAAAGTTGATTTTTTAAACATGGAACGGACGGTTTTTTTTCGAAAAACGATTTTTTCAGGATCAAAATCCTATTTATTTTTCGAAAAAAACTTTTTTCATCCCGAAAATCTCGTTTTCGGACCAAAAAAAAGTTTTTTGACGTTAAAAAAATTAATCTTCGGTTGAAATCGAGAATATCCAAGAAGGAAATCTTATCAATTGGGAGCGGAGGAAAGCGCCAAAGTAACTTCTGCTTTTTGGTTGAAAACGAATGCAGACAAACCTCCCCACGTGGAAAACCGGGTCTCGAGGTCCGTTGGTTCGAGCATGGATCCTGAAATCCCGGCTCCCCGCCTGTTATTCTGTCTTAAAACGGCCATAAAGAAGATCCGAATCGGAACCATCTGTTTTAAAACGGTTTGCGTGGGCAAATACCAGAGTTCGGAAGCCGACAAACGTCTCCGTTCGTTGAGTGTTTCCCCTCCTCCCAACCCCCGGTATCGTCCTCTTGCATTACCCCTTTTTAGGGCGAAATTGTCTTCACTCGCGGGGGATGCGCTGAAGTTTTCCCGTTGACGGCTCGGTTTCGGCCCGTAAGGTACTCCGGTTTAGCGCATTTCCGCGCTTTCAGGAGATTTTTTATGCCAGAAGGTTATTGTGTTAAATGCAAAGCCAAAAAAGAAATCATCGATGCTGTTGAAGAAACGATGAAAAACGGACGCAAGGCCATCAAAGGCAAATGTCCAACATGCGGCACAGTCATGTTCAAAATCCTCGGCAAAGCCGGCACTGTCGACCAAAACTCCGCCAAAACTGAAAAACCGAATCCGACCAATCCGTAAATTATGTCCGAACAACTCGCTTACGTCATCATTACCCCCTATTCGTTGCATAAATCCCGCACGGGTGGGATTTTTGCCCGCCTTATCACGCGCACGGGCCTCGAACTCGTCGGCGCACGTCTCTTTGCCCCAAGCGACGAACTGGTGCGGCAATATTCCGAAGTCATCATTTCCGCCGCCGATCCGCAGGACCGCAAAATCCAGGAACTGATCCGCGAATATATTTTGAAGAACATGGCGCCGGACGCAAAGACCGGACGCCGTCGTCGCGTGATGATGCTGTTGTTTAAAGGCGATGACGCCGTGCGGAAGGTCCGCGCGGTCATTGGCAACATCAGCGCCGATCGTCGTGGCGGCGAAACGATCCGTGACACCTACGGCGACCTGATTCTCGATGAGAATGGCGAGGTTAAATACTTTGAACCCGCTGTATTGGCGGCTCCGAACGTTGAAGAAGCGCAGATCAAGGTGAAACTTTGGGCGCGCTATTCAGACCGGGATGGCGGCATTGTCGAAAATACAATTGCTTACCCTGCGGGTGAAAAGCCGCAACGCACTCTGGTCTTGATCAAGCCGGATAACTTCCGTTTCGCGACGGGTCGCCCTGGCAACGTCATCGACTTCTTCTCGCGCACTGGCCTTTACATGGTTGGTATTCGCGTGCTCCAGATGAGCGTGGCGCAAGCGATGGACTTTTATGGTCCTGTGCGCGAAGTGCTGCGGACGAAGCTGAAGGACATGGTGGCTTCCAAGTCCAAAGCGGCTTTGGAAAAGGAATTTGGTTTCAAAATCCCTGCCGGTGAAGAAAAGCACCTCGGTGATATTCTTGGCCCGATCTTTGGTGATAATCAGTTCGAGAACATCGTGAAGTTTATGTCCGGCGATGCTCCAAGCGAAGTTTCGCAGGACAAATGGTCCGATCCAGGTAAGGAAAAATGCATCGCGCTGGTCTATGAAGGTCCGGACGCAGTGAAGAAAATCCGTGACGTCCTCGGGCCGACGGATCCTTCCAAGGCCCCTCCAGGATCCATTCGCCGCGAATTCGGCCAGACCATCATGGTGAACGCCGCGCACGCCAGCGATTCCGAAGAAAGCGCTCAACGCGAATTCAAGATCGTGAACGTCGGCGAAAACCACTTCAAGAAGGTGGTCGAAGACTTCTACGGAAAAGTTTAAAGAACTAAATTTCCACGAGGCCGGCTGCGCGCAGCCGGCCTTTTTTTATTTCCAGAACGAATCGGTGCTTCGTAAAAGCTCCAGCAAACGCGCGTCCGCTGCTGGAAATTCGTATTTGGACAGGGTTTCGCGATCAACCCATGCGAAATCATGGACAAAAATTTTCCTCGGTTCGTGCTGAAGCCACCGGCAAAGGAAAAACTTCAGGTGCACTGACTTGTCGGGGTAATCGTGGGAAATGCTTTCGACGAGTAAGCCAACTTCGACGTTGATGCCCAATTCCTCGTGCAATTCACGACGCAGGCATTCCTCGTAGGTCTCGTTCGGTTCTCGCTTACCGCCCGGAAATTCCCAGAGACCGCCGAGATGATCTCCCGGGCGTCTTTGGGTGATTAAAAGGACGCCATTCCGGAAAATCAGTCCGGCTGCGACTTCAATGCGTTTCATGGTGCCGTCTTAACGGCCGATGCTCTTGTAGATGAACCCGAGCTTTTCCATCTCGTCGACGTCGAACATATTGCGTCCGTCGAACATGATTGGATGGGTCATCGACTTGCGGGCGCGCTCAAGGTCGAGCTTTTTGAAGACAGGCCATTCGGTCGCAACCACCAAAGCATCGCAACCTTCGGCCACTTCGTTCATGTCATCCACGTAAGTGACATTTTTGAGGACGGACTTTGCTTTTTCCATCGCCTTGGGATCATGCACGCGAAGGATCGCGCCTTCTTTTTGCAAGCGGAGACAAAGGTCAAGCGCAGGCGACATCCGGACGTCGTCGGTGTTCTGTTTGAAAGCCAGACCGAGCACGCCGAGTTTCTTGTTCTTCAAGACCCACATGGTATCGAGAATCTTTTTCAAGAAGCGCTCCATCTGTTGGTCGTTGATGCGCTGCACTTCTTTCAAGAGGCCGAAGTTGTAGCCGAGTTGCTCAGAAATATGGATGAAGGCGCTGAGGTCTTTTGGGAAGCAGCTGCCGCCGAAACCCAATGACGCATCGAGGAATTGACGTCCAATACGTTTGTCCATGCCCATGCCGTTGGCGACTTCGATGACGTTCGCGCCGGACGCTTCGCAGATGACTGAAACCGCGTTGATGTAGGAAATCTTCAGGGCGAGGAAGGAATTCGCCGCGTGCTTGATCAATTCCGCGGAATTAATGTCGGTGACAATGATCGGCGCATTGAAAGGAGCGTAAATATCCTTCATGGCCTGCACCGGACGTTGTGAATGAACGCCAATGACCACGCGGTCAGGCTTCATGAAATCATCCACGGCAAAACCTTCTCGGAGGAACTCCGGATTGCTGATCACATCGACATCCACCTTCGCTTTGCAGTAACGTTTGATGGTTTCTGCGACTTTACGGCCGGTGTTGACGGGGACCGTGCTTTTGTCGACGACGATCTTGTAACTGGTCATCGCCTGCGCAATTTCCCGGGAGACACCTTCCATGAAACTCAAGTCCACGGAACCATCCGGCTGCGGTGGGGTTGGGACGGCGATGAAAATGACGTCTGATTTTTCGACGCCTTCTTTCGTGCTGCTGGTGAAACTGAGGCGGCCTGCGGCCACGTTTTTCTTCACCAACTCCTCCAGGCCCGGCTCGTAGATCGGCATGTAGCCGCCTTTGAGCAGCTTTACTTTCTCTTCGTTGTTATCAACGCAAATGACCTGATGGCCTACTTCTGCAAAGCAAGTTCCTGTTACGAGACCGACATAGCCGGTGCCAATAATTGTGAGTTTCATGAGTTAACGATCACTGCTGTAAAAAGGATGAGACTTACCTGTCGCCTACTTTTCTTCTTTAATCAAAAACCTTCCGTAAACCAATCCACCGAGGGCCGCCCCTAGAAGTGGTCCGGCCCAATAGACCCATTGATTGTTCCAGTGATTGCTGGCCAATGCAGGGCCGAAGGTCCGGGCCGGGTTCATCGCCGCGCCGGTGAATGGTCCGCCGAAAAGAATATCCAAAGTCACGGTCAAACCAATCGCCAATCCAGCGATCAGGCCCGGGCCGCGCTTGTCCACGGCTGTGCCGTAGATCACAAACATGAGGAAAAAGGTCAAAATAGCTTCGATCATCACCGCCTGGACCGCATCGACCCCTCTCGCGGGAAGATCTGGCGTTCCGTGCGCGACAATGGTGTTCGCCATGGATTGGCCGTTCTGCGGGTCGAGTTGACCAGTAAAAAGGAACAATAAAACAAACCCGGCGATCGTCGCACCCGCCAGTTGAGCGATCCAGTAAGCGACGGAATCTTTTACCGTCATTTTTCCGCCCACCAAGAGGCCAAAGGTCACCGCAGGATTGAATTGTCCACCGGAAATGGCTCCTACCGCCGACGCCATCACGGCAATGGTTAGCCCATGCGCAAACGCCACGGCCAAGAGGCCGACGTTGTGGTAAATCGCGCCAACGCCAATGAAAATCAGGGCAAACGTCCCGATAAACTCAGCGACGCACTGTTTGAGCAGCTTATTGCTCATTTTTAATTAAGGAGCAGCGGGAACGACGTTCGTCCGAACAATTGGAGCGTTCGTGGAACCTTCGGGCGGTGTCGTTACTTCAATGATTTGTTCCTGGGGAGCATTGATCTGGGGAGCTTTTGGCGTCAGCTCAGGATGCTTCGCCAATAATTCTTCACGCTTGTCCATTGCGACGGAGCGCCATGGATCGTAAGGATTTTGGGACTTGTCGAGCTGTTCGTAGTATTTGAAAGCTTCTTCCGGTTTCTGCGATTCAAGGAGGCGAGCCAAACTGAGCTTCGCTTGCGAACCGGCGGCGGTGGTGCCGAATTTGTTGACCACGTCCTGATATTTAGCAATCGCTTCGTTCACTTTGTTCTGTGATTCAAGGCAGGCAGCGATGCCAATGGCGGCAGCGGCTTGAACCGTGGAATCAGAATTTTTGGAGCACTTTTCAAATTGAGCCTGGGCTTCGCCGAATTTGCCCTGGTTGAACAACACGCCCGCAGCCAGCAGTTCAGCGCGTTCGCCGACAGGATTGCCGGAATTGTCGCGCGCGGCGGCGAGATAGTTTTCCGCCGAGCCATTTGCCTTCGACAAACCGATGGATGGAAGCGCGAACAGCTGTTCGTTCGCCTTGATTTCGCCTTTTTCCTTCATTTGGCCGGAAAGAGCGAAGCCGACGCCGGCGATGAGAACGACGCCGACGACAATGCCGATCATCTTGGCATTGGCCGTAAACCACTCGATTGGATCAAATTGCTCAGGCGAATTCGTTGATTCAGCTTCCATAGGAGGGGCAAATCTTCCGAGTGGGCATCAAAAAGGCAAGCCTAAATAGGACTTTTTCCGTATCACGTATTACCGGAAAGACGGGTCAGTCGTACGGAGACATGCTTCGTTTCCGGGATAATGAACTTCTTTACCTCCACCGTGACCCGGCTGACTTTGAACTCCGTGAGGACGGTTCCCGCGATGTCCGACGCCAGTTTTTCGATCAATTTCCAGCTTTTGCCGTCGCCAAAACGCAGCAGGCGTTGGGAAACGGCAAAGTAATCGACTGTTTTGGTTAAATCGTCGGATTTGGCGGCGGCGGTGAAATCCAGTTCCATCTCCACAGTTAATAAAAGCCGCTGCGCGTGGGCCCGTTCGGCGTCGGGAACGCCCACGTGATAGAAAACTTCCAGGTCGCTGATCGTTATGGTGTCCATGGTTTTTGTTTTTTTTGAAATGAACCTCACCCTAACCCTCTCCTTCCCAGGAGAGGGAACAGCAGTCGCACGTTTCTTGTCGTTCCGAGACATCTTCGCCGACCCCAATGCTTCGTTTTTTCAACTCACCGAATAATATTCTCGCTCTCTGTTATTTAGTTCAGCGCCGGCGCTAAAAATTGGAGCGCGGGTCTGTGACCCGCAGCAATGTGCTAACGCCAACTCGTTTGGATTGTTTCCTGCCCGTTTTGCTTTGAATGTTGCTGCGGGTCACAGACCCGCGCTCCTCACCGCCTCAATCAAGATTCGCGTCGGCGTGTTCAAGGGCAGTTTCATCGCTTCCTCAATTTTCAACCAGCGAAACTCCTGCGCTTCCTCGTTCAACGTCACTTTATCACCGTTCACCGTACGGCACGTGTAATTCAACAACACAAAGTGCGCCTCGCGATAAAATTCCTTCGAATGAATGCAATCCTGCACGAGCACAAATTCGATGTCGTCGATGGCCAAATCCGTTTCTTCTTTGATTTCCCGACGCAACGCATCGATCGAGGTTTCGCCGAATTTAATCTTTCCCCCCGGAATACCCCACATATTCGACCACTTTTGCGTTCGCACCATTAATACTTCATCCCGCGCATTGAAGATCAGCGCGCCGACCGTGGAAATCGGGTGCGAAATCGTGGCTGCTTCCACGCCATGCGGACGGTGGACGAGATTGAATTGGTTTCGTTCCAGGATTTCGCGCAGCTCCGCCAGATGTTCAACGATCACGTCCGGTTCCGACGCGCGGAGCTGTTCGAGACGGTTATAGCCCGTGAGGACGGCGCACGAGAAGATTCCGCCATGCTTCGCCGTTTCGATGTCGTGCTGCATGTCGCCGATGAACAGCGTTTCCGTCGGCGCGAGGTTATTTACCCGCAGGATTTCGTGAATCTTTTCCCGTTTGTCCCAGACGTTCGCGTAGGGGACATCAATATACTTCCCGAAATCAGTCGCCTTCGCCTGCACCACCCAATGGTCCGTGTGGACGGTGCTTAACAGGAAGGTGCGGATCTTATGTTTCCGGCAAAATTCGAGGAAATCCTGCGCATGCGGCAAAGCGACGACATTGTCCTGCACCTGTTTGAAACGCGTATGGAAGGACGTTTCGAGCTTATCCATCGGCAGATTGGGCAAATGGCGTTCGTAAAATTTCGTGAAAGGCAGGCAAAACTCCGCGCGGAACTGTTCCAGCGTAAACGGCTTCATCCCGCACTGCGCAAAGACGTAATTGGTGGCATCGAGCACCGCCGGGAGGTCATCGACGAGCGTCCCCGACCAATCGAAAATGATATTACGAATCACGTCGCGCACTCTGCCATAGATTCCACGGATGACCACGGAGAAATTGATTCCACCGCTCAACGAGAGTGGCCGTGATGGTGATTGGCCATGGCATGAAAAAATAAAAAGAACCAGATCAAGATGAGGAGGCCGATCATCACTATAACCGAGAGACTCAGCCTCACCCAGAACTTATACGGACGGCCGGCGCGAATATAAGCTACACGCAAAAAAACATTCGATGCCAGAGGGATTAAACCGAGGCAAATCCAAATCAAGCCAGCGGATTTGGACAAGGAATGCAGCCAGACTGAAATTAAAACAAGATTCAATGAGGCGAGCATGCGAATGGCAGGATTCGCAACACGTTTTTCCTCTTCTAGACCAACAAAAGTGGGTTCTCCCCTTCGACGAAGTATCCATCCACAGCCCACAACAACCATTGCGATGCAGGCGATAGTAAAAAGGATTCCGATTAACCCAAGCCGCTCTCCCTCAAAGACTGTGTGAAGCCAAATCAAGGAAAAGCAAAACAGAAGCGAGGCTGCGGCAAAAATGCGGTCAAACAGACGCAAGGAATAGGCAAGACATGAAGCAAAGGACTGCGGAACCGTAGCTTGAGGCTGTTGCTCTATGTTCATGCCGTTGAACGGAGATAGTTTGGTCGAAAAGACAAAATATAACCAGCGATTAACGCGTGCCTGCGCCGCAACCGGAATCGAATGGGATTTTAGAATTTCTCGGATTTTGCAGACTATAAATCTCGTCCCGGAAAAATTTCTCTAGCCGGAGAGACTATTTTTGGCGTCCCGTAATTCCGGGACGAGAAAAACAGTCTCTTTTTGGCGAGCCAGAACTATGGCGCGTCTCAAATAGTCTCTTTGAGTCGTCCCAGAACTCTGGCACGCCAGAAATAGTCTCTCAAACCCGTCCCGGAATTCCGGCACGACAAAAATAGTCTGTTTTTCTCGTCCCGTAATCGTGGCGCGTCTCGGAAAGGCTTTCAGAGGCGAGCCTTTTTGGTGAATCGCCGCTGTAATTCACTGAGAACGAGCGTGTTGCGGTTTGCGCCGTGCAAAAATGTCCGATGTTCATTTCCCGGAGCGGGCCTCTTTCCGTTCCTAAATGGGAGGCTCGAAAAACCCTAAAATCCCATCTTCCGGACGATCTTTTTTACACTTTTTTTCGGCTGTTTTTCTAAACCAATTGAAAGCAGGGACTTACAACTAAAAATAATTTAGAGGGGTGCAAGCGAAAGTTAACATCGGGGTTGATAGGATCGTTTTCGTTCAAATCAAACGGTTTGAATGGCGAAGAAATAATCGCGGGTGGGTTGGGAACCGGCCTCTTGAGAGTCCAGTTTTGATCCGAGCCACATAAACAGCGACGTCTTCGCGGTCCGTAAGTCAGTTAAAAGCAAAACAGAAAGAACAAAACATATGAAAAATCCGAAACCAGATAGCATAAACGGCCTCCTCATCTCGATGGTGCTGGCGATTGAGGGCGCGACATTAAATCCAGCAATGACACTCCTGCGCTATCCGCTCCTGATTCTCGTCGCCATTCGCGCGGCGGCGATCACGGCGCGCGATACGTATGAGACCAATAAACAACAACTGCCCGGCATGCGCGCGGCATTAAATACCGCGCGTTTGCAGGCCCGAGCGTTCGCCATTCTCGCTCGTGATGTTCTCAAGCCGATTTTCGGCGGAGAATATTCCGAGGTCTGGGATGGAACCGGTTACGTCGGTTCGCTCGAGACACCGCAAAACGTGAATGACTTGTGCATTCTCATGGAAGCGTTGGTGGCGTTTTTCACCGCCAACCCGACCTACGAGATCGCAAGCCGCAACATCACGGCGGTGCAGGCGCAGCTGGTGTTGGACAACCTGTCCAATGCACGCAAAGCGTTGAGCGACCAGGAAACGAAGGTGGATAACCTCCTCATTGTTCGTGACCAGAAGCTCGCCGCGGTGCGAAAAGCGATTGGTGGTTTGTTTAATGAGTTGAGCGACATCCTCGACCCATTGGATCCGCGCTGGAAACAGTTCGGCTTCAATCCACCGGGTGCCGAGGAAACGCCGGACGTCGTGACGAACCTTTCCGCGCTGCTCATCGGTGCCACCGGTGCCGCGCTGAAATGGGACGCTTCCGCTCGCGCTGATCACTACCGTGTCTGGATGAAGATCCATGGCTCGACGGGTGATTACGAAGCGATGGGTTCGCCAGCAGACCTCGACTTCACCCTCGAAAATCTGCCGGCGACTGCGACGGTCGACCTCGCCGTGTCAGCCGTGAACGACGGCGGCGAGTCTGAGTTGTCCGAACCGATCACCATCATAACGCATTAACCCCAACTCGGTAAGGACGCGTTCCATCCGCGTCCCAAATCGAGCCAAGAGACGAAGTGATGCACGGGGCCTAGACCGCGTACGCGGAGAACAGCCCTTGATCAAAGCAAATCAAAACAAAAAGTGGGACGCGGATGAAACGCGTCCTTACCATAGAAAAAAACAAGGCCGCCTCGGGAAACTGAGGCGGCTCTTTTGTTTAAAATTGTTACGCGAAGGTCTTTTTCTTTAATGCAACGGCCGTTTGAAGAAAGCGAATTTGAAAAGAAAGATGACGCAAAAAATGAGGAGCACAACCGCGAGAAAGGTCGCAACCCCTTTCATCATCTTGCCGCGAGCCACTAATTCCTCCGTGCGCGCCCGTTCGCTTTCCTTGAATCGTTCAAATTCTTTGTCGATGTTGACCGGCATGGCTTCGGTGCTCCTCAATTGCGCCACCAGCCATTCGAGTTTCTCATTATTCGGGAACGTTTTGGGGCGCTGATTTAATTCCAGCGCTGTGGCCGGGTGAAAAGCGGCCTGCTTCCAAAAAGGGGATGTCTCCTGCGTCCAGATGCGGGCGATTCCATGATTTTTGGCGACGCGTTCGATCCGTTCCCAAAGCATCGGACGTAATGTGTTGGAGAGGCCGAAATCGGAAAAACTTTCGCTGTGGAGCAATCCTTCATGCTGGTGGATGTGCAAGCCGATGGCGGCCGCGATCTGGCCGTCCTTTTCTGCGATCTGGAATTCCGTAAGTCGCTTTTCGAGTTGATCCAGAGGCAGATCAACGGCCTGCCACAGCATCAGCAACTGGGGCAAATCATCAATATTGGCGCGGCGTACCTGGTAGCCGATCATCGTGACGGCAACCTAGCAAACAGGCATAAAAAATGGAACCTACAAAATGGATGCGGAGTTACCTCAGCTGAAGCATTTTAGTTCCATGACACCGCGCCCTGTTACGATCGTCGGAGGCGGACTCGCGGGGCTGACCCTCGGGATCAAGCTGCGGCGTCATGATATCCCGGTAACCGTGATTGAAGCCGGGCATTATCCTCGGCACAAGGTGTGCGGGGAATTTATCAGCGGTCGTGGCCTGGGCGTTTGGGACGACCTTGGTTTGCGAGACAAAATATTTGCCGCCGGCGCGCGTGAGGCGAAAACCGTCTCCTTCTTTTCCTCAGATCGCGCCGTCGCTGAGAAAGAATTGCTTGAACCAGCGGTGTGTCTTTCACGATTCAAATTGGATGCGTTGTTGGCGGAGGAATTCAGGGAGTCTGGTGGGGATTTGCAGGAGAATCATCGCTGGACAAAAGAATTCGGCGAAGGCGTGGTGCGAGCAACGGGCCGCATCGTTTCGTCCCTCGTGAATGGCTGGCGTTGGTTCGGTTTAAAAGTGCATGCCCGCCATCTTCCGCTGACCACAGACCTCGAAATGCATTTCACGCCACGCGGTTATGTAGGACTATGTCGGATTAATGCTGACACCGTGAACGTGTGCGGACTATTCCGCTCCAAAACCACCGTCCCAAACTTGTCTCAAAATTGGCGGGAGTGGCTCTGTGGAACAGGACAATCGGCCCTGGAGAAGAAGTTTCACGAGGCAACATTTGATGCCGATTCCTTTTGTTCGGTCGCTGGACTTTCCATCGGAAACACGGCGCTCGATCAGGGCGACGAAGTGCGTCTCGGCGACACCATTGCCATGATTCCTCCCGTCACGGGAAACGGGATGTCCATGGCCGTGGAATCGGCGGATTTGGCGGCTGAGGTTTTAAAAAAATACTCTCTGGGAGAGTTGGCCTGGAGCGATGGTCAACAGATAATTCGAAATCAAATTAAATTACGTTTCCAGGGGAGATTGAGGCGTGCTGACATGTTGCAAAAACTGCTTTTTTCCCGTGCAACGCGGTCGCTTCTTTTTTGCACATTCGAGAGACACGACGCCCTTTGGCGCAAGGTCTTTTTGCTCACCCGCTGATCTGGCAGCCTTAAAATGGGACACTTCTGCCCAAAGGATTAACCCATTTCCTGTTAATCTTAACAAAGATTGATGTTTTCATAAAAACGGCTGGTGGCACAGGCACTGCTTTGCTAATGTCGCGCCGATCTGTTATGCATTCGAATGCTGGTAGGCATTCGCAACCAAATGCTTATTGAACGGTTTAAAAACTCACCTGTGAGCCGACAATGGTCCGGTATTCTCATTGTCGTGGGCGCGATATTTTTTTTCGGTGTAATGGCCATGAATTCTGGCGGACTCGATTTTGAAATGTCAGCTCAATCGCTGAAGGCGGCGCTGCTCGTATCGCTGTTGAGCATTTGGGTCCTGGTCGGGTTATTCACTTACCTTAATCGCTACACCAAGCGACGTTACTTTACGATCTGGACGGCCGCGTGGCTCTTTTATGCGGTCTGGCTGACCCTCAACTTCGATTTCCTGAAATTACCGGACAGTCCGGTGATGCTCATGCTGACGCAATGGTCGCTGGGCAGTGCGGCGGTCTTTTTGCTTTGGGGCAGCGCGCGATTTTTGGGCCAACGCGTCTCGCAACGCCTCATGGGACTATTCGTGGCGTTTCTTCTGACCTGGAGTTACATCGGGGCCTATCATCTTGAGAACCATTTCGCGATCCAGGTCCCGATCTTCGGTTTGATCGGTCTGGCAAGTTTGGCGACCGCGAATTGCTTTTTTCAATACCGCCGCAAACGGAAGTTCATGGGAGCAGGCCTGCTCGCGTTGGGTTTTATTCTTTGGGGTTCTTATTTCGTTGCCTATCCGTTCCTGCAGGGAACGGAACAAATGGTGGCGACCGCATTTTTCATTTCGGCGGTGCTGCAGCTCTTTATCGCCGTCAGCATGATCATCCTCGTGTTGGAAGAAGTTCGCACCGCCAATCAAAACGCCTTCGAGCAAATTCGCGTGCAACGGACTGAAACCACTTTCCTGAAATCGAAAGTGACGTCCACTGAAGAACGGTATCGCAGTCTTTTTGATCAAGCGAGCGAAGCTATCATCATCACCAGTGCCGGGGATTTGCGGATTTTGGAGTTGAATCAGACCGCACAACGACTCCTCGGACTCAACCGGGACGAAGCGCAACAACAGACGCTTTCAAATTTTTGCCAGACTGCCTCCAACGACAAAGCGCCGAAGAGCGGGGAAGAATGGTTCAACTGGATTTGTCATCAGCCTAACCTGACGCTGGTCCGCCGCAATGGTGGTTCGACGCATTCCGAAGTGGATGGCGCGATGATCGATTTCGAAGGAAAACCGGCCTACCAGTTTTTCTTCCGTGAAATGACGGAACGAGCTCGCCTTGAACAGCAATTGCGCCAGGCGGAAAAGCTTTCGGCCCTTGGCCAGATGATTTCAGGGGTTGCGCACGAACTGAACAATCCGCTGGCGGTGATCAAAGGCTATCTTGAACTGATTCTCGCGCATCATCCGTTGGAAACGCAAACACGCGCTGATTTGCAGAAGGTCGCGCAGGAATGCAGTCGCACGGCCAAGCTTGTGCGGAACTTCCTCGCCTTTGCCCGGGAACAGCCCTCGCACCGTGCGATGGTGAACTTTAACGAGTTGATTGAACGCGTCTCTGAATTGCGCCGCTTCGATTTGCGCAGTTCAGGCGTCGAAATGAAGCTTGAGCTGTCCGCTAACTTGCCCAAGACCTGCGCCGATGCAGATCAAACTCAACAGATCCTGTTAAACCTGATCACCAATGCAATCCAGGCGATGGAGAAACAGCCGAAGCCGCGACGGATCAAGGTGCGGACTTTAACCAAAGGCGACCTCATTCAAATCTGGTTCGAGGACAACGGCCCAGGTGTGCCAGTGGAATTGGAATCAAAGATTTTTGAACCATTCTTTACCACCAAGCCTGTTGGTACCGGAACGGGATTGGGCCTGTCCATCGCGCATAGCATCATGACCGATCATCAGGGCCGGCTATTTTATCAGAGATCTTCGATAGGCGGCGCCGGCTTTGTTCTGGAATTCCCGATCATTACAGTCAGCGGATCGCCGAATACCGGTGCGACCACTGAAGTGATCCGTCGTCCCGCTGGAGCGAGCAAAATTGATCCGGCGAAGATTCTTGTGCTCGATGACGAACAGACCATCGCGGAACTCCTTTCCGAAATGCTCGGAATGCTTGGTCACCAAACGACGATCGCTTTGCATCCAGCAAAGGCGCTGGAGTTAATCGACAAACAGGAGTTCGATCTTATTTTGTCAGATTTCCGTATGCCGGGGATGAATGGACGCGAGTTTCACGGCCGAGTTGTGCAAAACAAAGAGAATCTGGCTCGGCGAATTATCTTCCTGACCGGCGATATCGTGCATGACGAAACCCGCAAGTTTCTCGAAGACACCGGCAATCCGCATCTGGCGAAGCCTTTCCAGCTTTCTGACCTGGAGCGGGTAATCAAGGAAACTCTGGATAAATATCGTGCCGCGGAGCCGAAGCCTCGCTTCAACGTTCCTGAAACTATTTAGCTTGCCGGGGTGGAAAAACGGGGACTTTGGAAAATTCCTTTGCATCAAAGATATTTCACGTCACAGTGTTCCCATGGGAAAACGACGTGAGGCGCGCGAACGCGCCGTTCAATTTCTCTTCCAGCACGACCTGAATCCACCTGAAAAGCTGGATCAGGCGCTCGAACAATTTTGGCAGTCTCAAAGTTCCTCGGTGATCGCAGGGGATAAAGGCCCGGCGACGTGGAACGAGAAAATCGAACTACCCCCGCCCAGTGCTGACGAAGCTGCGACCCGTCTTTTCGCTGATCCATTGATTCGCGGTGTGTTGGAGAACCGCGACCGTTTGGATGACGAGATTAAAAAATTTGCCAAGAACTGGGATCTCCATCGCATGGCGGTGGTTGACAGAAATATTCTGCGCCTGGCGATTTACGAAATGCTTTTTCGCGATGATATTCCTCCAGTAGTAAGCATTAACGAAGCTGTCGACATCGCGAAGAAATTTTCGACGGGTGACAGCGGGAAGTTCGTTAACGGAATTTTAGACAAGGTGCGCGGACAATTGCTGAGACCGGGCCGAGGCGTTTGAGAAATGTTTGCTGATCTCCATTTACATACGAGTTTTTCCGACGGCACTTATTCGCCGGAGGAACTCGCTGGACATGGACATCGCTGTAAACTTGCCGCGATGGCGCTAACAGACCACGACACCGTGGAAGGGTGCGAGCGAATGGGAACGGCCTGCCGGGGGCTGAACATAGAGTTTATTCCTGGGACAGAACTTACGGCAGAACTTCATGGAGACGAGCTCCACCTGCTGGGATATTTCCTCGACACCAGCTGTCCAAAGCTTTTAGCCGAAATCGCAAAGTTTCAACACGACCGTCAGGAACGCATTCGCGAGATGGTGGCAAAGTTGAACGCGCATAAAATTCCACTTCAAGCGGAAGCTGTTTTCAAGCTCGCGAATTGCCGGTCGCCCGGGAGGCCGCACGTGGGCCGCGCGTTAGTGCGTGGCGGATTTTGTACCAGCATGGATGAGGCTTTCGAAAGGTTTCTAAAGCGTAATCGCCCTGCTTATGTTCCGAAAACCAAGATCTCTGCGCTACAGGCAATCGAATTGATTCATGGCGCGGGCGGACTGGCCGTCATGGCGCATCCGGGACTTAATCGAACGGACGATTTTATTCCTGAACTCGTCGATGCGGGTCTCGACGGGATAGAATGTTTTCACAGCAAGCATTCTTCGTCGGATTCCCAGCGTTATTTAAAAATCGCCGCGAAAAATAATCTCCTCGTCACGGGTGGCTCCGACTGTCATGGAATGAGCAAAGGCAAACCGCTCATCGGGGGTGTGAAACTTCCTTACGACTACGTCCAAAAAATGAAAGAGCGCAGAGCAACCGCGGATCGGCGCCCCATTTCCAAGACGCAAATTTCCAATTCGCCATAAAATGGGTCTATTCCAAAAGTTCAAAGAGGGTTTGCTCAAAACCCATAATAAACTCGTCCACGAAATCAAACGAGTCGTAACCGGGTCCCCGAAGTTGACCGGCGCAACGCTTGAAGAACTTGAGGCTGCATTGATCGCTGCGGATCTTGGTATGGCCACCACGGGCCAAATTGTAGCCGCCGTTAAAAAGGCATATGAAACCCAGGGAGATAATGGCGTGGACGTTTTTGCAATTGCGAAACGAGAGATTGAAGCGGCACTTTCCATCAGGGATAGCGCGCTTCGGCGTGAGTCAGGGGTGACGGTTGTTTCGATCGTTGGTGTAAACGGCACCGGCAAAACCACCACGGCCGCGAAGCTCGCTCATTCGGTTAATGCCAGCGGTGGAACGTCTGTCCTCGCCGCGTGCGATACCTTTCGCGCTGCCGCCGTAGATCAACTGAAACTTTGGGGCGAACGCTTAAAAATTCCAGTAATTGCCGGTGCCCATGGCGCTGATCCGGCCGCCGTTGCGCATGATGCCATAACGGCCGCTCAGTCGCGCAACGCCAATTATTTGTTTGTCGATACCGCAGGGCGTTTGCATACCAAACATAATCTGATGCAGGAATTGCAGAAGTTGCATCGGGTCATCGCAAAAAAACTTCCCGGCGCACCACACGAAGTATTGCTGGTTTTGGATGCAACGACGGGGATGAATGCCCTGAATCAAGCGCGTGAATTTCACAAAGCCGTTCCACTTTCGGGGCTCGTCGTGACAAAATTAGATGGCACCAGCAAAGGCGGAATGGTGGTCGCGATTCAAAGAGAACTCGGCCTGCCGATCAAATTCATCGGCCTTGGCGAACAGGCGGATGATTTGCAGCCGTTCGATGCCAGGCAGTTTGCCGACGCTCTTTTTGCCGATTAGCCTGAAAAGGACACTTTATGTTCAAGCCCGCCGATCTTTTCGATCTGACCCAGACCGAACACGCCGGACTCTTTGAAGGTTGCGAATACGCGTGGGATGGTTTGAAGAAGCTGAAGGAATATCTCGCGGCCAATTTGCGTCCGGCGCTGCGGAATAAATGCGAGGGGAATGCTTTCATTGGTGATCAGGTTTTTATTGGCGAAGGAACAGTGGTGGAAGATGGAGCGATGATTAAAGGTCCAGCTATCATTGGGAAGAACTGCGAGATTCGACATAACGCCTATATCCGGGAGAACGTTGTCGTCGGCGACAACTGTGTGGTTGGAAATTCCTGTGAACTGAAACACGCCATTCTATTCAACGGGTGTGCGGTGCCGCATTTTAATTACGTTGGCGATTCTATCCTTGGTTACAAATCGCATCTCGGTGCAGGTGTTAAAATCTCCAACGTGAAACTGACCTCTGGAAATGTTTGTGTGGAAAAAGACGGTATTCCTTTCGACACAGGATTGCGGAAGTTCGGCGCCTTGCTTGGGGATTTCTCGGAGGTTGGCTGCAACGCCGTGCTGAATCCTGGCAGTATCATTGGAAAATCTTCGTTCATTTATCCGTGCCTCAATTGGCGTGGCATTTTGCCAGCCCATATGATCGCTAAAAATAAAGCGGCGCAGGAAATTATCGTGCTGCGGCCGCGTGGCGTCTAAACTGGGCCTTTGTCTCCGTGTGATCAGCTTCATCGAACAACACCCTGCGGGCTCCGATTCGAGTCTTGTCGCTCGCGTTGAGGAAATCTTTTCGCCGACGGGTGTGCTGTCGCGCGCAAAAAATTTCGAGTATCGCCCACAACAGCAACAGATGGCGGTGGCTGTCGCGAAAGCACTGGAAGGAAAAGAACATCTTGTCGTGGAGGCGGGAACGGGCGTTGGGAAAAGTTTGGCCTACCTCGTGCCGTCGATTCTTTTCGCCGTGGCAAACGCCAGGAAAGCGGTCGTCTCCACGCACACGATTAACCTGCAGGAGCAGCTCGTCGAAAAAGATCTTCCGATGCTGGAACGGGTACTCGCCGCCTTGCCGGAACCTGTAAAATTTTCCTTCACGATGCTCAAGGGGCGTCAGAATTATCTTTGCACCCGGCGGTTAAACAAAGCGCTGCAACAAGCCGATAGTTTATTCACCAGTCCGGAAATCGCGGAATTGAAACGCGTTTACGAATGGTCTCAAACGACGACCGATGGCAGCCTCTCGGATTTTGAAACGGAACCGGATCCAAAAGTTTGGGCGCAGGTTTGTTCGGAGCGCGGCTTGTGCACTCCGAAGCTCTGTGGACACCAATCGGAGTTCGCGAAACTTCCCGGCCACACTCCGTGTTTTTTCCAGAAAGCTCGCAGCCGTATTCTCGAGTCCGACGTTCTTGTCCTGAATCACACGTTGTTCTTTATGAACCTCGGTGGAATTTCGGAAGACAACGCGGAAGGCGGTATCCTGTTCAAAAATGATTTCGTCATTTTCGACGAAGCGCATCAGGTTGAAAGTGTCGCCTCAAAACATATCGGCCTCAGTGTTTCGAGCGGACAACTGCGCTACTCGCTGCAACGACTGTGGAACCCCCGCACGGAAAAAGGCTTGCTGGCAACTCTGCGCAAAGGCGCCGCGGTCAAACTGGTGGCGGATCTAATGCACGCGAGCGAACAATTTTTCACTGATGTTGAAATCGCCTGCGAAGAATTGGCGCAACGGTCTGCCGAAACTGCACCGCGCGGACGTGGAACGCAGAATGCCAACCGCGCGTGGTCGGAGTTGCGCATCCGTCGGGCCGATCTTGTAAACGATGAAATCACTCTCCCGATTCAACGAGTTCGCGAAGCGGTCAGTGATTTGATCAAAACGAGCGAAGACAAAGATACCGCGCAGGAGTTAATGGAATGCAATCGGCGGCTCGCTGAACTTCGCAGTGAAATTGCCATCTTCCTCAGTCAATGTGAGGGAGATCATGTTTACTGGGTCGAGCGGGGAGGGAAGGTGCAGAAAAATCTTTCGCTTAATGCCGCTCCTGTCGACGTTGCACGTTTTCTGAGGCAACGCTTGTTCAATTCTGATACTTCGGTGGTGATGACCAGTGCGACGCTTTCGACGGAGATCAACCCCACTGACGGGGGCAAAGCCAAAGCGACCGCAAGAAAGACCGGACTGAATTATTTCGCGTCCCAGGTCGGTGCCGAAAAGGCGAACATGTTGCAGGTGGGATCGCCGTTCGAATATCAGCGGCAGATGAAAGTTTTCGTTGCGGCGAAGATGCCCGATCCTCGGGAGCCGGGATACGAGACTTCGTTAATTCACTGGATTGAACATTTCGTAAAGATGACTCACGGCAAGGCCTTTGTTCTTTTCACAAATTCCAAATTGATGCAACAGGTTGGCGAACGGATGCAGCCGTTCTTCGATAAGCTGGGCGTGAATTGTTTTGTGCAGGGCACCGGGACACCACGCTCCGTCATGCTGGAAAAGTTTAAGAAGGACGTGGATTCTGTTTTGTTTGGCACCGATAGCTTCTGGCAAGGTGTAGATGTTCCCGGGGAGGCGCTTTCGAATGTTATTATTACACGGCTTCCATTTGCAGTTCCCGATCATCCTTTGATCGAGGCGAAGATTGAAAATATCGAAGCGCGCGGCGGCAACTCTTTCGGGGAATTCTCCTTGCCGGAAGCCATTTTGAAGTTTCGCCAGGGCGTTGGCCGATTGATCCGCACCAAATCGGACAGCGGAATTGTCGTCGTTCTCGATAACCGCGTCCTGACCAAAAAATATGGCCAGGCCTTTCTCGATTCGATTCCGCAGTGTCCCGTCGAAATTATCTGAAACGAAATTAATTTTTCGCGGTGATTTCTTGCAGCGCGTTGATGCAGCGTTCGTTTTCCGCCGGCGTGCCTACTGAAATACGCACCCATTCCGGCAATTGATACCCGGCCATCGGACGCGCAATCACGCCACGTTTTTGGAGGGCGTTAAAAACTCCAGCCCCATCACCAACCTTCACCAGAATAAAGTTTGCTCCCGACGGAACATATTCGAGTTTCAAACGGCGGAACTCTTTTTCGAAATAATGCAGGCCATTGAAATTATTGGCGCGGGTCTTTTGGAGATGTTCGTCGTCGTCCAAAGCAGCGAGGGCCGCGGCCTGGGCGAGTGAATTAATGTTAAAAGGCTGACGAACTTTTTCGAGATTCGTGATCAGCTCGGGAACAGCGATGCCGTAACCGACGCGCAGACCAGCGAGCCCGAAAATTTTGGAAAACGTCCGCATGAGCAGAAGATTTGGTTTCAGACCATTGCGAATCAATGGGATAAGGTCGATCGGGTCCTGCAAAAATTCGATGTATGCTTCATCCATCACCATCAACACGTGCGACGGGACGCTGTTGATGAAATGAACAATATCTTCTCGCGAAGCCAGCGTGCCTGTTGGGTTATTCGGATTCGCCACGAAAATGACGCGGGTTTGCGGAGTGATTGCCCGCAACATGGCGTTCAAATCATGTCCGTGATTTTTGGCCGGAACGGTGATCAGGTTTGCGCCGAACAATTTCGTGATGATGGGATAGATCGCGAAGCAATATTGCGAAACGATGACGTCGATCCCCGGCCGCATCAGGGCATGACCGACAAATTCAATAATTTCATTCGAACCATTTCCGAGAATCAGATTCGCTGGCTCCACGCCCAATTTCTCCGCCAGTTTGCCTTTGACGTAAAAGGCGTTGCCATCCGGATAAAGGTGAAGGTTCTTCAACGTCCGTTCCATCGCGGCGAGCGCCTTGGGTGAAGGACCCAGCGGATTTTCGTTGGAAGCCAGCTTGATAATGTTGTTGGCCGGCATGCCGAGTTCACGCGCCACTTCTTCGATCGGACGACCGGGTTGATAGACTGGCAGTTCTGCCAACGTTGGATTGAGATGAAATGGTAACGACATAATTTTCCACTATCGATTAAGACTTCAAAACCGCGCTCATGATTTTCTTCACATCAACGTGCTTGGCGATCAAATCGCGAATCACCGCGATTTTTTCGGCGTCATCTGGCCGCGTTTTAACAATCAGGTCGTGTACTTTCGATGCGACTTCGTAGCTGTCCTGTTTTGCCAACAGCACGGGATAGTTCATCTCTCGAATCACTTTGAGAACGTTTTCGCTCGGTCGAAGATTTCCAGTCAGGACAAAACCAGCCAGGGTCGACATTCCTTTTCCCGATAACGTTGCCGCCGCCGCGAGAATAATATCTTCGCGATCACCTGGAGTAATCACGAGCACCCCCGGCTTGAAGAATCGCACGGCATTGTTCGGTCCCATCGCTCCCACGACGACGTCTTCGATGAGATTATTAATTTCGCCGGAAGAATTCAAAAGTTCGGCCGCGAGCTCATCACGAATCGACGCCATCGTTGGTCGTGCAAGAATCTTGGTATTCGGAATGACGCCCAGTAATTCCAGACCGCGACGTTTCAATCCCCGGCGGGTGAAGTCGGCGACATAATCCAACTTTTCCGGAAGCACTTTGTTGACGATGACGCCGATAATTTCCACGCCCGCCTTTTCGAACAAGGCCTGGTTCAACGCCACTTCGTCAATCGGTTTGCCAATCCCGCCACGGGTTACGATGACGACGCGAGCGCCGAGAATCTTGGCGACCTGGGCATTCGACAAATCGAAGACGGAACCGACTCCGGCGTGCCCCGAACCTTCGCAGAGCACAAAATCCTTTTCCCACGCGACGCGATCGAACGCTTTTTGAATCCGTTTTACTAAAGCATCATAATTCGCGTTTTCCAGGTAACGGCGGGTGAAGTCAGGCTCAACCGCGATCGGGCTCATGTCGACGAGTGGACAATCGAGTTTGTAAACGCTGTCCATCAGGACGGTGTCTTCGTCGATTTTATGTTCTGCAACTTCTACAAAACGTTGCCCGACTGGTTTAATGTAGCCGATGCGGGGATAAACTTTTTGCAGCGCTGCGAGCAGACCGAGGGACGTGGTTGTCTTGCCATCGTTCTGGCGGGTCGCAGCGATAAAAACGCGAGGAGTAACCGTATTCATGACTGGGAAAATAAAATGGAGGCTACGAAAGGTTTTTCAACTTTCGCCCGGCAATTTCTTGCCGGCATCCGGATATAATTCGTTGTAGGCGATCGATTGCAGACCGACAATCGCGGCCACGCCGAGGATGTCGTGTGCACTGGAACCACGGGAGACGTCTGCCGCAGGACGATCCAAACCCAACAGGATTTGGCCATACGCATTGGCGCGGGCGACGTGTTGGATCAGCTTGCTCGCGATGTTGCCGGAATTAAGGTCCGGGAAAATTAAAACGTTCGCGCGACCGGCAACCGAACTTTCCGGCAATTTACGCGCGGCGATTTCTGGAACCAGCGCGGCGTCGACTTGTAGTTCACCGTCGAAATCCGCTTCGAGTAATTTTTCTTCCGCCTTGCGTCGGGCCAGCGCGGTTGCCGCCTGCACTTTGCCGATCGACGGATGGGTGGCACTGCCTTTCGTGGAATAAGAAAGCAGGGCAACGCGTGGTCTCTTGCCTAAAAGTTGACGCGCGAGTTGAGCTGTCGAAATCGCGATGTCGGACAATTGGTCCACGGTTGGTTCAGGGATGACACCGCAATCCGCCATGAACATGACACCACCTTCACCGAAGCGCGTGTCTTCGACTTCCATCACCATGCAACTGGAAGCCGTGGTGGCCTGTGGTGCGACTTTAATAATTTGAAACAGCGGACGCAGGACACTGCCGGAAATTTCGTTCGTGCCCGAAATGAGACCGTCACATTGATGCATCGCCACCATCATGGCGCCGTAATGATTCGGTTTCATCATCGCTTCGCGCGCTTCCGCGGCGCGAATGCCTTTCACTCGACGCAACATTTCGTAGCGTTTTACAAACGCGTCGAGGTCTTCGCTTTCCACCGGGTTGATAATGCGAATGCCTTGCAGGGAAACGTTCAACCGTTCGGCGGCTTCCTTGATTTTGGTGCGATCGCCGAGAAGAATCGGAGCGCCCAGGCGCAGGGAATAGAACTGACGTGCCGCCTGGAGGACGCGCGGCTCGGTTCCTTCGGGGAAGACGACCCGCTTGGGATGCCGCTGCAATTTTTCGATGATACTCCCTATAAAACGCATGGCAGCTTAGTAACTGAGTGTGGGCCAAAGTGCAACGCGCAAACGCACGGGCGGCGGTTGGGGTTCGAGAAAATTCCGACGTTTTCGGCTTCCCAAAAACCGGCTGCCATAAAATTTCACCGGTTCCACTCTCCCAAAGTTCCCCGGCGATAAAAATCGACCCTTTCGACTCCCCCCGAAAATCTCCTGCCATATTTTTGGAGTCTTCCGGCTTCCCGGAGATCTCCCTGCCATAAACATCCAGAAAGTCTCCTTTCCCGGGTTTCCGGCACCCGAAAAACGAAAGTTT
>CBHTTJ010000031.1:0-36513 GCA_966095605.1 uncultured bacterium | reverse complement strand
TAAAATTCCGGGAAGTACTCGCCAAACACTTTTTCGTGAATGGAATTTCACCAAAATACACGTCAGCCGGTTTCTACGGATCTGTTTTCCAGAAACTTAGACGGACTTGCTGCTTTTGAGTTTCTTTCGAGCGAAGAAAACCTGCTGAATCCTTTGTGAACCGCCAAAAATGCGAAGGGGACCCCACCGGATACATTCTATAGTCAGTATTTCCTATGACAGGGCGTCCTGAAACTTCTGTTGAATCCTGAGACTGCCTCGGCTACGGTCGCGGCCTTCGGACGGAATTTCCCTTTGTCGGATTCTGACTTCCGGTCTCATTGATTTATGTCTGATTCATACATTCAAAACCTGTTTGCCGAACGTATCGGCGGAAAAAATTACGGTAAATCGACGGCGATTTATAAATTTGAAAAAATTAAGCGCGCCCGTCTGGCGGCGTTGGCCGCAAATCCCGGCGGTGAAATTATCGATCTCGGCATCGGTGAGCCGGATGAAATGGCGTTTCCGGAAGTCGTGGAGCAACTATATGCTGGAGCCAAAAAGCCGGAGAACCGCTTTTACGCCGATAACCGCGATGACGTTTTGAAACAGGCGGCGGCGCGTTATCTCGAACGCGTTTGCGGCGTCAAGGGCATCGATCCAGACACGGAAGTCCTCCATTCGATTGGCAGCAAAGCGGCCCTTTCCATTCTACCAGCTGCCTTTATCAATCCCGGCGATTACGTGTTGATGACGACGCCCGGTTATCCGGTCTTCGGAACGCATGCGAAATACTACGGCGGCCTCGTGCACAACCTTCCCTTGACGGAAGCCAACAATTTTTTACCCGACCTCGATAGCGTTCCTGCGGATGTTTTGAAGAAGGCCAAGGTATTGGTCATTAATTATCCAAACAACCCAACTGGCGCCAGTGCGACACCGGAGTTCTATGCGAAGGTCGTGGCGTTCGCGAAGAAGAACAACATCGTGGTCATCTCTGATTGTGCGTACGCGGCGTTGGTGTTCGAGGGCAAGCCGCTGAGTTTTCTGGCAACCCCGGGAGCAAAGGATGTTGGCATTGAATTACACTCCACCAGCAAGTCTTTCAACATGACCGGTTGGCGCTGTGGTTTCGTCGCGGGCAATGCATTGCTCGTGAAAGCGTACGGCGATGTGAAGGACAACACTGATTCCGGACAGTTCCTCGCCATTCAACATGCCTCGGCATATTGCTTCGATCATCCTGAGATCACGGAAAAAATCGCGGCAAAATATTCGCGTCGTATGAATGCGCTGGTGGAAACCTTGAACGGAGCGGGTTTCAAAGCGAAGAAGCCAAAGGGTTCTTTCTTTCTGTATGTCAAGGCGCCGAAAGCAGCCGTGAAAAAAGACGGTTCACGCATCGAATTCAAATCTGCGGAAGACATCTCCCAATGGTTGATCACCGAAAAACTGATTTCGACCGTGCCATGGGATGATGTGGGTGCGTTTTTGCGTTTCAGCGTCACGTTCGCGGCAAAGAATGAAGCGGACGAGAAGCGTGTGATCGGCGAACTGGCTAAACGGCTTGGAGATGTGAAATTCGAGTTTTAATTAATCCGTCGCGTTTCGAATTCCTCACCGATCGCGCCTTGATGGGCGCGGTCGGTTTTTCGTTTAAATGAGAGCAAATTGTCCGGTTTTGACGCGCACCGGCAGCTTATGGGATGATGACAACGATGTCCCCAGACAGTGAATTGGTGAGCGCCTATGCAACCGAGCGCTCGGAGGCGGCATTTCAGGCTTTGGTTCAACGCCATGTGGATCTGGTGTTTGCCACTGCCTTGCGACAGGTCGGCGACCGAGGGTTGGCGGAAGAAATTACCCAGAATGTTTTTATCACCCTCGCCCGCAAGTCGCCGCGACTTGGCGGCATGGAAACTTTGGCCGGTTGGCTTCATCGCACGGCTATTTTCGAATCCAAGACGCGCATTCGTTCGGAACTTCGCCGGAAACGTCGGGAAGAAGTTGCCGCGTCGATTCGCGAGGTCGAAGCAGAAGGAGATGCCACATTGGCTCCGCTCATTCCTTTATTGGATGAAGCGCTCTTGCATCTTCGGGAGTCGGATCGCATGCCGTTGGTGTTGCGTTATCTTGAAGAGCGTAGTTTGCGAGAGGTCGCCGACGTTCTGGGTATTGAAGAGGATGCAGCGCGAAAACGGGTCTCCCGGTCCTTGGATCGACTGATTGAATTTTTCCGAAAACGTGGTTTCGCGGTCTCTCTGGCCGTCGGCGCTTCGTTGCTGGGCTCGTCAGTCAAAGCCGCTCCGCTGGGACTCGCGCACACTGCAACGAAAGCAGGATTGGCCGCGGGTGGCACCCTGGGCCCTGTTCAGCTGTTGCTCTTCTATTTAACAAGCCTGACCAAAACGCAGACGGTGATCCTTTGTGCGCTCCTGGTAGTAGGTCCCTTGTCATGGCAGGAACATGTTTCGTCACAGGTTCGCGAAAAACAGAAAGCGATAAATCAGGAACTCGCAGCCGCGATTCAAAAGGTGCAACGACTGGATGCCGACATCGAACAGACGCGAGAAATCCAATCGAAGGTTTCCGCGAACGCGCAATCGGTTGAAATGCAACTCGCGGAGATGAATGCACAGCGTCTCGGGAAGGCGCCACCGCCTGAATACCACTGGGACGACAACTCTCCCGTTGTGCGGGTCCCCAAACAATTTCTGCCCTACCTCCATATTGAAGGCATGCAAAATCGGCGCGGCGAACTTTCTCTTCCGATAAAAGAACTCCTGCAATTTACACCCGAAGAGGAGCGCCGCGTGCAGGATGCCGTAGATAGTCTCCTCGCCGCCTATCATGCGGAGTTGGCGCCGAAAGTGCGGCAAGTGGAAGCGACGGCAAAAGACAAGGGGAACGACAACGAGGTGCGGGTTTTTGCACTGGACGGGAAATCCATTGCTCCACAGGTGAAGGAATTTCGTGAAACATTTTTTAACGAGGTCAAAGGAACCATCGGGAAGAAGCGATTCGATATTTTTCGGAAATCCCTGACCTATTGGATGCGCATTGAGGACGACTACCGTGGCCTGAGCAGCAGTATGGTGATCTTCGATTTCGATTGCCGCTTGATCTTTACTAAACCACAACCGGGAGACCGGTTCATGATGTGGCGCCTGGAAAAGCCCAACGGGGAAATGATGTCCACATCGATGCAGTTGAATGAATTGCCTGACTTTATTCGACCAGCCTTTCAGGACTGGATCAGCCTGGCACAGAGCAAACCTGTGACTTTCCCGACACAATGAGCCAAAGGTCCTTCACCATGTTCAGGAAACGCAGTCTTGTTTTGCTGATATTTTCGGCGGCGCTCATTTTGTGGATGGTGCGTGAGAGTGAAATCAACGAAGCGCGTCGATACATCCAGAAGAACCAGGCGGAGTTGGTGAAGCTGACGAATTACGTCTTAAGCGCCGAAGAAAACCTGGAATCGTTACGAGCTGAATTGCGTGACGCAAAACGGAGACGTGATGAATCGTTGGTGGCGGTGCATGATGCCCGACAGCAGTTGTTCAAAGACTCTCCAGAATCCCGTTGGGTAACTCCGCCCAATGACCTTCCCGCATGGATCGAAGAGTCTCCTTACATTTGGCTGCGCAAGGACAGGTTGGATGTGTTGTCGGTCCAGCCCTTTAACAATGACGGAACTCTTCGCGGGGAAATGTTGACGGTATTGGTTACGACCCCCGAACAGAACGCTGCGCTGGCGAACAGGTTGCCCGCCTTGCTGAATGAGTATCGTGTGATGGAGGCGAGCAAGGCCAGGTATCTGGACAAACCTTTGTCAGGAATTGAAAACGGCACGATTAAAACGGTCAGTCTCGAGCCGATTCCTGAAGAGGGCGCAACAATTAAAAAGCGTTTTGAGGCCGCCTTGCGCGAGACAGTCGGCTCACAACGAGCCGATCTGATCCTTCGACTGAGTGAACCCTGGCTCGATGAACAATTCGGCCAGACGGGTGCGGCGAGAACGATATCGGTGGTGCGCCATCCGGATGGCGAGTACAACCTTTCTATCAAAGGCAAAAACAATTGGTTTTCCTGTGGCGTGCCCAAACGATTCGCTGGGCTGCAATTTAAAGATCATATTCCGCCACATGTTCTCCCGATGTTTGCGGATATTATCCCAGAACTCGACGAGAACAGACCGGAACAGTAGGTCGACGGACCATTTTTGAGCACGCGTTCGGCGCGTTACGAATATCCCGGGTTCCTGGGAAAATCCCCTTGCGCGGATTGATCGGGCACCGCCAAAGTTTTTCATGCCCGAAGCTCCAGCGTCTCCAGCCTTAGACCCTTGCTTATGAACGGCAGCGCCTCCCTTCAGCCTATCGATTTCATCATCTTCGCCGTTTACATGTGCGTATCGGTGGGGCTTGGCTTTTGGGTGGCGCGAAAAGGAAAGAATACGGCGCAGGGTTACTTTCTCGGCAATAAAACCATTCCATGGTTTGTCATCGGTTCTTCCATGGTTGCCGCTGACATCAGCAGTGAACAATTCATCTCAAACGTCGGTGCTGCTTACAAACATGGGATCGTCGTGGCGGCGGGGGATTGGAACGCGTGGATCATTTACTCGCTCCTGATTTTTATCTTCCTGCCGTATTACGTGCGAACGGGTGTTTATACGATGCCGGAGTTTTTGGAGCGTCGCTACAATCCGGCATGTCGTTACATCTTTGCGCTCGCTTCTATTTTTGGGTTTGTTGCGGCCATTAACGCAGGGGCGCTCTATTCGGGCGGACGCATGCTCGATAGCTTCCTGGGTGAGGACATCAGCAAGGTACTTCCCACATTCAGCGTTTTTGGAAGCGAAGTATCGCCTGTCGTGATTTACATTTTCTTTTTTGCGTTCACGACCGGCATCTACACGATTTATGGCGGGCTGAAATCCGCCGCATGGACTGACTTTCTGCAAATTATCATTCTTCTGGTGGCCGGATTTCTGGTGCCGATCCTGGCGTTACAACACGCAGGTGATCTTACAGGTTTCGTGAAAGAACATCCCGAGCATTTCCAGGTATTCAAGCCGCCGACGCATAAACCTTTTCCGTTCACAGGCCTTTTCACGGGATTTCTTTCCGTCGGCATCTGGTACAGCTGCACCAGTCAACACATGGTGCAACGCGTGCTGGCAGCGAAGGACGAATGGCATGCCCGGATCGGCGTCGTCCTGGCAGGTTTCCTGCACGTGATCATGCCATTCTTCTTCATCGTGCCTGGGATTATAGCGCTCAAAATGTTTCCCACCCTGTCGCATCCCGACCAGGCATATTTGGTTCTGATCAAACAGTTGGTGCCGACGGGATTGAAAGGCCTTCTGCTGGCGGGCATGGGCGCTGCGTTGATGGGGCATGTGGCGACGGTGCTGAATTCGGCGTCCACTATCGTGACCATTGATCTCTATAAAAATCTTGTGAATCGAAATGCAACCGAGGAGCAGCAGGTGCGTATCGGTCGCTGGAGCGGAGCAATCATCCTTATCGCAAGCGTTTGGATCGCCGTGGGATTCACTCATTCATCCGAAACACTCTTTGATAATATCCAGACGGTTCTCTTCTTCATTGCCCCGCCATTCGCCGTTGTCTTTACGCTGGGGATTCTGTGGCGACGCGCCAACTCCACGGCCGCCGTGAGCACAATGATCATTGGTTTCCTGTGCAGCTCGGTTCTGTATTGGAATTTTGGGACAGAAGACAGGCCCCATCACCTTCTTGATCCCTATAACACCTTCAACCATCGCGCGCTCGCCACGTGGATTGTCTCGATGGTCACGATGTTTATTGTTTCTCTGATTACCTCTCCTCCACCGGAAGAAAAGATTCGCGGGATCATTTGGAACAGATCATTCCTTCAACTACCGCCGGACGTGGCGTCAAAATATCGAGGACTCAAAGATTGGCGAATTTGGTGGGCCTTGTTCGTTGGAATTGTCCTATTGATCTACACCTTCTTTGTTTGGTTGCGCATCAAGCACCCTTGGTAGATTTCAAAACTTTGAAACGAAGTCGCAGTTTCTTCTCCCGAAGCAAGGTGCGCCAATCAACGAAAACCAACGCTGCCAGCAACAACAGGCTGATAACTAAAGTAATGATTCCTTTAAGAGAAAAAGTCCCGTGAAGAATATCGCCTATGTCAGTGACGGCCGTGCGGCCCATAAATACCATGATCGCATCGCTGATCCACTTGGCGACGAGGAAAGGTGGAACAATGCGCAGCGCGTTCACGTGAGCGACCCCTGCGGCGGTAAACAGCGGAGTAGTTGGAAGAGGTGTGAGCGTGTAACAAAAGACAAAGGTCCAGCTTTTCCATTTCGAGTTCCCAAGCTTTTTGCCCAGGAATTCGAGATCTTCTTTCTTTTCCCGTTTCAGAATTTTGTCGGAAATTTTCGGAATATAGAGGCTCATAACGTAACGTCCCAGGGCCGAAGCTGGAACGCCAACCGCAAGGACCATCCAAATGTTCAGATCGAATTTCGCCACAAAAAACAACATCGCGCTCCACGCGGGAGGACCAAAGACTGGAATGAGGTCGACGAGAAACGAAGCGACGAAGACGAGGAGATACGCCCACCACATGATAAAACAACCTCCAAGCAACGTTCGGTGGTGTCAATTGGGGCGAAGTCTTAATTTGTTTTTGTCACTGCAATCATTTGTTAATTTTTCCCTGCGCACATGAATTCATCGAACATTTTAAAGGTGGGAACGGGCCGCCGCTGTATTTCCCCGCCGCCAAACATTGCTCACGGTGGTTGGGGCGCGCAGAAACATGAGCAGGCCGAAGGCGTCGACATGGATTTGTGGGCGAGTGTCCTCGCCCTGTCGGATGGAGCGACGACGGTCCTGATCATTGATATCGATATTCAAATTCTTACCAATGAACGCGCCGACGCGATTCGGGCGAGCGTTAGCGAGGCGACGGGAATTCCGGTCGACGCGATTCGGGCTTCGGCGACGCATACTCATTCCGGCCCTGTTCCCTACAAGAGCTGGATCGAAAAAGGATTCGAAATGGTGGAGCCTTGGTTTCAGTTGGTTTATCGGTCATGCACAGAAGCGGCAAGAGAGGCCCTGGAGAATTTACAACCAACGGAAACACGCGGCGGAAGGGGAGCATGTTATATCAATGCGAATCGCCGATGCGCGACGTCAACAGGGGAACGGTTTCTCGGCATTAATCCGGACGGCCCGTGTGATCGTGAAGTCCTGGTCGTGAAATTTGATTCCTTGCATGGGGATACGCAAGCTGTCGTGGTGAACTATGCTTGTCACCCAACGATCATGGGGCCGCCGAATCGATTGGTAACACCGGATTATCCGGGCGCGATGAAACGTGTGGTTGAGCAAGGGATTGGCGGTAAATGTTTCTTCCTTCAAGGTGCTGCAGGTGATCAGGGACCGGTCCAGGGATTTCAAGCGGAGACAAAAGTCTATCGCACCTTTGGAGCGGTGTTGGGGCATGAGGTTGCAAAGGTTGCTCTCGGAATGACTTCGGTTCCGGCAAAGACAACGTTTCGTGAAATCATTCCTTCTGGTGCCCCTCTGGGGATGTATGACGGTGATTTTACGGCAAACAGAAATATTCCGCTGAGAGTTCGGTCGAAAGAAATTTTGGTTCCACTACGTGAAGGCCTGCCCGAGAAAAAGGCTGCGGCGGAAAAGTTGGACTTTTGGAAAAGCAAATTGAAGGTCGCGCGCGAACAAAATGACAGCGCGGGCATTACTGAGGCGACATACATGTCACGCAGGGCCGATCTGCAATTGAGGATGGCCGATGACTTTGGCGGAAAGCAAACCGTGGGTGTGCGCACGCACTTTATTAGCTTTGGAGATTTTGCTTTCGTCGGGACGAATATCGAACCGTTCTGTGAAATTGGCATGAACGTTAAGAAACAATCGCCGTTCCCTTTTACGTGCCTCTCTGGTTACACAAACGGACGGTTGGCCTACATGCCGACAGCCGTTGAGTGGCCGAAAGGAGGTTACGAAGTGGATAATTCTCCATTCGGTGAACGCGCAGCAGAGACGCTAGAAAAAGAAATCATTGCCGAATTGCATCGATTGCGGATTACCCCATGAGTTCTGTTGACTTCTCCAATCTTTCGCCAGACGCACGCATTCAACTTTGGCGCGAAGCGATCGCGCATCTGCGCTATCTAAACGATGAGGTATGGAGGCGATTTCAGCTCTTTCTCTACGTGGATCTGGCGATCATTCTCGCGATCCTGATTCAGCTGCAGAGCCCAATGCGCTTTTTCCACCTGGCCTCGATTGTTTTGGCTGCAATGGGTTTCGCTCTCACGCTTACAGCCCGCTATATCTTAAAGCGTAACCGTATTTACTACCTGCAGATGCTCTTGAAAAAAACCCTGCTTGAGAAAGAAGCGGGATTTTACGATTTGAAGTTCACGGATTCAGGAGCGGACCTTGCTTTGCCCTGGCGACTAACGCCGGAAGTTTTCCCGACGTTGCAAAAAGATCCTGAACAGTGGATTGAGCAAAACATCGACGCACCGAAAACCATCGCGCGAAGGTTGTTTCAAGTCTATGAGTGCGTGATGGCTCTCTTTATCGCGTTGATGATGGTCGGAATTTTCTTTGCTCTCCGGCATTAACCACGGCACCACGGCCGCTTTTAATGAGCCGCAGCCCATTGGATGCTGTTTCGCAGCAACGTGTGAAATGCCGGGTTCTCGTGCGTTCCGCCGTCATGCCCGAGGGTAATGCAGACAATGTGTGCGGAAGGATGTTGCACCACCCAAATTGCCGGATAAGTGTCGCCGGTCTTAAGATTTTTCGCGCGAGCTAAAACCTTGATCGGTGTTCCTTCCTTATCCTGTTCGAAGTGGTAAAGCTCATCCGTTACGCGAAATGAGGTGGGCACATCCTTCATCACGGGATGATCTGTGTCGTCGACCGTCACGATAAAATCTCCGTATTTGTCATGTTTCGTGGTGCCGCCGCCGACAAGCTTCCGGTTGTATTCTGGCCAGTCGAGCCAGTTGTACCAGCATGCAGGATGAATGATCACCATGCCATGGCCAGTGTCGACGAAGCTCATGAGCGACACGCGCGTGAGTGAATCGAGCGGTTGATTCGCACAAAGATAGACGACGTCATGTTTCAAGATTTCGTCCGAGAGACCCTGAATGGACTGCCTGTAATCAACCCGGGCGTCGACGAAACCAGCAATGGCCTGAGAATCATATTCATTAAACCATTTGTCGAAGTCGTGGGAGGTGCCGCCGCCAATCGAGAGCACATTGATGCGAGGCGGCTTTTGTGTGACGTGACGAGGTCCCGGTTCGTCGTCCGTGGCTTTTGCTTCTTTCGGTTCCGTGCTTGCTCGTTTTGGCACCGTTTGTCGCGCTGGTTCGGAGGTTTCTTTTGGTGCCTCTTGACCACACCCAATGAGTAAAGCCAAAACCAATGCTGGAAGCAAAACACGTGGATTCATGGGCAAACCTTTTACAGTAAAAGCATTATAAGTTCAACCGTTGCTCGCTAATTTGCGACTTCAGCGGTGATGGAAACGAATGTCGGCGCGACGATATTATCGAAACTCTCCAGCGAGATCTTTTGGATCAACGCATTGTGTTTCAACGACTCAGTGAACCAGCGCACTTGTCCGCGATCGACCAATCCATCCGCCAGTTTCGAGCCCGGCACGTCTTCGCGCCCGATATAATCAGCCAACTCCACTGCGTTTCTGAGAATAAATTCCTCTGTTTGGTTATCGGCATAATGAACAATTACTTTTGCGGCGGGCAGGTTCTTGTTCCCTTCACCACCAAATGGCCACGCCCAACCGCCAACCCCGCCGAGGAAATGCAGCTTGCTGGCTCTGAGATTCAGGTTCGATATTTCGACGTGTTGAGGAAGTGTCTTGGCAAAACCGCTGCCACCGCGCAACACGACAAGATTTTTGCCCGTTGCGACCTTCTGCGGATTGGCGATCTCAAAAGGAATGTCGCTAACTTTTATCAAACCGAACTTTTTGAATGTTAGCGTTTCCGCCGTGCTTTCAAGCGAGGAGTAAATTCCGCGCGTGCTGTCGACCGTGTAGCTCGCGGTCATGTCCAGGATGCGATATTTCGTTTCTGCCGCACAGAGATAGGCAAGAATATCGCGGAGCGTTTCAGCGCCGAGCGCTTCGAAACCTTCGGGCATTAACGAGCGCCCGGTGTTTTTGATGGAGGTCATGTCGCGACGCGCGACTTCCGTGTCTCCGCTGGCATTGCGCAGCACCACGTGACCTTTTGTTGAGCGAGCGATGATGCCGTCGTAAGAATCGCCGTTCCTGGTCTCCACGCTATAAGACATGAAATTGGGTTCTACCACGCGGTTTGGATCCAGCACGTGGACGATCAATTCCGCCGGACCATGTGCTCCCATGCCCGTCAGGTCTGGAGCCACTTCTTTGCCTTCCCCGTTGAACTTGTGACATACGGCACAGTTCTGGACGAATTGTTTGTGGCCGTTCTCGATGTTCCCCGATTGCGTCACTAAAGGTGTGAACTTTGCGATCAAGGTGTCTTTTTCTTTTATTTCGGGTCCGCGAATCCCGTCGATTACCTCGTTAGCCCGAGTGGCGACTGCCTTGTCAGGATGCGTGCGGAGTCGATGTACCGCGTTGGGCCCGAGGGTAGCGAGGTTCACTTTGTTATCCTTTACTGCGTCGATCAAAGCCAGCGACCAATCAGGGCGTTTGATCATTTGATCGAAGACAGATGCCTGTAAATCGGCGGGAAGCTTCCCGTAAGCTTCCGAAAAAATGTTCCCAATTATCGGGTCACCGGTGCTGCCGATGGCTTCGATGGCCTTCTTTTGCAATGTGGAAGAACTGTTCGACCCGAGGATTTTGGCAACAGACGAAACGATTTCAGGGTTAAGCTGACGAACACTCATCAGGCTGGTGATGATCGTTCCGCGTTGTTCATCCGATTGGTTTTCATCATTCAACTTGTTCGTCAATTCAGCGACGAGCGCTTTCAAATCGCCAGCCATGGCGGCTTTCTTGTCCCAGCGGGCGATCAACGGAAGAGCTGCCGCGGGGATGGCGGGATTCTTTGATGCGAGCAAATTTTGGAAGGCTTTTTGGAGAGATTCCGACCATACAGGATTCTGTTCGGTGGCGTTTTTCATAAGCGCTTCCAACGCGACGATCTTCGAGGCGTCACTTCCTCCGACATTGCCCAACAAAACGACGAGATTCGACGACAGTGTGGCGTCTTTGCTGATGGACTGGATTGTCAGTTCGGAAATTAAATCTCTAAACTTATCGCCCTCAGGAGAAGCAACAGCTTCCGCGACGACTTCGGGAGCGATCAATTTGGCGTTCGCCAGGACGGCGGATCGGGTCCATGGGTCATCACTCAGTTCGAACGTCTTCAGAATAAATTTCGACAGACTGGTAAGGTCCGAGCCTGTTTTAACCAGAGGCAGACAGGAGAAGCTTTCCAGGGCAAGTAAACGGACCCGTGGATCGTTATCACCCTTGCCAGCGTTCACCAGCGCTGAGTGAAATTCGATTGTGGCAGTGTCGTCTTCCGTTTGAGCGATTTTTCCTTTGGCTTCAAGGACGATTTGCGCTGCGGCTTTTCGAACAACAGAGCTCTCGGAATTTTTAAGAATGTTTTCCCTGGCTTTGTTGGCCTTGTCCGAATTTCCTGCAGTCTGCAACCACAACGCGTGAGCTCGCGCGAATGCCGGTGCTTTTTCGTTGAGAGATAGTGTCAGCAGTTTTTCAAAAATGTCCTTGGGTCGTTTTTCTTCCAGTAAACGTTGGGCCGTCAAGCGGACCCAGGCATTAGGATGTTCCAATGCTTTGAGCAAATCCCCGTTGGATGCCTTGGCGAGCTTAGGCATGTCGAACTTTTTGGCGTCCTTGTGTTGAACCCGCCAGATGCGGCCGAAGTAATGATCGCGATCGGGGCGAACGGCGGCGTTGTTCGGACCATGTTTCGGGCCGCGAGTGTCGTTGTGGACGACGGCCTGGTTATAAAAATCCAAGACGTAAAGGGCGCCGTCGGGGCCAACGCGGGTGTGAATCGGGCGGAACCAAAGATCAGTGCTCGCGATAAATTCTTTGTCGGGACGTTCTGGATCACGGCTCGCGACGTAAGTGACGCCATCCTGTTTCAGGAAATCCTGATGAACAAGGTTAACGGTTGGCTCGGTGACGAAGAAGGTGTTGTTGTATTTCTCGGGCCAGGCGCCGCCGTTGTAAATGCACGCTCCCGAAGCGGCGGTAAAACCACCAACATAATCGATCTGCACATAGGCCTGCTTTTCATAGTCGCGAATCGGAAAGCTGCGATTGTGGTCTTCGATTGTTTTGAAACTGGTGGTGTTTCCGAATTTGCCGCGGGCCAGAGCGCTTTCCGGCATGACAACGTGGTTGATATGATTTCCGTTGGCCTGGGAGAAAAAGATTTCGCCATCCGGAGCAATATCGACGCCCCACGTGTTGCCACCTTTGGAAGAGACTTGCTCCATCGCAGTGCCATCGGGTTTAAAACGCAATACCCCGGAACTGAAGCCGCCGAAATCTTTTTGGCCATCACCCGATTTAATTGTTCCCCCGCTATAACCCAGTGTCATGTAAATCCAACCATCCATGCCACGACGGAAGTTGCTGATGACGGCATGAGTGTCGCGTGTGCCAAAGCCCGTGTAGAGCGTGATCTTTTCGTCCGCTTTGTCGTCGTGATTCGTGTCGCGCAGCCAATAAATGTCCGGCGCCTGACCAACGATCACGCCGTCTCGGTGAAAAACAAAACTGGTAACAAGTTCGAGGCCATCGAAGAAAACGGTCTTCTTATCCATCACCCCGTCGTGATTGGCATCTTCGAGAATAGAAATGCGATCGCGCGCGGGGCGATTTTCCATTTCGCCATCGGCCTGCGGAGCATTGTTTTTCTCATTCCACGTTGCTGTGGTCCCGAGCTTTGTCACATGACGGCCAGCGGGATATTCGGGTGTCTCCGCTACCCACAAACGACCTTTGGCATCCCAGTCGAGTGAGATTGGCTTGTTGATCAGAGGCTCTGCTGCCACGAGGCTGACATTGAAATCAGCAGGTGTTTTGATGAGCGCCGCCGCCTTTTCTGGAGCAACCGGACCCCCTTCCGGATAACGCAAGCTGTGTAATTCCTCTTTGGTTATCAGTGAATCAACATTTTTGTTTCCCGCCCAGGCAATGCCCCGCAGGACCAATGCACGATAATGCGGCAGATTGAATGATTTATAGTTGTGACCAGGAATGGAAACAAAAGCGCGATATTTTGCTCCCCCTTCAAGAGCGTTTTCGTAACTCCAGATTTGTGGAACGACATCGTAGACGGAAGGGAGGACACGGCCTGCGCGAGTGTTCCGCTTGTCAGGCGCGTACGATGCCGCCAGAATTTTTGCGCCGGGCATCATGTGCAAGTCGTAATAGATCTCGTCGTCGAAATCGAAGTTTGATGCATCCCGCGTAATTGGATTTTCGGTGTCCTGGAAATACATCGCCAGACTCCCTTCAAACCACTTTGAATGTTTGTGTTCCCACGCGCCGCCGATGATCGTTTTGAACCATTGCGGATCGGTGCCACAAACACCGTCATGCAAGACCACGATGCCGCCCCCTCGTTTGAGAAATTTTTCGAGGTTTAAACGATCTTCTCCCTGAATGGTTCCGCCTTCAGCGGCAAAAACGACTAGAACATCTGTGTTCTCAAGTTGTGTGGCGCTGGGGAATGTCATGGCGCCATCCACGGTGGCTCCACGTTCTTTGAGCAATACCGTCCAGTCCTTCAAGAATTGCGGATGATCATGCTGTCCGGGACCGTGTGTCTTTTCTCCGGCGCGGATGAAAATGCGAAGCGATTTTTTATCAGCGGCCTTGCCAGAGGAGCCCAAAGCAAAAACAAAGATAGCCAATAACCAATAGACAAATTTCATAAAGCGGTCGGAATTGGACTGAAACATTACGCAATGCATTCAGGAGCCAAAAGGAAATTCCCGGGGCATCAGAGCATTCACGAACCATCTTCAACTCACAATCGACGATCGCCCTTCAGTCCTCTTCGAGAGAACTTCGATCCGCGAAGCGAAGCTGCTTTTTGTTGTGGAACTACACGGACCTTTATTTCGTCGCCCGTGACGAAAACAAAAAACCCCTTCCGGTTACCCGGAAGGGGTTAAAGGATTCTAAACTAAATTAGAACTTGTAGATGATGTTCGCAGCAACGGTGTATTCGTTCTTGCGGGAACCACCGGTAGCTGGAGCAGCAGCAGTCTTGCCGAAGAGCGGACCGGAATCAGAGTGATCCCAGCGGACTTCGAGACGGCTGATCACGTTCTGCCACAAGTCATATTGGACAGTGCCGGTAGCAGCCCAGATGTGAGCCTTGGTGTCGGCAGTAGCCGCGAAAGGCAGACCGTAGAGCATGCCCTTCGAGCCATGGAGATATTCACCACGAGCATGGAAGCTGAGCTTGCTTTCAGGAGCTGGGCGGAACGAGGCATAGAGACCAGCAGCCCAGGTATGAGCCAAATTGACAGCGGCTGGAGAGAAACCAGTAGCGTCAAAGATTTCGTCAAACGTGGCACCGAAACGGAGACCTTCGAGAGGGGTCGCGATGCTGCCGTTGACAGAGACGTCCGTAACTTGTTGACCGCCGAAGCTGGTCGCACCACGGATAGCAGCAATGTTGAGGACGGAACCCTTCAGGAAGCCTGAAGAATCCGGAGCCGTCAAAGTGATGCCAGCCAAGTAAGCTTTTTGGCTTTCCGTGCCGTTACCATTACGAGTGTTGATACCAGCGGTGTTTTCGGTATTAGCGACACCAGCTTTGATCGTCAACAGGTCGCTGACATGGTAAGCAGCGAGAACACCAGTGTGTTCCGTTGGGGTGATCGTGTAACCATAAGACTTCGTATAGTTCGGGTTCTTATAGTTTTCGGAAGCTTCGTAGCCGAGGATCGTGTCCCAGCGGCCGATCTGGAAATCGAGACCGTTTCCAACTGGAGCGCGCAGAACAACATAAGCCTGCTTGATCGCGCCACCACCGGTGACTGCGGCAGCATCAGGTCCGAGCAACAAGTCGAGCTTGTAGCCAGAAGACCATTGGCCTTCTTCGACCGGCTTTTCCAAAACCAACTGAACAGAGTTCAGATTGAAACCATCATGCTTGCCAGCATTGAAGGCATAGGGAGCTGGGTTAGCAGCGCTGCCAGTGCCAGGGTTCCAGTGAGCGGATGTGTCGATATAACCACTGATCGTGGTGGAAGAGAGAGCGGTCAACAATGGGGTCGTGACCATCTTTTCTTCTGCATTAACGTTGAGGCTAACGAGGCCAGCGGCCACGAGCCCCAGTGTCCATTTATTCAATTTCATCTAGTTCCTCCTGCGATGTTTTTTGTGTTATTTCGCTACGTTTTTATGCGTTTCTCATGGGGCAAAAGACAATTTGCCCGCGCACCAAAACGGTGCATTGGGGCGGACACTGTCAAAATCTGGAATTTTTGACAACAACTTTTTTTTAGTTTTTTTGCCTTATTTTCGGCCTGTTTCGTAGGAATTTGGAGCAATAGTGCCGCGCGAAATGGAGGAAATGGGGAAAACGCAAGAACCCCGGACGATCAACACTTTGTCATATATATAAATAGGTGGACTGGGTGCGACTTGAGAAGAGCCCGCGCCTCGACACGCAGAGCTTCATTGGATCGAGTCTTTTAGATGTCAAGAGGTTCAAGGCTGGGAAAGTTTTTACCGGGCCCGGTTTGGATCGGGGAATAGCAGTTAGGGAGCAATCGAAGGAGACATGGACGATTCAAAAGAATTTCGAAGAGATTACTACGCGTAGTATCTTGATTGGGCAGAGTTCAAAACTCGGGTTTGTTGAAAAAGCCGATCACCGGAGAGTTGGAAACAGGCAGATTACACTAATGCACGAATTTTGGAGAGTTGAGAAAGGGGGTATTACGCGTAATACCCCGAATTTGGAGACTTCAAAATCCGGTTTTGCGGAAAAAGGCGGTCTCCGGAGACTTCCGAAGAGGGATATTACGCGTAAAACGTCGTTTTAAACTCTTCCGGAGAGACGTATTACGCGTAATACGTCTCTTTCTGGTTCTTTTTGACCATCTTTGCGGTAATACCCGACTTCGGAAGAGTTCGGGAGAGGCATATTATCCGTAATACGCGGTTCTGGAGACTTCTGAAGGGGGTATTACGCGTAATATGCCTTCTGGAACTCTTCTGGATCGGAGTTTGAGCGTAATACGCCGTTTTGGAAGTCTCCGGGAAAAGGGTATTACCGAAAATATCATTTTGCAGGAGTCTGATTTTCAGGGTTTTGCGCCGAATGGACCAAAAAGCTACTTTTTTGGACGACAGAATTTCCTCCTCTTCCACAACCAGCCCAACATCTTTTAAAATCCGCGTATGCGATTAGCGGCTGGTTTCTACCCTCGGATTGCTTTTCCTAAAAAAGGTTGCTTCACTCCCTTCCATGAACCCTTTCTCCCGTCGTCGGTTTATCAAAAATACGGCGTTGACCACCCTTTTGGGGGCTGGAAGCAGTCTTTTGAGCCCTTCCGCCAGAGCGATCCAGCCGATCAAACGATCTGGCCCGGCTCGTTTTCGTCTGAGCGTGGTGGCCTATTCATTCCGGGAATTGTTCAACGCCAAAGATCCGGCCAAAAAGATCGATTTGTTTAACTTTATCGATTTCGCCTCCGAAAACGGTTTCGAGGGAGTGGAAGTCACCCAATATTACTTTCCGAAAGAAGTGACGCCCGAATATCTCGCGCAGCTTCGCAGCTACGCGTTTCTCCGCGGCATCGCCATTAGCGGGACGTCTACAGGCAATCGATTTGCCATGCCGCGAGGAGAAAAATTCGACGAACAACTCGCCGACGCCAAGAAACGGATCGATTATGCGGCGGCCATCGGAGCCCCATTTGTCCGGATGTTTTCGGGAGGTGTCGCGAAGGACTTCAATCACGATGACGCTTTGAAAAATGTCATCGCTGGCTTGGAAGAATGCGCGGACTACGCCGGCAAGAAAGGAATCTACATTGGTCTGGAGAACGACCAGGGCATGACCACCACGGTGGAAGGGACCCTGGAAATCATCAAAGGGGTAAAGAGCAAGTGGCTCGGATCCAATCTCGACACCGGCAATTACCACGCAACGACGGATGTCTATGGCGACCTGGTGAAGCTCGCGCCTTACGCGATCAACGTTCATTTCAAGTCGCAGATTCATCCCAAAGGCAGGGAAGCAGAGCCGATGGACGTCGCTCGCATCCTGCAAATCCTGACGGCTGTGAATTACCAGGGTTACCTCGGTATTGAATACGAAGCGAAAGATGACCCTTTCAAAGCGATTCCAGAGTTGGCGAAAAAGATTCGCGCCTCAATGCGGGCTTAGTTTGCCAATATCGATGTCGATGAGGTCGTAGTTTTTCCAATCGACGTCGTCGAAGTGCCACCACTCGCTATCGAGTCCAATGAAACCGTGGCGCTGCATGGCGTCCTGCAGAAGCTGCCGATTCTTCAGCGCTTCTGCCGGTAAATCTTTATAGTTGCGATGGGCTTTCTCGGTGAAGTCGTCGTAAGGCGTGGGCATCACCAGTTCTTTTCCGTTTTTGTCCACAAGGGTGAGATCAACCGCGGCCCCTCGGTTGTGGCGCGAGCCTTTAGCAGGATTCGCAACGTAGCGATCGTCCGGCATGACCGCCCACAATTTCTTTTGCACCGAGAGCGGGCGGTAACCGTCGTAAATTTTTAATCCCAGTCCTTTGGCCGAAAGTTCCTTTTGCACCGCTTTCAGCTTTTCGGCCGTTTTCGCGCGTAGCCAACAATCCGCACGATCGTAGACGGCCTGTTTCATGAAGTTGTTGGTCGTGGCGTAACGGATATCGAGAACAATCCCGGGAATCTCATTCGTGACGTTGGCCAGGGTTGAGTCCTTGGCTTTGGAAGAGACCGCCATTGAGCAGGCCAATGCGAAGACGACGAAAACGCGTTGCATCGGGCTATGAGACACGAACGGTACGAATTCTCACGAATTTTCTTTTCCTCACCGACGGCGCTCCCTGGGATTTGTTGTCAACGTGTGAATCGCTCGTTTTACCAGTTAAAGTTTTCCCCTGTTGAATTTCCGTCGGAATTGAGGGATTTAAGACAGTGACCTTACGGTCCTGTAAATGGAAAAACCGGCCATGACTCCAGCGCCCGGCGAACGCATGTTGCGTTTCGTCGGTGATACCGTTTCGTTTTCCTTGCGGCGCACTGATGGCCAGCTGATTCCCGGCTGCCGGGCAATGTTGCGGACCAATCTCGGCAAAGCTGCTGCGACACGTGAGGAAATCATTTCTTCCTACGCTGGCAAACGCCCCATGTCGGTGGCCTTTTGGCACGACGTTCCGATGCAGCGCGAAAATGATGGCGCCTGGAAAATCACGCTGCCCGTGACCGAGGTCGGCTACTTTCGCGCCAAAGCTTATTTGATTGATCCACTCGGACGACAAATCTGGCCGGATGGACCGGACGTTGGAATTTCTGTTCACCCGGATGCCTATCGAACAGGGAATACTATTTACTGCGCTTTTACGCGCATGTTTGGCAGAACCAAGACGGCCCGCACCACTCGTGACGAGTCGCTCGAGGAAAAAATGCGTGAGCTGGACGAAAAAGGTTTTACGGTAATTCCGGCATCAGGAAAATTGCGCGATCTCAAAAGAGAGTTGCCGCACATCATCGAGACGCTTGGATGCAAGATTCTTCATTTGCTCCCAGTCAATCCAACGCCTACGACCATGGCGCGCATGGGCCGGTTTGGGAGTCCTTATGCCTGCCAGGATCTGGTAGCGATTGACCCGGCGCTCGTTGACTTCGACAAACGCACCAACGCTGAAGACCAGTTCAAAGAACTAACGTACGAAACGCATCAACGTGGCGGAAGGGTTTTCCTCGACGTCGTCATCAATCACACCGGCTGGGGTTCCACTTTGTTTGAGACACACCCGGAATGGTTTCTTCGCGAGCACGACGGGAACTTTGCATCTCCAGGTGCGTGGGGAAATGTTTGGGCCGACCTCGTGGAATTAAATCCGAATTTCACCGGTCTGTGGGAGCATCTCGCCGACGCGTTTCTCACCTGGTGTCGACGAGGCGTCGATGGTTTTCGTTGCGATGCCGGTTACAAAGTTCCTGTTCCTGTCTGGCAATATATCGAAGCGCGGGTGCGACAGGAATTTCCGGAAACGATCTTTCTTTTGGAGGGGTTGGGCGGTTCATGGGAGGCTACGGAAAATCTTCTGACCGATGGTGGAATGCAGTGGGCCTATTCGGAGTTGTTTCAGAATTATTCGGGCCGCGATGTGCAATGGTATCTTGATTACGCGCTGCGCCAGAGCGAGCGGGTGGGCGTTTATGTGCATTACAGCGAAACGCATGATAACGATCGTCTGGCCAAACGAGGGCGCGAATGGGCGTTGCTCCGTAATCGGTTGTGTGGATTGACCAGTGTCTGTGGCGGATTTGGTTTCACGTGCGGTGTGGAATGGCTCGCCGACGAAAAGATCGAGGTGCACCAGAGTCGGGGAATGAATTGGGGAGCGAGTCAAAACATTATCCCCGAACTGGCGCGGCTGAATCAGTTGCTCCAAAGGCATCCCTGCTTTTTCGACAGTGCGAAATTAATTCGTCTGAGTCCCGCCGAATCCAGTATCTACGCGCTGCGTCGCGATTCCGCGGAAGGCCTCGATACCGTGCTTGTGCTGGTGAACACGGACCTTGATCGTTCCCAGCGTATTTCGCTGCCGGAATCCGAATTTAAAAACCTTCGTGAACCAACCATTGATTTGTTGGGGCAGAAAACGTGTGAGATAAAATTCAGTGAAGGTGCGGTGGATTTTATTTTGGCTCCGGGCGCCGCGCATTGTCTCGCGCCAACCGAAAAACCCCGCGGTCTAGCCGGAGATGAATATCGCCGCGCCCGGGCCCAGGCGGCGTGGGCAATTACAGCATTGAGCAAAGTGTTGCCGCCGGAACAGATCGGCGCGTATTCCTGGCGTGAACTCGCAAAACTCGTGGAAGAGAATCCGGGGAAATTTCTCGGTGCAATTTCTTATCTCGATGGAAACACGCCGCAAACGGATCTACTGACCGCCATCAAACAATTCGCCGAAAATTTTCCGCAGGTTGTGACGTGGACTTTGCTGGATCAACGCCGCGTCACCGCAGTCCCCCCGAACCATTGGTTGCTGATTGAAGATTCGGCGCCTTTCCGTGCGACGTTGCAAATTAACGGAGAGAAATTTCAGCAGCACGTGGAGGGGATCCAGGTGAAAGACGTTTTCATTGCCTGCTTCCCTCCGCAGTCGATTAATTCAGGTGTAGATGCAGTGCTGTCCGTTGAACGCTACGCGGTGACGACCCCGGCTGTGAACGCTGCTGTTCGGTTCTTGTCGGTCCATCCCACCTTTTCCGGCCGTGTTGTACATAATGACAAAATTGACGCGGACTCGCTCGTCCTGCTCACCAACGGAATTGGAGGGATGGCGCGAATGTGTGTTGATCTCGGAAGGATCAATTCGAAGTACGATTGCGTGCTCGGCGCGAACTTGCATCCGACGCTACCGGTCGATCGGCACGTTTTCGTCAAGCGCATGCGTGTTTGGGTGAACATCGACGGATTCATCGTTCCTTTGGACCTGCAGAATCTGGTTTCGATTGAACCCGGCCCCCCTGCGGTTTGGAATTTTTTGGTTCGCGCTGGGGGGCAACAAAAAGTGCCGGTGCAACTTGTTGCGGACATGCTGGCGGGCCGGAATACCACTGTCTTGCGCGTTCAACTTGGAAATTCGATTCCGCTCAAAACGCGGGATGTTCGCCTGACGATTCGCTTTGATCTGGAGGATCGAAATTTTCACGGCGAAACCCATCGCAATGGCGGTGCTGATCATCACTTCGCGTCGCACAGTCGTCCACTGGAAGGACGTGCAGGCCTGGAATTCACACCTGCAGATGACCGGCAGGTGCGGATTTTCACCGACGTTGGTTATTACCATCACGAAGGAGAGTGGTCGGAAAATATTGCTCATCCCGTTGAACAAAGCCGGGGCCAGGTGGCCGCAGGAGACGCCTATAGCCCGGGCTGGTTCGACGTGCCGCTCTGGAAAGATAAGCCGGTGACAATTACGGTTTGTGCTGATGCAACGGATCCGACGATCGAAGTGGTTGAGGAACATTTTCAAACCAGTGCGGCTCGGAGGAGCAAAATCGGTGATCGGGCCAAACTTTCTTCGGACGATTCCTTTGGCCGTCAACTCGCATTGGCTGCTGGCGATTTTGTGGTGCGTCGTGGCGCCGGAAAAACAGTGATTGCCGGTTATCCGTGGTTTCTGGACTGGGGACGCGACACCATGATTGCGGCGCGCGGTTTGTTATCGGCCGGATTAGTCGGCGACGTAACTGAACTCCTGATCAACTTCGGTCGCTTCGTGGAAAAAGGGACCATGCCGAATACAATTCACGGAGATAATGCCTCCAATCGAGATACCTCTGATGCGCCGCTTTGGTACGGCGTTGTCTGTGAAGAAGCCGCTGCTCTCCTGAAAGAAAATCTTTACGAATTGGCGGTCGACAATGAGCGTACCATTGCGGAAGTGCTGCGCGAAATTGCAGTGGGATATATCCAAGGGACCCAGAACGGAATTCGGATGGACGCAACGTCCGCTTTAATTTGGAGCCCGAGCCATTTTACGTGGATGGATACCAATCATCCGGCGGGCACTCCGCGGGAAGGCTATCCGATTGAAATTCAGGTGCTGTGGATTCGACTGCTGCGGCAATTGGAAAAGCTCAAAGTAAAGCCGCACGTTGAATCGTGGTCGGTTCTTTCGAAGCGTGCCGAGGAGGCCCTCGAGAAATTTTTCTGGATTGAAGATCGCGGGTACTTTTCCGATTTGCTCATCGCCTCGCCGTGGAAACCGGCCGCTGAAGCTCAGGCCGACAATGCTCTACGAAGTAATTATCTGCTGGCGATCACCTTTGGATTTGTTACGGGTGAGAAAGCGAGGCGCTGCGTGGAAGCTGCGACGCGTTACCTCGTCATCCCCGGAGCTCTTCGTTCATTGGCCCCCTTGCCCGTTTCACCTCCGCTTCCCATCTACAGCGGTGACGGACGAGTGTTGAATAACCCGGTTGAGCCCTACGCGGGTTTCTATGCCGGGGACGAAGATACGAAGCGGAAACCGGCTTACCATAACGGGACAGGCTGGACGTGGACTTTTCCGATCTTCTGCGAAGCGTTAGTCAAAGCGTGGAGTGCATCTCCTGCGGCGACGGCGGCAGCCAAAGCGTACCTTGGAAGTTTGGAGACACTCTTGACCGAGGGCTGTATTGGCCACATTCCTGAAATCGTTGATGGCGATGTACCGCATGTACAACGTGGCTGCGATGCCCAGGCGTGGGGAGTCACCGAAGCTCTGCGTGTTTGGAAACTACTGCAGTATACGGCTAATTGATTTGCTTACTCCGAGCGAACGTCCAGTTCCGAAAGCAGCTCCGCCAACGCATCGGTATGGGTTCGTCCGTCTCCGCCGGCATACGCATTGGACATGATCGAGAAGACGAGGTGCTCGCCAGCTTTTGTTGTTACATAGCCCGAAATGGAATTCACGTAGCGAATCGTTCCGGTCTTCGCGTGAATATTGTTTTCGGCAGGAGTTCCCTTGAAGCGGCTTCGCAACGTCCCGTCAACGCCTGCGATAGGAAGCGAATCGTAATACTCTTTGGCGTAGCGATGCTTGTTCATGTACTTCAGCAACTGAACAGACGCCGCAGGCTTGACCAAACAGCCTCGGGACAAACCAGAGCCCTCTTCCATCAAAACGGCGCCTTTCTCGATGCCGGCTTCGGCACAAAACTTTTTCAACTCTGCCAATCCGAGGTCGTCAGAGTTCATTCGTTGATTTTCTGAGTTACGGACGTGTTCGGCAACCTGGAGCAAGAGCAAATGAGCGTAAAGATTCTGGGACGGCTTCATCATGTTCTTGATCAACTCCGCCATGGGTCGCGATTCGATATGGGCTACTTCCGTTAATTTCGAAAAATCCAAGGGATTGATTTCGCGGTCGATCCAACTCACCGTTTTCAACTTGCCTGAAAATTTAACGCCACGTTTTGCCAGGGCGTCGCGGAGAATGGTAATGAACCAACACGGAGCGTCATAAACGGCGACGGCGTCATCCACCGATTCTCCTTTGACCGGAATGCTGCCCCAAACGTAAACCGTATTGCTGTCGACTGGGCGGTACAACTCCACTGTTCGCTTGCCATCTTTCCCAACGGTTTTCGAGCGGTTATCAAATTTCAGGTAGGTGGTCTCGGGTTTGGTAATAATTTTCAACGGATCGCCAACTTTAGCGCCGGGCTTAAAGACCAGATCGACTGCGTTTTCTTGAAACGTCAGAGCGGAAGCTTCTGCCCCGTAATATTGTTGGATATCATCGACACTCCAACCGACGCCAAAGCGCGTTCCACGAAAGAAGCTTTCATCACCAATCAAATCACCTTTAATTTTTTTAATCCCGGCGTTTACGACCGCATCAGCGAGTTGTTCGATGGCTTTATTGTAGTCACCATCATTGAAGCGATGCGAAAAAGATGGGTCGCCCCGGCCGTAAACAATCAAGTCACCGCTTACTACGCCTGATTTGCTCGGGGGCTTGGCTGCATAAAAAGAGGTGCGGATCTTAAAGTCAGGTCCAAGACGGTCGAGGGCAAGAGCGCCGGTGTACATTTTTCCGTTGGAAGCAGGTTTGAGCAGCTTGTCGCCGTTCTGATCAAAAAGGACCTTGCCGGTATCAAGAGACTCCACCTTCACACCGAGCATTGCCGATTTGTAACGCGGATGGGTCGCCGCCGCGGAAAACTTTTCCAGCCAATTGGTGTAGCCTGAATCAGCGGGAACGTTGGCAACCAAACCGAAAACGAAAACGAGGAGAAGATGTCGAAGCTTCATGTGCGTTGGGCAGACTTATAGCGGGGCACCCAGGATTAAAAAGACTTTAATCAAGGTACTTAGATAGTGGATTCCCTTAATTCGATCTTGCCGAGGGCGCGGAAAGAAAATTTAATCTCCGGCGGTCTTATGCATATATCCACCTGGTTGCCTCACTGGCTTGATATTATTGCCCTCGTCACTTTGGGTTGGGGTTTCCAACGTGGTCGACGTCACGGGATCTCCGGGGAGTTATTGTATCTGCTCCAGTGGATTGCAATTGTCATAGTCTCTGGAATTTTTCATCGAAATGCGGGTGAGCGTCTGGCCCATTGGATGCACATTTCTCCCAATACGGGTCGAGTGATGGTGTACATCATTTTGGCTTTCGTCGTGAAGGGAGTGTTTAACGTCATTCATCGAGCCGTCGGGAATAAATTGGTCTCACGAGATTTCTTCGGAAAAACAGAATATTACCTGGGGATGATTACAGGTATGGGACGCATGGCCTGTATCCTCGTCGCTGCCCTCGCTCTTCTTAGTGCGAAATACGTGACCGATGAGGATCTTTATTCTCTGGAAGTTTTTCAGAAGGAAAATTTCGGCGGAATTACTTTTCCCACCCTCAGCGAAATGAAGCATGACTCGTTGACGAAATCAGTTTTTGGTCGAACAGCGAACCGGTGGGCGGGTGGCTTTTTCATTGCCGCCGTTCCTCCTGAAACCGAGACGCCTTCGTATTCGAGTCCTCGAGAGGGATCGGAGAAGAAGGAAGCAGCGGAAGATTGGCAAATGCCAGAGAACCAAACCCGAAGAGCCAACAATTAGTCTTGCGGCCGCGCGAGATGGAAAATCCCGTGGTCGTATTTGCAACGATAAGTGGAAAAGAAGTTGGTGGGATTGACTTCGCCTTTGTAGTGATAAATTCCGCCTGCCAGTTTCCCCAGATCCGCTTCTCCAGAAAAAGAAAAGACGTCGTTTGTGTGGCTGCCTTTGAACGTTGCCGTGTAGCTAAAGCTTAAAACCTTCCGGTATTTCGCATGGAAACGCGCTTCGTATTTCCCTTCGTCAACGCGGGTCAGCAAACAGCGCAGTTTGTCCGCGTGTCCATTCGCGTCGCTCTTCCATGTTCCTTCCCAGCGTCCTTCAATGGAATGAGGAGGCCTGGGAACTTTGCCGGCGGCACCCCAGTCGCGATTGAAACTGGAACATCCCGTCAGGCAGAGTGCCAGCATTCCCCCCAGGATCTTAGCGCGCAAATTCTTCACGGAGTATTTTCGCTGCTGCCACTTCGTTGCAAATTTTCTGGTACGCCTCATCAATATCGACCTTGGCTCCGGAACCCGGTGCAAATCCACAATCGGGGTTCAATGTAATGCGGGCGGGGTCAAGAAATTCGGCGGCTTGACGAACGCGCTTGGCGATCGTCTCGGGCGAATCAATTTGACCGGGGGCGACGCTGACGCATCCCAATCCGATTTCAATATCCTCGCGCAATTTTTTGAACACCGCCATGTCGCCAACGCCCGGTGCCGTAAACTCCATGGTCAGATGATGCACCTTTAAATTGTTGAGTTGTTTCAGAATTGGGTCGTAACCACCCTGAAATTGCGCTTCTCCGCGCACGCGGGCCCCAGCGCGTCGGCAAAGATGCACTGCCAATTTTACGCCACTGATTCCTTCGACCATTTGATTCACCATATCGACGGAAAAGTCTGCGGCAGCGTCCGGGTTCGCGTACTTTGCGCGCACTTCCGGATCGACGAACAAACAAAGATGGGGGTCGTCAATTTGCACGATGTCGGCGCCTGCTTTTTTGATCAATTCCAGTTCGCGTCTCAGAACAGGCACGCAATCGCGGACAAAATCTTCCACCTTTGGATAAGCTTTCTTCGATTTTTCCGCATGCCACATCCGCTCGCCGAGCAAAGCGGGAGAAGGAATGGTCGCTTTGACCTGGCGCGTCGTATTCTTTTTCGCGAACTCGATTTCCTTCGCGATGAAGCCAGGGCACTTCGCAGAAAGTTTATCCACCACGATCGTCCAGGGGCGTCCGTCTTCCGGGTTGTAACCCAATTCGAAACCATGTGCGAGTTCTGCAATGACGCCGATGTAGGATTTGCGCCGCCATTCGCCGTCCGTTAAGACGTCCAGCCCCGCGTGTTCCTGCAACGCAATGATGTAACGGATCGCCGCGTCCATTTCGTATTCGTAACGTTCCGGTGACAACGCCGGATTTCCGTTGATCAGGTCCAAAACGAATTTAGAGCGGGGAATCGATCCAACGACCGATGTGGGAAACAACAATTTACTCATGCGTCACCTTTCCAATATTTTTGTGCCAGTTCGAAATCCTGCTGCGTGTCGACTTCCAAGTATTCTCCTGGAGAATCGGCGTGACCAAACTTTACCCCATGCTCGATCATTTCCTGGAAGAGGAGAATCAGATACGACTTTTCAAAAGCGGCCGCTTCACGAAACGGTTTGCCGGCGTAAAGTTTTTTGCAGCGATGAAAGTGTTCCTTCAACTTTTGCGCGCCGGCGACGGAAAATTTCGCCAGACCGGTATATTCGCCGTACGCTTCGTCGGGAAGAATGCCACGATGCACCTTGGTCACCACACCATTCGAAGCCAGCACCTTTTCTGCATCGTCGGGAGGGTGCATGGTCCGATGTTCGTAGCGTTTTCGCCAGCAGGTATCGACGGACAGCACGGCGTCTCCTTCCGTCTGAATTAATCCTTTCACGAGGCGACTCGTGTAAAGGACATCGGCGTAACTGCAAATAAAAGGCTGGTCCATCAAGTCCTCGGCGTACATCAGCGACAGGAGAATGTTGTTGTTTTCCCAATTGTCGTTGTGGCGAAAAGTGAACTGCGGATACTGGTCCCGGACTTTTTGAATCTGGTAACCGCCGATAAAACAAACCTCCGTCACGCCCGCGGACAACAGGGCAGCGAGGTCCCAGTCCAACAGACGTTTTCCCTGGACCTCGGCGAAACATTTTGGCGTATCCGCTGTGAGCGGCATGAGGCGGCGTCCGCGTCCAGCAGCGATGATGATGGCTCTCATTTGGTGAGCGAAAAGTGAAGCACGCGTGAGGCGCGAACGAAAGATTTTTCCACGCGACCGACGTTTTTGTAATGTATTCCCCAAGATGAAGCAAATTCTGGCGTTGGTTTTCTGTTTGGCTGGCATTCCGTTGCTGGCGGACACGGTTCCGGCTGAGGTCGCACCCTTTGGCGAGTTGATTCTCGCCAATCTTTCCACGGCCCCGTTCCCACACCCTGATCGCGCCAAGGGTTACACGTATCACGAAAAAGTTTTCCCTGCGGACAAACATTACAGTGACAACACGGTCGGCTTTTTCGTTCCTCGTGGATTTCGTCCCACGCGGAAAACCGATTTCATTGTGCACTTTCACGGTTGGGGTGGCGATGTGACGAATGTCTTCCATCATTACAAAGTGGCGGAGCAGATGGTGGCCAGCGGGAGAAATGCGATCCTCATCGTGCCGCAGGGACCGTGGCACGCCTCGGATTCATTTGGCGGGAAATTGGAAGATGTGGATGGCTTCAAACGTTTCATGCATGAAGCCGTGGAAACACTCCGAGCCAAAGGGATCATCAAATCCGATAAAATCGGGAAAATTATCCTGTCCGGACATAGCGGTGGTTATCATGTGATGTCTTCGATCGTGGAACAGGGCGGTCTGAACGACCGGATCAAAGAAGTATGGCTCTTCGACGCGCTCTACGGCCAAACGCCCAAGTTTGTGAAATGGCAACGCGAAGAGCGGGGAAAGATCCTGAATATCTACACCACCAACGGTGGCACCAGGGCGGAATCCGAAAAACTGGCGGAGGATCTAAAGAAACAGCACGTCGCCGTGGTCGCCAAATTGGAAAAGGATATCACCGCGAAAGAGTTGCGGAAAAATAAGTGGGTTTTTATCTACACGGATTTAAAGCACAACGAAGTCATGCAAAATCACGAAACCTTCCGTGATTTTCTCGCCGCCAGTTGTTTCGACGAGATTAAATAATTGTCGCCGGCTTCTTTCTTCGCAGTGAAGAAAAGGAGCCTATTTCAACTCCTGCAATCGAATATTGCGGAAGCGGACTTCGATCCCTTCTTTGCTTTTATCTTTTCCGATGGCGTGGACCTGAAGGGCGATAAAGCCTTTCGCGGTAGCGTCGTCGTGCAGGTCTGCGGCGGGCACGTCGTTGATCCAGGTCTTGATGGAATCGCCGCGCGCCTCAATGCGATACTTGTTCCATTCGCCGTTCTTGAAAGCTTTCTGCGCCGGCTTGTTGTCTTTTAAATCATTCAGCCATTGGCGGCGTCCTTCATCATAAATGCCGCCGCTCCAGGCGCGCGCCGAGGGATCAATCTCGACCTGGTAACCGTGCACTCGGCCGGCCGCAACTTTGATCGGTTTGCCTTTGGCGTCTTTGAGAACTTCTCCTTTGTCGTTCTTCGCTTCGGTTTCCTGGTCAAAACAATGACTCCGAATCTGCACGCCGGAGTTCAGCGCAGGGTCGACCTTGAATTCGACCTCGAGAATGAAATTGGAATAATCCTTTTCCGTGCAAAGAAAGCTGTTGCCGGTATTCAGGACGGTTCGGCCGACGATGCAGCCGTCTTCGACCGAATACTTCGCCTGCCCCCCACGTTGGGTCCAGCCCTTCAACGACTTCCCATCAAAAAGCGCGGTTCCTTCTTCTGCCTGGAGGGAAAAAGCCACGGCGATCGCCACGGCGAGCAAAGCGAATGGTTTAAACTTCATCGGCGAACTTTGGAAAGAGATTTAAACCCTGTCCATCACGAAAATGGGTGGAAAATCGGTTTTTGTGCTTCCGAATTCATAAGAACCTGGTGGAAAAGGACTTTTAGCGGGATGCCAGAGAAAAGGCTCCAGTTTGAGAGCCTCTTTGGGACGAGCCAGAGTTCTGGGACGAGAAAAATAGTCTATTTTTGCCGTCCCGGAATTCTGGCACCGGTTTGAGAGACTATTTTTGGCGTCCCATTTTTCCGGGACGTCTCGGAGAGGCTATTTTGGACGCGCCAGAACTCTGGCTCGCCAAAAAGAGCCTGTTTTTCTCGTCCCAGAACTCTGGGACGCCAAAAATAGCCTCTCGGAGACGACAAATTGCTCTGGCACGCCACTGATAGTCTATTTGCACCGACTTTTCGCCATGGTTTCGCCGTTCAAAGCTCAAAACCTCGCCATCAGGGAAAAGCCCAGCCTTCGTTCCCGGTTAACAATAAGAAATAAAAAGCGAAGCTCTGAGAACGGAATAAGAACTGCTCCTTATCACGCCGCTCGATTTAGATTCGCTTATGGTGCCAGTAAAAATTGAATGCGGCTGTGGACAACGGTACGCATTTGACGTCGAACCGGTCAATGAACAGATGCCGTGTCCGGTCAAATGCCCTGCCTGCGGAGCCGATGGAACAGAGGCAGCAAACGAAGCCATTAATTATACGCTGACGCTTCGTGCCGTGACTGCGGCCGTGGGGCCAGCGCCGGCTCACCATCCGTCTTCAACCGTTCATTAGAATCACCGGCCCTGCTCCAGCCGGGCAATACGCTCTTCCAACGGAGGATGGGACATAAAGAGTCGCATCATTCCGCCGGGGGAACTGATCTTTAACGTCTGTAAGCCCGCGTCGCCTTCCGCGTGCGCGTGGTCATGGAACCGTTGTAGCGCGCGCAGGGCTCCGATCATATTTTCGCGTCCGGCAAATTGCGCTCCACCCGCATCGGCCCGGAACTCGCGCCAACGGGAGAACCACAAGACCAACAGCGAACCGAGGATCATGAAAACCATTTCAAAGAGGCGCATTAACATATACTGCGCAAACGAACCGCCGCCGCGGTCGTCATCGCGGGAACGACCCTGCGTAATGAGGTAGGCCAACACCCGCGCGAGGAACATTGCGAAAGCGTTCACGATCCCTTGCAGCAACGTCATCGTGACCATGTCACCATTGGCAATGTGAGCGACTTCATGCCCGAGTACGCCTTCGACTTCTCCGCTTCGCATGGCGTGCAGCAATCCCGTGGAAACCGCGACTAACGAGCGGCTTTTGCTGGGGCCGGTCGCAAAGGCGTTGATTTCGGGAGAGTCATAAATTCCGACCTCAGGCATTGCTGGAAGGCGCGCGCGTTGAGCCAACGCGTGGACCGTATCAACGAGACGCCGCAAATCGGGATCGCTCGTGCGTGGGTCCACGACTCGCACGCCCATGAACATTTTGGCCATGAAGCGTGAGATCGCCAGGGAAATGAACGCCCCGCCCATGCCCCAGACAAAACAGAAGATCATCAGGGTCTGGTAATTCATCCCGCGATACCGAGGCGGCAGATGAACAAAATGCAGCACGATGGAGACGACGACCGATAACGTCAGCATCACCAGCATGTTGACCGCGAGGAAGAGCAGGATCCTTTTACTGACCTCGAAAAATTTCATAGTTAATTTCGCCTCAATATTCTGTTTCTTGGACGCAAATCAACTCCAGACGTTCGATTGTTGCCGAATAAATGGATAATTTAACGTTGTCGTTCTTGTTGCAGGGACTATACGGCGTTGTTATGTTGTCACCTCTTTTTCGGACAACCTTTTATGAAAGTAGTCATCTTGTGCGGTGGAAAAGGCACTCGTTTGCGCGAGGAAACCGAGTATCGCCCCAAACCCATGGTGTTCATCGGAAATCGACCGATCCTCTGGCACATCATGAAGACGTATGCCGCGCACGGGTTCAAAGATTTCATTCTTTGCCTTGGCTACAAAGGCGAGGTGATCAAAGACTACTTCCGCAATTACTTGTGGATGACCAGCAACGTCACGTTGAAACTAGGACATAATCCGGACGTGACCTTTCACAATCATCACGACGAGGAAGATTGGACCGTGACCCTCGCTGACACCGGCGAAGAAACGCTCACCGCCGGTCGCGTAAACCGCATCAAGCAGTTCATCGGCAACGATTCTGAATTTCTTTTGACCTACGGCGATGGCGTCGGAAACATCGACGTGAAGGCTTCGGTGGAATTCCATCGCAAGCACGGCAAGAAGATGACCTTGACCGCAGTGCGCCCTCCCGGACGTTTCGGCGAACTGGGCTTGGACAAACAGGGATTGGTGCGCGAGTTCAATGAAAAACCCCAGGTGACCGAAGGCAGCATCAACGGCGGTTACTTCGTTGTTTCCTCCAAGATTTTCGAATACCTCCACGACACAGATAAAGTGATGCTGGAGCACGATCCGATGCGTCGTCTCGCCAAGGAAGGTGAATTGATGGCGTTTCCGCACACTGGTTTTTGGCAACCGATGGATACGTTCACCGAATACACGTTGCTGAACAAAATGTGGAGCGAAGGCAAAGCTCCGTGGAAAGTCTGGTGATGAATCTGTTCGGCTCAGCTTTCCGCGGCAAGAAGGTTTTCGTAACCGGTCACACTGGCTTCAAAGGGGCGTGGCTTTCCGAATGGCTGCTCGCGCTCGGCGCGGATGTTACGGGTTTCAGCCTGGCGCCAAACACAACGCCGGCGTTATTCAACCAGCTCGGTCTGGCCAGGCGGTTGAAGCATGTCGTTGGCGATGTGCAGGACGCCAAAGCGGTGCGTAAGGCCATTGCGAAGGCACAGCCGGATTTCCTTTTCCATCTCGCCGCCCAGCCGCTCGTCCGCGAGTCTTACGACCGTCCGTTGGAAACATTCAACGTAAACGTCATCGGCACGGCTCACGTGATGGAGGCGTTGAAGGATTTTAAGAAGCCGTGCGCCGGAGTCTTTATCACCACCGATAAGTGCTACGAAAACCGCGAATGGTTGCATGGATATCGTGAAGAAGATCCGCTCGGTGGACACGATCCGTATAGCGCGAGCAAAGCGGCCGCGGAAATTGTCATTCACTCCTATCGACGTTCCTTTTTCCACGATCATCCCGTGAAAGTGGCCAGCGTTCGCGCCGGCAATGTTATTGGCGGTGGTGATTGGGCCAAGGACCGCATCATTCCCGATTGCATTCGCGCGCTGCAAAAGAATGAAGGGATTCCGGTGCGTAATAAAGTTGCGACACGTCCGTGGCAACATGTTTTGGAACCGCTGAGCGGTTACCTCTGGCTCGGTGCCCTTCTCGCGAATCCGAAGTGGAGCAAGTTCAATCCATCGTTGCTGACGTCGGCTTTTAATTTTGGCCCCAGCCGTGAATCCAATCGCAGTGTGGCCGAACTCGTCACGGAAGTGTTGAAGCATTGGCCCGGGCGATGGGAAGACAAGAGTGATCCCAAAGCCGTTCATGAAGCCAAGCTGCTCCATTTGTCGACGGACAAGGCGCATGCTTTGCTCGACTGGAAACCGGTCTGGAATTTTCCACAAACGATTGAACAGACGATTGTGTGGTATCGTGATGTGCAACGTTTGAAGTCCGATGGAATTCGGGAATACACCCAACGACAGATTAACCAATATTGCGAGCAGGCTGGCGCCTCCGGCCTTGCCTGGACCAAAGCCGCGAAATGAAATCACCTGCTGAAATCAAAGCCGAAATTCTTCGGCTCTCCCGAGAATTTTCAAAATTAACCCACGGCAACAATCGGCCCGGTTACGAGCAGAATCCCAACCGCAAATTTGTTCCGGGTGAAACGACCGTTCCTTATGCCGGCCGTGTGTTTGACGAAAGCGAAGTGGAAGCGGCGATCAGTTCCACTTTGGATTTTTGGCTGACTCTTGGCCCCGAAGGCGAAGCGTTTGAAGATGAACTTGCGAAAACGCTGAAGGTTAAGAAAAGCATTCTCGTGAACTCAGGTTCGTCGGCGAATCTGTTGGCCATTACAGCGTTGACGAGTCACAAGCTCGGTGACCGACGGATCAAGCCGGGCGACGAAGTGATTACAGTCGCCGCCGGATTTCCCACCACCGTCGCACCAATCATTCAGAACGGCATCGTTCCCGTCTTCATCGACAACGATCCGTTGACCTTGAACGCGCGAGCCGAGTTGCTGGAGTCCGCCTTTGTGCCGGGAAAAACCAAGGCTGTGTTTATGGCCCATACCTTGGGCAATCCATTCAATCTGTCTGTCGTCACGGACTTTTGTAAGCGACACAATCTTTGGTTGATCGAGGACAATTGCGACGCCCTCGGATGTCGATACGACGGCCAGGCCACCGGCACCTTTGGTGACCTGTCCACCCAATCCTTTTATCCTCCACATCATCTTACGCTCGGTGAGGGCGGCGCAGTGAACATTGTGAAGGAAATGCGTCTGAAAGTTTTAGTGGAAAGCTTTCGCGACTGGGGACGTGACTGCTGGTGCGCCAGCGGCGTCGACAACACCTGCAAAAAGCGCTTCGGCTGGCAGCTCGGCGAACTGCCCGAGGGGTACGATCACAAATACATTTACTCGCATCTCGGATACAATTTGAAGCCGTTGGATCCGCAAGCCGCCATCGGTCGTGCGCAGTTGAAAAAGCTGCCGCAGTTTGTCCAGGCGCGCATGGATAATTGGAATACCCTGCGCAATGGCCTCGCCGATCTTGAAGAATTTTTCGAATTCCATCTCCCTACGCATGCGACTGGCTGGACGAAGAATGGCTTCACCTGGGACAACACCGGTCACAAGACCGAATGTTCGTGGTTTGGCTTTATGATGCTGGTGAAGCCAACCGCTCCATTTGCCCGCCGCGATTTTGCCAAGGCTCTCGACGCTGCAAAAATCGGCAATCGCATGCTCTTTGGCGGTAACCTGTTGCGTCAGCCCGCTTTCGTCGAATTGCGCAAGGAACGTCCGGACGCCATTCGCGTCGTTGGAGACTTAAAAGGTGCTGACCGCATCATGAATGAATCCATTTTCGTCGGCACGTATCCGGGATTAACTCCCGCGATGCTGAACTACATGATTGAAACGATTCGTAAATTCGTGAAGACGCATTAAGGAAGCCTGAGCGGGTTTGTCCTACAAAACCATTGGTCCGGGTCTGATTGTAGGAATTAGAGGCTTCGGTATTGTATTGCCAGTGTGTTTTTCATGGTGGTGGTTTTAGCCGCTCCGAGTGGAGCGGCTTTTTTCTTTTTCATCCCAAAGCTGGGCCTCAGAACAGTTCCAGTTGGCTGGAGGGTGGTCTCCTGAACGATTCTGCGGAGAGATCAAACCGGGGTTTATCGATTCCGAACTTCCGGCAGGCGATTGCAAAAGTTTTTTCCATTTGTTCGGCAAAAATGCCTTCACCATGCATGCGTTTGCCCCAGGTTGCGTCATAAAGTTTTCCCCCGCGAAGTTCGCGAATTCGATTCAAAACTTTTTCACTGCGGTCTGGAAAATGCGTTTGAACCCATTGGGTGAACAGATCCTTTACCGCATAGGGCAGACGCATCACGGTGTAAGCGGCGGAAGTGGCGCCCGCCTCGACGGCACGACCGATAATCGAAATCATCTCGTGATCGGTTAAAGCGGGGACCACCGGAGCGACCATTAAATTTACGGGAATGCCCGCGCGCGAAAGTTGGCGAATGGCATCCAGACGCGCTTCAGGCATCGAGGTCCGCGGTTCCATCGTCGCGGCTAGCTTTGCGTCCAGAGTCGTCACGGAAACGTTCACCCTCACCGCGTTGTGTTCTGCAAGTTTTTGGAGAAGATCGATGTCCCTCGTGACGAGGTGATTTTTGGTTATGATCGCAACCGGATTGCGGAATTCTGCAAAAACTTCGAGGCAACCCCGCGTAATTCGCATTTTGCGCTCTAAAGGCTGATAACAATCCGTGACCCCGCTCATGATGACCGTCTGCGGCTTCCATTTCGGCGAGGAGAGTTCCTTGCGCAATAGTTCCGGGGCGTTTTCTTTGACAAGGATCTTGGTTTCGAAATCCAGACCGGAAGACCAGCCAAGATATTCATGCGTTGGTCGGGCAAAGCAATAAATGCAGCCGTGTTCGCATCCACGATAAGGATTCACGCTGTATTCGAAACCAACATCAGGGCTGTCGTTTGTCGTGAGGGCGGACTGAGTTTTGTCCCGGAAAATCTGTGTTCGCGGCGAAATATCCAGGTCGTCCGCGGTCAGTTGAATGGCATCAGGGTCTGCTTCCAGGTGGATCTTCTCGAACCGATTCGCCGGATTATCCAGCGCACCGCGACCACGAATTATTTTCGGTTCCGAAGACATTTTACCAATATTGCCAGAGGAAATGACGGGTGTCAGAAAAAACTTCGGGGATTCACGCATAAACTGTTCGTGTACTGTTCCGCCTCGAGAAACGTCCGGGTCCCCGATTTGTTCCACGGTTTTAGTGCCCTAATCTCCGAGGGAAAACTGTTAATGCCGCCCCAGAGGCGAACGCTTATGAATTCAATTTTGTCACCAGCTTCAAACGAGAATCCGTTGCGCCCATCGACACTCTGCATCCATCAGCTCTTTGAACAACAGGTTCTTAGAACACCAGAGGCTGTCGCGGTAACTTTGGATGGCCGGGCGGTGACTTATCGAGAGCTCAATGAGCGAGCGAATCAGGTGGCACACCGTCTGCAAAGATTGGGAGTTAAACCCGAAACGCTCGTTGGGATTTGCCTGGATCGATCTGTCGAGATGATCGTGGGTATTCTGGGCATTCTTAAATCTGGTGGAGCGTATGTTCCGATTGAACCGATGAATCCGACGGATCGGATCTCATTCATTCTACAGGATGCGCAGACCCCGATTTTGCTGACGGAAAAAAAATTCGAGGAAAAGTTTTCAGATTTCTCCGCTTGCCTGATCGCATTGGACAGTGAATCGGATGGATTATCGAAAGAGAGAGTTGATAACCCGGCCTCAACAGGCACGCCTGAAAATCTCTGCTACGTCATTTATACTTCGGGTTCGACGGGTAAACCAAAAGGAGTTCTCGTAACGCACCAGAATGTTGTGCGTTTGCTTTCGGCGACGGATCATTGGTTCGGTTTTAAACAAACCGACGTCTGGACACTCTTCCACTCCTTCGCCTTTGATTTTTCTGTTTGGGAGATCTGGGGTGCGCTCGCATATGGCGGTCGCTTGGTCGTCGTGCCCTACCTCGTTACAAGGGAGCCGCAGAAGTTCTATGACTTGTTGGTGGACGAAAAAGTGACGGTGCTGAACCAAACGCCATCCGCGTTTCGGCAACTTATCTGGGCCGAAAACAATTCAAGCGAGAAAAAGCAACTAGCCCTGCGCTACGTTATCTTCGGCGGTGAGGCCCTTGAATTGCAAAGTCTCAAGCCCTGGTTCCAACAGCACGGCGATCAAAAGCCTCGCCTGGTGAACATGTACGGTATTACAGAGACAACGGTTCACGTAACTTACCGTGTCATTACCAGCAAAGATGTCGACGAAGGACGCGGCAGCGTGATCGGCGTGCCCATTCCAGATTTGCAGTTGTATGTGCTGGACGAAAATCTCAAGCAGGTTGCGGCTGGTGAATCGGGAGAAATGTTCGTCGGCGGGAAGGG
>CBHTTJ010000030.1:0-36688 GCA_966095605.1 uncultured bacterium | reverse complement strand
TTTACTTCTGCAACACCACATCCCCGCCGATAATCCGTTCCAATCGTCCATGTTGAGTCCGCACGAGCAGCGCTCCGTCTGCATCGAGCGCTTCAGCCCGTCCGTCGATGGTTCGGTCCCCAATATGGATGCTGACGTTTTGTCCAATCGTCGTGCACCGCTCTTCCCATTCATCGGCGATTTGCTCGAACTGACCGGCATTGACACGCGCATAATCCAAATCGAGTTCGCGTAAAAGTGTTTCCGCAAAATCCGCCCGATTGAGTGGATCGCCGCTTTCGATGCGCAGCGAAGTGGCAATCTTTTTCAAATCAGCGGGAAACTCAGCGACATTCACGTCCACACCGATTCCGAGGATCATATATTTTACATGATCGAGTTCCGCGCTCATCTCCGTGAGAATGCCCGCCACTTTTCGGCCTTTAATCAAAATATCGTTCGGCCATTTAATCTCCGGCAACAGATCGGTCTTGGTTCGGATCGCCCGGTAAAGAGCCGTCGCCGCAATCACCGTTAGCTGCGTGGCTGCCTGTGGACGCAGATCCGGACGCAACAAAATAGAAAACCAAAGACCTTTGCCAGAGGGCGAAACCCATTTGCGACCGAGACGTCCCCTGCCCTTTGTTTGGGATTCCGCAAAGACAACGACGCCTTCCTTCACACCGTCGCGTGCAAGCTTTTCCACAACATCATTGGTGGATGTGGTTTCCTGGAAAACACGGATATCGCGTCCGATCACCTTCACATCCGACAAACGCGATGCGAGATCGTCGGGATGCAAAACATCCGGTGTGCTCCGCAGGGAATAACCGTGATGTGGACTGGCTTCAATATCATAACCCAGAGACCGCAATTCCTCGATGCGCGCCCAGATGGCAGCGCGACTGACATCAAGTTGCTGCGACAACTCCGCCCCGGAAACGGAACCTTTGCGCAGCGCTTTCAGAATTTTTGCGTCAAGAGACATAGCCTCGTCCTGTTTAAACCATCTTTGCCAAGGCGGCGTTAATGTAAAGCACTCAGCGCGGACACAGAGGTTTTCTTCAGCATCGGTTCACCATGCAAATTCGAAAGAACGTTGCATATTAGATTATGGAAAACATTGTCTCCCTGGCCCCAGCGCTCGCTGATCCGAAAACTTCGGCGAAAGTCGTTGGGCTTCGTTATGTCAGCGATCAATCCCCCGGCATACGACGCGAAAAGAATGGAGATAGTTTCCGTTATTTCGACAGCGAGAATCGCATTGTGCGCGATGAAGCTGTTTTGCGGCGCATCAAGTCACTCGGAATTCCGCCGGCATGGCAAAACGTTTGGATCTGCCCGTTTGAAAACGGACATCTCCAGGCAATCGGTCGCGACGCGAAAAACCGGAAACAGTATCGTTATCATCCGCGCTGGCGCGAAGTCCGTGATGAAACCAAGTATACGCGAATGCTGTTATTTGCCCGCGCCTTGCCAAAAATCCGAAAACGAGTGAAGAAGGATTTGAAAAAGCCACAGCTCTCCCGCCCGCAAGTGCTCGCCACCGTCGTCCGTTTATTGGAAATCAGCCTGATCCGCGTGGGAAACGAGGAATATGCAAAACAGAACGGTTCATTCGGTCTGACAACGATGCGAGATCGTCATGTCAAAGTGAACGGATCCAAAGTGCATTTCACTTTTCTCGGGAAAAGTGGCAAGTCCCACGAAATTCGCGTCGACGACAAGCATCTCGCCCCCATTGTTCAGAAATGCCAGGACCTGCCCGGGCAAGAATTATTTCAATACCTTGATACGGATGGGACACGGCAAAAAGTCAGTTCGGAAGATGTGAACGACTATTTGCGTGAAATTACGGGCCAGGATTTTACAGCGAAAGACTTTAGGACCTGGGCAGGAACAGTCCTCGCTGCGATCACTTTGCGGGAATTCGAAACATGCACCTCGCAACGCCACGCTAAACGCAACATCACCAAAGCGGTCGAGTCAGTAGCCAGACGTCTCGGAAACACCCCGGCGATCTGCCGCAAATGTTATGTGCATCCCGAAATTTTTGAGTCTTATATCCAAGGCCAGACCATTCAGACCCTGGAGCAGAAGGCAGAAAAAGAATTGAGAAACGTTCACAAATTGCGAGCCGAAGAAGCAGCTGTCCTCGCGTTGTTACAACGCCGCCTCAAAGAAAAACGTCAGCCTTTGGAGACGCTGCTGCGAAAGTCACTGACCCATCGCAAGCGCCGGAAAGGGTCGCGTCGGGAGTCTTAGTTTTTTATGCCGAAATGATAGGTTCCTGTCGGAATTTCAAAGACCGCACTCCCCTGCTCCGTTCGGATATACTTCACTAGAGTCGATTTATTGATCGACCGCTTGTCTTCAGTGATCCGAGAAAGATCCGTCGAAGGCACATATAGCTCAGCGATCGTATTCGCCGGAATAGTTACCGAGGCAGACCACGTATTCTTTTTTTGTGAAATATCAACTTTCACGTCTCCTCGAATCGTCGGCGTGACGATCGACGCGTATTCCAACGAACCGATCTGCGGATGAATGCGCATCCGAGCGAAACCAGGCTCGATCGGCTGAATTCCCATGAGCAAACGTGGAATGACGTTGGCAGGAGCAGCACCCCACGCGTGGTTCCAATCCTGGTTCTCTTTGTATTTGTTATCCCATGCTTCCATCGTAATCGTGCTGCCCGCTTCGATCATATGATACCAACTCCGATCGTTGGTCGCCGTCAGCAGTGACAATGCATAATCAGCGGCTCCGGCTTGATACAACCCTTCCATCAAGTGCTGTGAGCCATAAACGCTGCAGGCCATTCCGCGGGATTTAATAAAATTCAGGACATCGGCCACGTATTCCTTCGGAACGAGATCAAATGTCAGGGCGAACATGTTTGCATGCAAGGAACTGTGACTGCTGCCTTCCCCGTCGATGTAACGTTTTGTGTTCACATCAAAAAATTTCTGATTAAAGGAAGACTTCACCTTTTCCGCAGCCATTTCCCATTGTTGCGCCTCACGTCCTTTTCCAAGGACCTGCGCAATGTCGTGCATGGTCCGGAGATTTTTGTAGTGAAACGCGTTGGCAACCGTATTGACCGGGCGCATGTCAAAACCATCGCGCTCCCCGAGAGGATTGGCTTTGCTCGTGGCGGGCCAGTCCACCACGGCTTTTAAATCTGAATCCAGATGGAGCGATTTTTTCAGGGCAGGAGTCATCCTGGATTTGTCTTCCACGATCAAACCATCCTCTCGCGCAAGACCAATGAGCGTTTTAGCCGCAAGATCTTCATAATGCGTGGCCAATAGATTGGTATTTCCCGTATAGAGAAAATCCATCCACGCCATCAGCGGCATGTGCATTTGCCACTCCGCGGGCCATGTGGCATGAGCCAGCAAATATTCGGTGCTATAACGCGCGAGAGAAAATTCGCGATCCACTGAATAATGGCAAAGTTGATTGATGTAAGCGTCGCCTTCGTAGGGAATTCGTTCGCGATCCCCATCGATATACACGCCGGTAAAACTGGTGGCTTTGATGCTGTATTTGCAAAGGTCCCAGACCTCATTGAGAACTTTGCTTGAAGACCGGAAAGATGCGGCTTCGTTGTTAAATGGATAATGAACCGCAATTTGCCATACGTCATTCTCGCCCAACGTTTCCGGCGCATTGACCAGTTCGCAATAACGGAAAGGCATCACATCTGGCATAAACTCTTTAACTTTAATGGCCGCTCCGCTGCTGTTTCGCGTATCAGACGGAATAACGACCGTATAAGTGTGAGTACCCTTCTCCAAGGAAACGGTCATTTTTCGGTAACGGCGTGAGCCGCCGGGTTGACGGTGAATATTTCCATCGTCCGCCAAAACCTCGCCAAGGTGAACCTCAACCGTGCCCCCAGCCTCCTTGCTCGTCAGTTTAAACTCGACGGTGCCGAAAGCCGCCTTACCGAAATCGATGAAGCAGGTCTTATCTGCCTTACGAATAAATTTTGCCGGTTTGATTTTATCGCGAACGATTGAATGCCGATTTGCGAAATCATTTGGTGGCAGCAGCTCCTCGTTCGAGGAATTTACGAGCTTAAAAGTTTGAACCTTGGAGAACGGGCTCTGTTTTCCTTCTGCATCCCAAGTACGGACTCGCCAGAAATATGTTTTGTCGGGCGATAAATGTTTACCGCAGGGCACGCTGCTGGATCGACTGTCCAAAAGCTTTCCCGAATCCCACACGGTTGCGTCCTCTTCGGATGAAACGATGATTTGATAAGCTGATTGTCGGGCGCCGCGACGTGCGTCGCTGACGATCCAACTGAAACTCGGCTGGAGGGTTGTCAAATTCGCACCTGCTGCGTCTCCAAGGAAGTTGCACAATAAACCCGTCGGTGCCTGAATCGAAGCTGCGGAGACCGAAACAACAAAAGAGATCACCGTACAAAATAATAGACTTCGTCGTAACCCTGAGAAAAAAGGCATGAGGTATTTAGGCAAACGACACCGGAAGAGCAAAGCTGTTTTCCACTTCCATTTCTTTCAAAAACAAAAAGGCTGCGATAACAAAGTCATCGCAGCCTTCGTGATTAAACCTTCCAGTGCTTAAGGCACGTAGACGAACTTGATGCCGTCGGCCATGACGCTGAGGCCAGCGCCAGTGAAGTTGTCAGTGATCTTCACATTACCAGCCGTGCCAGCGGTGAAGTTGTAGGTACCAACCAGGTTCCACTTGCCACCGTTGATCTGTTGATTGACGCGAACCGTCTGTGAACCGCCGTTGTAGGTAACGACTACTGGGGCATTCGTTGGACGATTGCTGCCCTGTGGGTGCCATTCGTACACTTTGTAATTACCAGCGGTACCAACCGTTGGAGTGTAGGTCAGGAACGCTGTTCCCGTGCCAGCGCTCTTGAAGCGATAATCGGTTCCGAATTTGTCAGTCGAGCTGGTGCCACTTGACCAGGTGCCGGTCACCGCCGCTGCACCGTTGTCGATGATGATGTCAGTCACGGCTGGCGTCGTCGCACTGGCTTGCGCACTGTTGGCTGAGTTACCGCCAGCATTGCTTGCGCGAACGACGTAGTAATACGTGGTTGACACAGCGAGTCCGGTGTTGGTGTAAGACGTGGTGTTCGCCGCAAGAGTAGCTACATCCGTATAAGGGCCACCACTGGTCGCACTACGAGCAACAATGAAGCTCGATTCGTTGGACGAATTGTCGGTCCACGTCAATTTGATTGACGTCGGAGTTTGTGCTGTCGCAGCCAAGGCACTCGGAGCGGCAGGAGCACCGACTGGAGTCGTCGCGCTGGCCTGGGCCGTGTTGGCAGAAGAACCGTTGCCGTTGCTGGCGCGGACGACATAGTAATAGGTCGTGCTCGACGACAAGCCGGTGTTGTTATAGGCCGTGACATTTGCGCCGAGCGTCGCGATGTCGCTGTAAGGGCCACCGGACGTCGTGCTGCGAGCAACAATGAAATTACTTTCATTGGACGAGTTATCCGTCCAGGCGAGGTTGATCTGCGACGAGCTAATTGCAGTCGCTGTCAAACCACTTGGAGCCGCCGGAGCAGGAGACGCTGTGGTCGCACTGGCCTGCACGGTGTTCGCCGAAGAACCACCGCTATTGATCGCGCGAACCACATAATAATAGGTCGTCGCCGGAGCCAGACCCGTATTGTTGTAAGAGGCAACATTCGCCGCGTTCGTCACGATAGCCGTGTAAGGTCCACCGCTGATGGTGCTGCGGGAGAGAACGAAACCAGTTTCGTTGGATGAGTTATCCGTCCACGACAGATTGATTTGTGTGGTACTGACAGACGTCGCGGTCAAGCCGCTCGGAGCAGCAGGAATCGCAGCAGTAGTCGTAGCGCTGGCCTGAGCGGAATTCGCGGAGGAACCACCAGCATTCGAGGCGCGGACAACGTAATAGTAAGTGGTCGAAGCCGTCAGACCCGTGTTGTTGTAGCTGGTCGTATTGGCTCCGAGAGTAGCCACATCTGTGTAAGGGCCACCGGAGGTAGTGCTACGGGCAACGACGAAACTTGTTTCGTTGGACGAATTATCAACCCAGCTGAGATTGATTTGGCTCGAGCTCGCGGCCGTCGCCGTCAATCCGGTTGGAGCTGCAGGAACCGGCACTGCGACGAGCTTGATAGCATCGGCAATCGCCACGTTGGTTCCGCTAAACCCGTCGGTAATCTTAATGTTGCCGGTATTGCCAGCAGCAAAGTTATAGGTGCCGATCAAGTTCCATTTACCACCGTTAATCTGTTGATTTACAACATTCGTAACTGTGCCTCCGTTGTAAGAGATGACGTGAGGAGCATTCGTTGCACGATTGCTGCCTTGGGTATGCCATTCATACACTTCGTAATTTCCAGTCGTCGCGACGTAAGGCGAGTACTTCAGGGAATTTGCACCCGTGCCCGCACCGATGAAGCGGTAGTTGGAGCCATATTTGTCGGTGGAAGCGGAACCGGTTGACCAGTTGCCAGTCGCAACCGCAGAAACGTTGTCGATGATGAGGTCCGCCTCGAAAGTTGTCGCACTGCTTTCAGCGGTGTTCGCAGAAGCACCACCAGCATTGCTTGCGCGAACCACATAGTAGTAAGTGGTATTTGTCGCACGACCACTGTCGGTATAGCTGGCCACATTCGCACCCAGCGTGGCGATGTCCGTGTAAGGGCCACCGGCTGTGGCGCTACGACCTACGATGAAACTGCTTTCGTTGGAGGAATTGTCGTTCCAGGAAAGAATGACTTGCGTCGAGCTCAATGCGACCGCAGCGAGACCAGAAGGAGCAACCGGAGCGAGCGGCAGAGTCGTCGCGTTCGCTTCGGCAGAATTCGCCGAAGCTCCACCTGCATTAGCGGCGCGAACAACATAATAGTAAGTGGTGTTCGGGGCCAATCCAGTGTCGCTATAGGAAACTGCATTCGCAGCGAGCGTTGCGATGTCCGTATAGGAACCACCAGACGTCGTGCTGCGAGCAACGATCACACTTGTTTCGTTACCAGCGTTATCCGTCCAGGTCAGATTGATTTGAGACGCACTGACAGTGACTGCCGCCAGACTACTCGGAGCGACTGGCGGAAGCGGAAGGGTTGTTGCGCTCGCCTGAGCGGAGTTTGCAGAACTGCCACCCGTGTTCGACGCGCGAACGACATAGTAGTAGGTGGTGTTCGCAGCGAGACCAGTGTTGTTGTAACTGGTAACGTTGGCGCCAACCGTGGCCACGTCGGAGTAAGGTCCACCCGAAACAGTACTACGAGCGACCGTGAAACCAGTTTCGTTGGCCGAATTATCCGACCAGCTCAAGTTGATCTGGGAAGCACTTACTGTAGAAGCGCTGAGGCCTGTCGGAGCAGCCGGGGGTAAAGGCAGCGTCGTCGCGCTGTCTTGAGCGGAGTTCGCTGAATCACCACCGGTATTTGTAGCGCGAACGACATAGTAATAGGTGGTATTGGCGCTCAGTCCCGTATCGCTGTAGGACGTTGCATTCGCACCGAGTGTGGCGATATCCACATAAGAACCGCCTGATACCGTGCTCCGGCCAACCACGAAACCAGTTTCGTTCGAGGAATTATCCGCCCAGCTGAGATTGATCTGCGAGGCGCTGACCGTTGTTGCATTCAGAGCACCAGGAGCTGTAGGAGCATTTGGCAATGTCGTGGCACTCGCTTCAGAGGAATCTGCGGAAGAACCGCCAGTATTCGAAGCGCGAACCACGTAGTAGTAGGTCGTGTTCGCCGTCAATCCACTGTCACTGTAAGCGGTAACATTCGCACCAGCGGTGACAATATCCGTGTAAGGTCCACCCGCGGAAGTGCTGCGACCAACAGTAAATCCAGTTTCGTTGGAGGAGTTATCCGTCCAGCTCAAATCCAGTTGCGTAGCGCTCGCAACCGAAACCGCCAAACCGCTCGGCGCCGCCGGCGGGGTGGGCAACGTCGTGGCGCTGTCTTGCGCGGAGTTTGCAGAAGAACCACCGGCATTAATCGCGCGAACAACATAGTAATAGGTCGTGTTTGCCGTAAGGCCCGAGTTGCTGTAAGCGGTTGCATTTGCACCAACTGTGGCAATGTCCGTGTAAGGACCACCCGAAGTCCCACTACGGCCAACCACAAAGCTCGTTTCGTTGTTCGAATTATCCGTCCATGACAAATCAATTTGCGTCGAGCTGACAGTCGTCGCAGACAAACCACTCGGAGCGGCAGGTGCACCAACGGTTGTCGTCGCTGAAGCCTGAGCCGAAAGAGCTGATGAACCAGCGACATTCGCCGCACGGACGACATAGTAATATGTAGTTCCAGCACTCAATCCCGTATTGTTGTAAGAAGTGGTGTTCGCACCGAGTGTCGCAATATCCGTGTAAGGACCACCAGAAGTCGCAGCACGAGAGACAATGAAGTTGTCTTCGTTGCTGGAGTTGTCAGCCCACGAGAGATTAATTTGGGATGTGCTCACGGCGGTTGCAGAGAGACCGCTTGGAGCAACAGGGGCGGAAATCAATGGGACGTAAGAAAACTTGATTGCATCCGCCACAACAATCTGGCCGGCATCAGCAAAGCCGTCCGTGATTCGGACGTTGGCCGTCTGGCCAGCCGCAAGATTAAACGTGCCGAGCAAATTCCAGCCGCCGCCGTTTACCTGTTCGTTAACATTCGTAGTGAGTGAGCCGCCGTTATAGCTGATCACATAAGGCACACCGACGCTGCGGTTACCGCCAGCTGGATGCCACTCATAAATGTTGTAATCACCCGGCGTGAAAACTTCCGGTGTATACTGCAGGTAGGCGGAACCAGAACCCTGGGATTTAAAACGATAATCGGATCCAAACTTACCGGCACCGGTTCCAATGCTCCATGATCCAACAACGGTTGTGGAACCATTATCAATGATGATGTCGGCGACAGAATTGTCTGTTGTAGCGCTCACGTCACTGGAGTTGGCAGAGGTCCCACCGTGATTTTCAGAACGCACTCGATAGTAATAGGTGGTGCTCGCAGCTAACTTGGAGTCGACATAGTTCGTCGAATTTGCCGGTAGAGTAACAATATCTTTGAAAGGTCCTGCCGCGTTGGTGCTGCGAGCGATGATATAATCAAATTCGTCGGTCGCGTTATCGGTCCAGCTCAGGCTGATTTGAGGACCAGTGGACGCAATCGCGGTAAGATCAGTAGCTGCGGGAGGAACCGGAATGACATAGGCAAATCGGAAAGCATCCGCCATGACCAATTGGCCCGCGTCGGGAGTGGCATCCGTGATCTTAACGTTACCGGAAGTGCCGGCATCAAATGGGAAAGTGCCGAGCAACACCCAGGAACCACCCGTCAACGTTTGATTGACCTTTACGGTCGTCGTACCACCACTATAGGTAATAACACAAGGAGCGTTCGTGGTACGATTCGTTCCTTTCGGATGCCATTCGTAAACTTTGTAGTTACCAGGGACCGAAATATTGGGAGTGAAAGTAAGCGAAGCAGAACCTGTCCCCTGCCCTTTGCTGCGATAATCAGCTGCATATTTATCAGCAGAGCTGGTTCCCAGGGTCCACGAACCCACCATCGTTGCCGCTTGATTATCAACGATAACATCAGGCACACCCCACGAGTCACCAATCGTGATCGCGCCAATAACAGGCCATTGATTGGAAGAATGTTGATGTGCGTCCCACCAGTTCATCCCCTTGTAACCGCCAGCGGTCGCCGGGGTCACGTCATTGATAACTGCATTGGCAAATGCGGTAATTTCGGCATTAGGAACGTTAGTAATGTCCGCCTGCCCAATCGGAACCAGCGGCTTGATGGCGTTGGTCCAGGTACCAGATAAAGAGTTTTGCCAACTGCTCCATTCACTATCCATATCGGCAACCATTTGCTCGGGAGTAACACCGATGTAATTCCAGTAATCCTGGGGAAATACTACATCGCAGTAGTAACCAAATTCTTTATATGGGAAAGAAGAGTGTAGACTGATATAGGGCAGCGGTGCGTGAGCAAGAAGACGGTTAGGATACGCATTCTTGATCGCCGTGCAGTATTGAATCGCCCGGCTTGGTCCGTTAGTTCCAAGGCGAGAACTTTCCCACTCTACTTCAGCGTCAATTACCCAGCCATCCGCTCCGAGCGCCAGGCAGTTGGTGGCCATGGCAATTTCACCCGGAACATCCGTACCATAAGAACGGGTATAAGCAAAAATCTTTAAACCTACATTGTGAGCCGCATTCACCAATGCCGCAGTAAACTGCGGGCTTCCCGCCGACGGATAGTTTGTCGAACCCGTGCCAGCCTTAACAATCACGTAATTCATCCCTTGATTCTTTTCGTAAGACATCAAGCTTTGGATGTCCGTCACACCGGGCACCTGGTTATTCAGCTTGGCGATAGAGATCGAGACCGACCAGATCCAATCCCCTTTGCCCATGTTCTTAGGATCAATGCCACCGTCAAGCGCTTTAGCCTCATTGGCAGCACCAAATAACAGTGCCAAACCAGCCAATGACGCTAAGAATTTATTAATGCGGGAAGGTTTTTTCATAGAAGAACGGACGTTATGTTGTTGCGGCATGGAACAAAAAATTTTGTAACCGACTATTGCGATGAAAGTCAATAGGTTTCCCCCCTGAAAATCCTTTAGGAAACCGCATCGTTGCGCACGGACACAGCCCAACACGGAGAATCAAAAATCCCGCAACGATTTTTGCTTTCAAACCTGCGAACCACACCTCTAAGCAAATCCCGGACCAACCTCTAGGGTAAGAAAAAAGCCCGTCACGAACGGCGTGACGGGCCCACACACTACTCACTCTCTCTATTGAGATACAAAAACCAGCTTCACGCCGTCAGCAACCACTACCGTTCCGGTGAAACTATCGTTCACCGACACAGTGCAGCAGGTGCCCTGCGTAAAGTTAAAGGTGCCCAACAGGTTCCACGTGCCACCTGCAGTCGTTTGGTTGATGGTAAACGTCTGTGAAGCGCCCGTGTTTCCGTTGTTGCACTTGTATTTGGCGTCCGTGGCACGGTTGCTCCCGGCCGTATGCCATTCATAGACCTGGTAAGTGCCAGAAGCAGGAACGTTCGGGACGAACTGGCAACTGGACGCGCCGGTCCCCGGTCCTTTGTAATAATAGTTGGCGCCGTATTTATCCGTTGAACTGGTTCCCGTGGTCCAGCTTCCGACCAGCGACGCAGACGCGTTATCCACGATGACAGCCGCCGGCACAGGCAGGAACTTGATCGCATCCGCCATGACAACCTGGGTTGTATCAGCGAAAGCGTCCGTAATCTTCACGTTACCAACGGATCCGGAAACCATGTTGAAGGTTCCAAGGAGATTCCATTTTCCACCGAATGTCGTTTGGTTAACGCTCAGATTGGCAGTTCCGCCGTTAAAGGTGACAATATGCGGTGCGCCGACGGTGCGGTTGGCTCCTTGCTCGTGCCATTCATAGATTTGGTAATCACCCGCGGTAGCAATCGTCGGAGTGAATTGGAGATACGACGCTCCCGTTCCAAAACCTTTGTAACGGTAGTCGGCGCCATATTTGTCGGTAGCACTGGTCGCGGTGGTCCAGGTGCCTACAACCGTGGCGGCTGGATTATCCACGACGATGCTGCCGTCATTGGAGCTCATGCCGGTGAGGACATTCGTTTTGATCGCGCTCCATTGAGCGGTCGTTTGGAGATCGGCCCGCCAAAAACTCACGCTCTTATATCCACCAGGAGTTACACACTTCATATCGTTGTTCATCGCGGTGAAGAAAGCAGTGACGTCGGCGGCAAGAATGTTGGTGACATCCGTCTGCCCAATCGGTGCGATCGGTTTGATCGCATTGGTGTCGGAACCGGTCAGCGAATTATAGAAGTTGCGCCACTCGGTATCCATTTTGTCGACCATGCCCGCCGGCGTGTAACCCATATCAAACCAATAATCCTGCGGCATCACGGCATCGCAACCGATACCGAATTCCTTGTAAGGAAAACTGGAGTGCAGACTGATGATCGGCATGGGCGCATGGCCAAGAAAACGATTGGGATAAACGGCTTTGATACCGTTGCAATATTGGGTGGCGAGCGCGGGGCCATTGGCGAGATTGCCACTTTCCCATTCCGCTTCCGCGTCGATGATAAAACCATCCGCACCGAGCTTCATCGCATTGGTCGCCACAGCAATTTCACCGGGGATGTTGACGCCGTAGGAACGGGTGTAACCGAAAATTTTCAAACCAACGGCGTGGGCCTGATAAACAAGGTTGCTATTGAACTGAGCACCGGTCGTTGGAAAATTCGTAGAACCTTCCCCAGCTTTAATCACAATAAAGCTCATGCCCTGGTTTTTTTCGTAATTCATCAGGCTGGGAATGTTGGTCACGCTGGTGACATGACCTCCCAGTTTGTTGGTGGCCATCGACATGAAATAAATCCAATCTCCTTTTCCGAGATTGGCTGAGTCGACACCATTATCCATTATTTTTGCCGAAGCGATGGAGGCGAATCCGGCAATAATCGCGCACGTTGTGGACAGACGGGGGGTTAGAACCGACTTAACTATTTGGAGCATAGTTCGAGGGTAGGGTTAAGGGTTTTTTGTTAAATTGGGACGGTTTTTCTTAAGCATCAGAGATGCCAACGGTCAGGGGAATCCCCGATGCCATGAATCTCGCGAAATCCTAAGGCATAACAACAAAGCGAATCTACAAATTGCCTCATTCTTGGACAGATTGCGTCTCAGGAGCGAGCAGCCTCGCCAAAGAAGAACGGCATTCCTTTCCTTTCCCTGTGGCCAGCTTTTTTAGGATAAAAATCCTCCGGCGAATTTTCGCGCGCCCATTTTTACTTTGAAAATACCTCAGCGAAAATTCCCGCGACCGTTTTTAAGGTAAAATTGGGTCGGCGAAAATTCCCGAAGGCATTTTCAAGGTAAAAAGACCCTCGCGAAAATTCGCGGACGAATTTTTAAAGTAAAAAAACGTCGGCGAAAAATCGCCACGCCACCAAGATCCTATAAATCAAGATCTTGGAAGAAATCGACACTTTCGTCGTCACAATCGTGAAGGAGCAAAAAAACGAGGTAGCGTCCCGGACGGCGCCAGTCCTCCGGCGCTCAAAGGGCCAACGTAAGCACATTCAAGCCACTTCGCCGACGGGCTCGTCCTCAAAAAAGGAATACCAGCAGCTGAAGGCCTATCGCAGTCGAATCTCCTCAAATCACTCTTGCAACTCAGTCTCAACTAACCTAATTTCGATTCCTCGTGAGTAGCGAGATCGATTATAGCCAAAAACCGAGCGATTCGGCTGACCTGATTCAGCTGAGCAGCGTTCGTGCTGGCATGTCGGTCCGGATCAAACAGCTTTCCAGCTCCCCGGAAGTCTCCGTTCGCCTGCGCGAAATGGGCTTCTGCGAGGAACAACGTGTTCGCCTTCTCAGTCGGCATACCAATATCATTTGTCAGGTCTGCCAGGCGCGTCTCGGCATCAGTTCCAAACTGGCCGAACAAATCTGGGTTGAGGCGATTGAACCTGCGGCCAAGAAAGTCGCGTAGTATGTCAACCCTGCCGCTGACCTCACTCCCGGCGGGCGGTGCCGGAACTGTCACCGAAATTAAAGTCCCGTCCGAACAACGGAGTCGTCTTCTGGAAATGGGCCTGCTCGTTGGAACTCCCGTTCAACTGATTCGCTTTGCGCCGCTCGGCGATCCGGTCGAAATCAAAGTTCGCGGTTACAATTTGACGCTCCGCCGACACGATGCTGAATTGATTTTTGTTCAGCCGAAGAGCTGATTTCAGTTGCAGAATTGATTTTTTAGAGTTCCTTACAGGCCGTTAATTGCTCATTTAAATGGAGAGTGCCGATTCAACCAAAGCCAATAGTCCTGCTCAATCGCAGTCGGCCGGCCATTCTTCGAAGATTTACATTGCCCTCACCGGCAATCCCAATTGCGGGAAGACCACTCTTTTCAATGCGTTGACCGGACTCCGCGCCAAGGTCGGCAATTACGCGGGGGTCACTGTCGAACGGAAAGAAGGCAAACTCATCGGCGCTCCTGCGGATCGCGAGATTGTCGTCATCGATCTTCCAGGAACGTATAGCCTCAGCCCACAGTCGCTCGACGAACAGGTTTCCCGCGACATTCTGTTCGGACGCATCACCGAAGTTCCTGAACCGTCATTGATTGTTGTCGTCGCGGACGCTTCCAATCTTCAGCGCAATCTTTATTACGCCACGCAGGTCATCGAACTTGGTTATCCCGTGATTCTCGCTTTGAACATGATCGATGTGGCGGAACAGAACGGGCATTTCATCGACGTGGAAGGACTTTCTGCGGCACTCGGCGTTCCGGTCATTCCTCTCGTGGCGAGCAAGAACGAAGGGGTGACGCAGTTGCGACAGAAAATGATTTCGTTGTCGCAGGAAACCCGGCGCATCATTCCGCGTACGTTCTGTGAATTGCCGGAAAAATTTGGTCCCGAAGTGACCGCGCTCGCGGATCTCCTGACGAAAACATTTCCGGCACGCCGACGCCAGGCTGCCGCGGAAGCCCTCTTGCTGGTAAGCGATGAACGAACGCTGAAATCGAACAGCACGTTCTATCCGGAAGCGATCACTCACGAAGTGGCGTGTGCCCGTCAACGTCTTGAGGCAGCAAACGTGGATTGGCGTTCCGTGGCGATTGAAGCGCGTTACGCTCGCGCGTCGGCGATTCAACTGGCTGTCACGACAGAGATGGACGTCCCCAAGGAAACGCTCTCTGACAAACTCGATCGCGTATTCACACATAAAGTTTGGGGCATGCTGATTTTTGTCGGCGTGATGGCGTTCATGTTTCAAACGATTTTCTACTTCGCCAAGTGGCCGATGGAATGGATCACCGGCGGCGTTGATTGGGCCGGAAATGTGGTGGGGTCGCGCATTCCGGAAGGCGCTCTGCACAGCTTGATCGTTGATGGCGTGATCGCCGGCGTCGGCGCCGTGGTGGTTTTCGTTCCGCAGATTTGTCTGCTGTTCATGTTTATCAGTCTGCTGGAAGACACGGGCTATATGGCCCGGGCAGCGTTTCTCATGGATCGGTTGATGAGCCGGGTTGGGTTGCATGGAAAAAGTTTTATTCCGATGCTTTCTTCTTTTGCCTGTGCCATTCCAGGGATCATGGCAACGCGCACGATCGAATCGCAGAAGGATCGCCTCACCACCATTTTGGTGGCGCCGCTCATGAGTTGTTCAGCGCGGCTGCCGGTTTACACACTGCTGATTGCGGCCTGCATTCCGGATCAAACTGTTTTCGGTGTTTTTAAACTGGCGGGTCTGACGATGCTTTCGATGTATCTCCTGGGAATTGTCATGGCACTGGGGATGGCGTGGCTTTTCAAGAAGACGCTGTTGAAAGGCGCTCCACCGATGTTGATCATGGAATTGCCTCCCTACAAAATTCCGGTAATCAAAGTGACGCTGCGTCACATGTGGGACCGCAGCAAATTGTTCCTGAAGCGCGCGGGCACGGTGATTCTCGGGATTAATATCATCCTGTGGTTCCTCGCGAGCTATCCGAAGAATGCTAGCATCGAAAAGCAAACTAACGAAAAACGGATCAATCTGACAAAAATCATACTTCCGAAGGTTGAAAACGAAACCGAACTTAAAACTCGTGCACAAGAGCTGGCGAATTATGAATTATTGCCAGAGGGGAACGTCACAGATGTCGCAAAGGGAGTTAGAACCATAGTTCCTCCTTCAACAAACAATGACCTCTCGTTGGTCCTCCTTTCTCCTAAACAAGTCGCCGCTTTCGAAGAATTAAAGGAACTGGATAAAGCAGAAGCCGGAGAAAAACTCCGCCACAGCTTCGCCGGTTTTCTGGGGCGCGCCATTGAACCGGTGATTAAACCTTTGGGGTTCGACTGGAAGATCGGCATTGGCATTGTTTCGTCATTCGCCGCACGCGAAGTATTCGTCAGCACGATGTCGACGGTTTACAACGTTGGCGCGGGAGACGACGACGAATCGGCCAAAAATCTTGCCAATAAATTGCGCGAACAAAAACGTCCGGATGGCACCGTTCTTTACACTCCCCTGCTCGCGATTTCGTTGATGGTTTTCTACGTCCTCGCGATGCAGTGCGTCAGCACCATGGCCGTGGTTCGCCGGGAAACGAACAGCTGGAAATGGGTCTTCTTCCAATGGGGTTATATGGCCGCGCTGGCATGGATCACCACGTTCATCGTGTATCACGGCGGACAGTGGCTTGGCTTCCATTGATTTTCCGCGGACCCCGAGTCTGTGACTCGCAGCAATGTCCATATTTCCAACCCATTCGAATTTCTCCACCGGTCCAGCTTAAGAACGTCGCTGCGGATCACAGATCCGCGGTCCGTTGCTGCCCCGCCACAATAGCAACCATTCTTCTGAAGCTCCTTTAAAAGCCTGAAAAAACTTGTTCGAACCTGCCGGTTTCGGCAGGATGAAAACAATTTTCACAAGCTCTTTAATCGCCAAGGCCCATGAAATTCGATAAGAAGCCGATTCTTCTCCTGACGCTCGCGTTGCTCGTCGTTCTCATCATCGTTTTCACATCTGGTCCGTCGCGCACGAACGCTCTTTCCAGCCTCCCTGACAATAAACCCCACGCCACGTTGCGCGCTCCGAGTATTCCAATAACCCAACCCGTTGTTCAGGCCTCAAAGCAGAAACGTCCAAATCGCTTTCCGAACGCAACCGTTCTCGAACAACGCGACAGCGCGCCCGACGTCCAGGGTCGATTCATACGATCACAGTTGTTGAAGACGTCGTTCCAATATCCTTTGCTACGCGTTGAACAAATCGTCGAAACGGATGCCAAAACGCATGACGAGGCCATTCTTCAGCAGAGGGAAATGGCGGCGGATCACGTGATGGTCGAATTGGTTCCCGGCAAAACGGAAGCGGATCTAACGCAGGCGATCTCAACCATCGGCGGCAACATCCTTCGCAAACTGCACCTCTCCTACTCTGACACTTATCTCGTTGCGCTTCCCCACCCCACGCTGAATACCGTGCCGGAAGCCGTGGAAACATTTTCGCAGTTCAAAGATGTCTTTACGTTCGCCGAACCCGATTTCGTCGCGCACAAAACATCCACCCCGGACGATCCGCAGTTGAGCGCACAATGGCATCTTGAAAACACCGGCCAGACCGGCGGGAACACCGACGCCGATATCGACGCGCCCGAAGCATGGTCGATCCAGAACGTCGCGACCAATATCATCATCGCGGTTTCCGACACCGGGATTGATTACAATCATTCGGATCTTAACGCGAACATGTGGACAAACCCGAACGAGGTCGACAACGGTCAGGACGACGACGGCGATGGCCTCGTTGACGACATTCGAGGTTGGAATTTCGCGAGAACGAATAATGTCCCACTCGACGATGAAGGACATGGAACCTTCGTCGCTGGCGTCATCGGTGCTGAAGGAAACAACGGTATCGGCATCGCCGGTGTCGCCTGGCATTGCCAATTAATGCCAGTCAAGGTTCTGGACAACACGGGGGCCGGTTTTCTCAGCAGCATCGCGGAAGGATTCGATTATGCACGCATTCATGGGGCTTCGATTATCAACGCCTCCCACGCAGGCCCCGGGAGCAAGGCGATTCTCAATGCCGTGTCCAATCTCCAGACCAGCGGAATCTTGTTGATCGCCGCTGCGGACAACGAGGCCCGCAATGAAGATACCTGGAAGAATTATCCTGCTGCTTACACCAACGATAACGTCATTAGCGTGAGCGCTTCCGATAAATACGATCACATCGCCTATTTCGCGAATTACGGTCCAACGACGATCGATTTATTCGCGCCCGGCGACGACATTTGGAGCACGCAGAAAGGAAATGGTTATGGATTGGATTCGGGCACTTCTTTCGCCACGCCGCAGGTCGCTGCCGTCGCCGGTTTGCTCTGGGCAAAGAATCCGGGCTGGACGGCCGATCAGGTGAAACAAGCCATTCTCCGCAGTGTCGATCTTAATCCTCTGATGATCGGAAAATGCGTCACGGGCGGACGCTTAAATGCCTATCGCGCCCTCGCAGGTATTTACAATAACGGCCCAGGAACGATTGACTTGTCCTTCGATCCAAAATGGACGGTAAAGGGTTCTGTTTTAAATATCGCTGTGCAAAGCGACGGCAAGCCGATCCTCGTAGGCGCCTTCACCAATACGATTTCTCACAACATTGCGCGTCTCGCTACGAATGGCCTGGTCGACACTACATTTAAAACCGGCACGGGCGCGAACGGTCCGGTCTACGCAGTGGCGCTACAGCCGGATGGAAAAATTTTGATCGGCGGCGCCTTCACAAAATTCAGTGGTGTCGCCCGCAATCGCATCGCTCGCCTCAATACCAACGGCACACTGGATACAACCTTTAATCCCGGCACGGGTGCGGATGGAAACGTCAACGCCATCCTCATTCAACCCAACGGCAAAATTGTCCTCGGCGGAGCCTTTAACCATATCAGCGGACAATCCCGTGCGAACCTGGCCCGCTTAAATCTGAACGGCAGCGTTGATCCGACATTCACGCCGCCAGCAGTGGGCCTGGTGCAAGCGCTCGCCCTGCAATCGGATGGGAAAATTCTCTTTGGTGGCAATGCCGTTGGACGCGTGAACGTCAATGGCTCCGCCGACGGCAGTTTTAGCGCGGGCAATGGCGTGAATGGTTTGGTGCGAACGATCGCCGTTGACGGCGGCGGCCTGATTGTTATCGGTGGCGACTTCACGAGTTACAACAACGTAGCGCAAGGACACATCGCTCGCCTGTTATCCAATGGAACACTGGATGACACCTTCGCAACAGGCAGTGGCGCCAGCGATACGAGTGCCACGGTAAAGTCGATCGTTTTCGAAGATGACTGTACTCTCTTGGCTGTTGGCACATTCACCAATTTCAACACCTTCGAACGCGCTGGCCTTGTGAAATTGGACGCGAGCGGTGCCGTGGATCAAAATTTTGATTCCAGTTCCACTCGCTTCCCCGGAGCGAACGCCATCGCGCTTCTGAATGATGGACGCGCTTATCTCGGTGGTGCCTTCACCAATTACACCGCGTTCCCGCGTCGTTATGTCGCCCGCATCATCGGACGCGAATTGGCGCTTGGCGTAAACAGTTTCGAAGTCTCCACCAACAATTTGAATGTCAGTGCCGTTGGCGGAACGCAAATCATCGCGGTCACGACCCTCGGTTGTGCTCCGTGGAAAACATTTACCGGCAGCAATGACTGGGTCACGGTCACGTCGGGTGCGATTGGTTTTGGCTCTGGCAATGCCATTCTCTCCATTGCGGCGAATACAAATAATTTCCCGAGAACGACCATCCTATCCATCGCAGGAAATGCAATAACGCTCACACAAGCGGCTGCGCTCGTGCCGTCGGCTTTCTCCGGCAGAACATTGCTGATGAACGAACGACTGTTCGTGACGTTCCCCTCCTCGAATACCTTTGTCTCTCGCATTTTTACGGAAGAAACATTTGGGACGTTCGTTTATACCATCATCAATCCAACCAACGCGTCCCTCGCGATCAATGATTCGTTTGGAGCGGCAACGATTTATCTCTATTTCAACACACCCACCAGCGGCACGTACACCAATACCCGCGGCAGCTTCGGGGTGTTCACGCTTTATCCCACACGACCTGACTTCGATGGCGACGGACGGTCTGACCTTCTCTGGGTTCATTCCACCAATGCGGTGAGAGCGTGGTTTATGAGCGGGACGAATTTTCTCGCGTCCAATCGTCTTGCCGCGGGAAAGAAGCAGCCGACCTCCTGGAAACTGGTTACAGCCAACGATTTTAATTTCGACGGTCAATCCGACCTGCTCTGGCAGAATTCGCTGGGCAGTCTTTCCGTGTGGTTGATGAACAAAACGAATTACCTCCGCACCGTCGCTCTCGGTTCCAGCGGCGGATACAAAGTGATCGGCACGAGCGACGTGAACTTTGATGGGAAGAAGGATCTCGTCTTCCAAACCGGCACCGGTTACCTGCTCGCCTGGCTGATGAACGGAACCAATCGGCTCGCCCAGGTTAAATTAAATCGAAATAAACCCGTCCCCGTTTCCTTGAAGCCAGTTGGCCTGGACGATTTTGACCATAACGGACAACCTGACCTTCTCTGGCAGGGAACCAACAACGTGCTGACGGTCTGGACCATGTCCGGAACGAATTTCACGAGCACAAATGTTTTGAACGGCGGGGTTGCGATCGAGAACGGATGGCGGGCCGTGGCAATCAACGATTTGAACTACGACAGCAATCCTGACATTCTTTTTGGAAACACGGCGGGTGAACTTTGGGTGTGGCTTTTGAGCGGTTACGACGTGATCGACTCCTTCTGGCTACAGCCGAGTGAAGCCGTTGATCCGAAGTGGCGGATCGCAGGTCCGAAATAGGCTTCGAACAGAAAAGCTCGGAAAATCTCCGCCAACGAACGGGATCTGACACCCCTTCCCGTTTAATCCAACCTGGGAAAAAACGCCGTTTTGGCTAAAATGTCGGACAAAATTGATAAATAGATGATTTACAACGTCTAGCTACTCTCCGGAGCGCTCCCGAAAGCGGAATTGGCTTTAAATTTAGCAGTTAACACGGCGGTTGGAGAATTCAATCCATCGTTAATCTTCTGTCGTAGCGATTTCCTTTTCTAATTTCTTCTCCCTGCTCTATTTCGGCATTGAACCAGCCGTTTTTTCCAATACGATTTAGCCGTCTCCCATTCAGACAGCAGAAATCAAATGCCGTACGTTCTCGGAATCATTTGCTATGGCTGGCATGAAGCCGCCGCAGTCCTGATCAATGACGGGCAAATTATTGCCGCCGCAGAGGAAGAACGGTTTTCCCGCAAGAAATTCGACAACGGCTTTCCCGAACAGTCCATTGCCTTCTGCCTGAATCGCGCTGGAATTGCTCCCCAGGACCTTGTGGCCATCGGCTACGGCTTCGACCCGCGTCGCAAGATGCTGAACAAAGCATTGCACATCGCGCGCTATTTCCCGAAGTCGATGAATCTCCTGCAAACACGCAGCGATCTATTCAAGAAGATGAATAACATCGAAAGCGAGATCCGGGAGAAGTTGCGCTTTCGCGGAAAGGTTTATCGCCTCAACCATCATCTCGGACACGCCGCCTCGACTTTTTACCCGTCTCCGTTTGAAGAGTCCGCGATCATGGCGATTGACGGTGCCGGTGATTGGGAATCGTGTTGGTGGGGAGCGGGACGCGGCAATCAGATCACGGAAATGGGAACACTCGACTGGCCGTTGTCTCTAGGGCACATCTACACGGCTTTCACCGAGTATCTCGGCTTCAGCGCTTTTTCCGACGAATATAAGGTGATGGGCCTCGCTCCGTATGGAACTCCAAAGTTCCGGAGCGAGATGGAAAAGATTTTTTGGCCCACCAAAAGTGGTTTCGAGGTGGACTTCAGTTATTTCAATTTTCCGACCGGCCACTTCCCGCGTTTTGGTGACAAAATTGTTAAAACGTTCGGGCCACCGTTAAAGGATACCGAAGATATTCCCGAACACTTCCGCGATGTCGCGGCCTCCGTCCAGGCGCAATTGGAAGTTATCATTTCGCACCTGACGCGGATGGTGGTGGAACGCACCGGCCTGAAAACGATTTGCCTCGCCGGCGGCGTGGGAATGAATTGTGTCGCCAATGGAAAACTGATTTCCCAGGGAATTGTGGAGCGAGTTTTTGTGCCTCCATGCGCCTCCGATGCAGGCGTTTCGTTGGGAGCTGCGTACCTCGCTCATCTCAAAGCGACTGGTTCTTTAAATCGGCAACCTATGGAAAGCGCGCTCCTGGGCGCCGATTATACCGATGCGGAAATTGAAAAGGCCATTCACTGCAAAGGACTCCGGCAACAACGGGTCGCAACTCCAGCGGTGACCGCTGCGGAATTGCTCAGCCAGGGCAAAGTCATTGGCTGGTATCAGGATCGTTTTGAATTTGGCCAGCGAGCGCTCGGAGCCCGGTCGATTCTTGCTGACCCGCGAAAAGCCGAGATGAAAGAAATCATCAATCGGAAGGTAAAGTTTCGGGAACCCTTTCGTCCCTTTGCGCCGTCGGTATTGGAAGAGCGTGTTTCAGAATTTTTTCATTGCTCCCATTCCGTTCCCTTCATGACGGAAGTTTATCCCGTGCGCGAAGAAAAGAAGGCGGTCATTCCCGCCGTTACTCACGAAGATGGCACAGCGCGCATTCAGACTGTTTCCAAAAAGGTGAATCCGCGTTATTGGCAGTTGATTTCCCGTTTCGGCGAACTTACCGGGGTGCCGGTGGTTTTGAATACGTCCTTTAATGTCAAAGGCCAGCCGATCGTGAACACGCCCGGTCAAGCGGTCGAAACGTTCCTGAATACAGACATCGATGCTCTGGTCTGTGGGAATTATCTCGTCCTGAAACCTTGACTGCCACCTTCGTTGACAGGCAGGCAATTTCTTCCCATCGTTTCCTTCTCCTATGCCCAAAATTGAAATTAAAGATCCCGATAAAGAAAAAAGCACTGGCGCCTACTCCGCCGCCGTCGAAATTGATGGCTGGGTTTACGTCAGCGGCCAGGGACCGGTCGATCCCAAAACCGCCCAACCCATTCGCGGCACCATCGAAGAAGAAACCCGTATCGTCCTGACCAACATTCAGAAAATTCTGAAGGCAGCGGGATGCACTTTAAATGATGTCGTGAAATCGACCGTTCATCTCTCAGACATGAACGAGTTTGACCGTTACAACGTCATCTACCGCGAGTTCTTCAAGGACGTTTCCGTCCTGCCCGCGCGCACCACCGTGCAGTCTGTTCTGTGGAACGGCATCAAGGTGGAAATCGATGTGGTCGCCCGGAAAATCAGGTAACAGAAATTCATTGAGATTTCGTTTCAGCCGCTTACAGTGCGGCTCGTGGAAACAACCAAAGGTCTTCGCAAGGTTTTGCGCTGCTCGCTTTTAATTCTTCCTTTTTTATTCCTGACCGCGTGCAGCAAGGAAAACGTTGCTGAAAAGAAGACGCACGACTCCGCTGCGCAGGAAAAAGCCAAAGCCCTCCAGGAATGGCGTGCAAAACGGGAAGCCTCCCGACTCAACGCCGAAGCGGAAGCGGAAAAACCAAAACCCACCAACGCGATCGATTCAGAAAAAGCGCTCAAGTCAATCAACTCCCTCTCAGATCGTCTCAAAGCGATTGTCGGCGAGTCCTATCAAAATTCCAAAGATATCCAGGCCAAAGCCGAAAGCGGCGACGCGGCCGCACAAGCGCAATTGGCTTCGATGCTCATGGAGCAAGGGGATTATGCCAACGCCATGAAATGGAATTTGAAAGCAGCGGAACAAGGTAACGCGAAAGCCGCACATTCGCTCGGGGTCGCGTATGTCACCGGACAGGGCACCTCGACGGATTACGCGGAAGCAGTGAAATGGTTTAAGCAGGCAGCGGAGCAAGGGGACGTCGATTCGCAATACAGCCTGGGCGTTCGCTACGCCAAGGGCGATCACGTCCAACAGAACTTCGGCGAAGCCGTAAAATGGTTTTCCATGGCGGCGCAACAAGGTCAACCCGACGCACAGGTGAGTCTGAGTCGCCGCTACGCAAATGGTGAAGGAGTACAAAAAGACGTTGTTGAAGCCTACAAATGGGCGACAGTCGCAGGAACCTATTGGTCGGCGCAAGGCATGCGCGATCAGTTGGAAAAAACCATGACCCCGGAACAGATTATCGAAGGAAAGAACCGGGCTGACGCTTTCAAACCGGTCAAAGGGAGCACGCCACAATAACCGCAAGACATAACATGAATTCACGGAATATTTTGATAGGGTCTCTTGTTATCAACCTTGCGTTGGTGGGTGCAGTGTATTCGGTCCTTAAGCGGGAAAAGCCAGCCGTGGTAGGTTCGGATTCTAAATCGATCTCCCCTGCTTCATCTCGTGTCGAGAAACAGACCTTCATCCCTCAACGCCAACTTCCAGATAATGTCGAAGCCGACGCTGAGAAGTTCGCCTGGCAATCACTCCAGTCAAAGGACTTTCGCGTCTATATTGAGAAACTGCGTTCCGTCGACTGCCCGGAAGAAACCATCCGCGATATTATCACCGCTGAGGTAAACAAGATTTACGCGGGACGCATTCGCAACATTCGCTCGGACGCGCAAAGCGAATGGAAATACTGGCAATCAGATCGGTACCGTTGGCGTCCTCGCAAAAATTTCGAACAGCAGAAACAGGTTAAAGCGCTGGAGAAAGAGCGCCATGCTCTCCTGATTCAATTGCTTGGCGTCGATCCCAATGATGAAACGAAAAGCGATCAGCCTTTTGTTGATTACTGGGTACGCAACTACGATTTCCTGCCAGAAGACAAACGGGATCAGGTCGGCGAGATCCAGGCGAAATATGCCGAACTGGAGCAGGACATCTACCGCGGTGGAACGATTGACGATGAAGATCAAAAAAAGATCCGCGAACTTTATAAAAAACGGCTCGAGGAGCTATCCACCATTCTGACTCCGGCGGAATTGGCCGAATACGATGTGCGGGCTTCACAGGTTTCGAATCAACTCCGTTTTGAATTCGAATTCTTTGATGCGAACGAGGATGAGTTTCGCAAGATTTTTGCGATTCGTAAGGGCCGCGAGGATGACCTCATGGTTTCCTACGATCCCGACGATAAGGAAATCACCAAGCGCCGCGAAACTGCCGTCAAGGAGACCGACGAAAAGATCAAAGAAGTACTTGGCGAAGATCGATTTAAAACATTTAAACGCTCCACCGATTGGAATTATCGAGAACTTGTTCGACTGACAGATCGGGAACAATTGCCCCATGGCACTGCCGATAAAATTTACGATTTTAAACAGCAGGCCGAGGACACCGCGAAACAAGTCCGCGCCAATAACGACTACACGCAGACCCAGAAGAATGAGATCCTCAAAAAACTACGCGAAGATGCGGAAAAGAACATCACCGAGGCGCTCGGAGAAAAGGGATGGAAACGCTATAATGATCGTAGTGGTTGGTGGTTAAACAGCATCGCTCCAAGGAACAAATAATGAGAACGTTCATTTTGATTTCTCTGGTATTAAATGTGGGCTTGGCCCTCGCCCTCGGGATTGCGGTGCTAAAGCAACGCTCGCCTGTTTCGGCGAAGATCGGAGCGGAAGAAGCACATCACGAACCAAAGGCAGCGGCCGCCCCCACGACCGAGCCGGCTACGGATAACAAAGCAGCTGTATCTTCGACGGCAAAGCCTGCCTTCAATTGGCGCAACGTCGAGTCGCCGGATTACAAAGTCTATATCGCGAACCTCCGGAGTCTGCATTGTCCCGAATCGACGATTGCCGACATTATCATCGCAGACGTCAATAAGTACTACCGGAACAAACTGGCTCCTTTTCGCAAGCCCGCGGACAACGTCTACAAGTTCTGGCAATCCTATAACACTCAGAACAAAAAGGATCCTGAATTCGAAAAACTTCAGCGCGAAACAGCAAAGGAAAAGAACAACCTGCTGAAAGAACTTCTCGGCAAATCCTACAAGGAAGAATCGAACAAATTGAGCGAATGGCCACGAGAGTCCAGTGATCCTTTTTTCCAAACCCTTTCACAGGAGAAACGGGATCGAATGACGGAGATCACTGAAAAATTTTCCGAAATGCGAAATGAAATTTATCAAAGGACACGCGGAATGCAGGATGACGAAGATCGCCAGGCTTTAAAAAAGATTTCGCAGGAACAAACGGCTGAATTGGCAAAAATTTTTACGCCGGACGAACTATTTGAATATCAGCTGCGAACATCCGATACCGTGCAAAACGCACGATGGAATGAATTGCAGGGATTCGAAGCCAATGAAGACGAATTTCGAGCGATCATGAAGGCTAAGCTGTTGACAGAAAGCCCCGATAGCGGCGACCCAACGCTGAGCAAAGACGAACGCGCCAGGCAGGCCATGAAAGCGAACGACGATCTCATGAGCATTCTCGGCGAAGACCGTTACAAGGAATACAATCTCAACAAAAATTGGGAATACAGGAATCTTCGCAATATCGTCGAGAAGAATGGCGGCGACAGGAAGATCGCCCAACAACTTTACTCATTGAAAGACGACGTTCAAAAAGCCATCACGCAGGTAAAAAGCGATCGCTCCCTGACCACCGAACAGCGGAATCAGAAGCTGGCGGCCATCAAAACCGAAATTGAGCGTACATTGATCGAGTCCATGACCGAACGCGGCTATAAATCGTTCAAGCGCTCTGCTTCCTGGCTTCGAGATCTACCCAGCGGAACAAAACCCTAGGCACTCGTTTCTCAACGCGCTGTTGCTGGTTCTTCGACGAGCTTTTCGCATTCGTCCGCGCATTCTTCGCAGGCATCGGCGCATTCCTGGCAGTGATCGACGTCATGTTTGCGGCATTCCTCGGCGCATTTGCGGCAAATTTCGGCACAATGCTCCGCAATGTGAAATCCTTCCGCTGAACCGCGCGCGAGCAGTTTGGAGGTCACAACGCAGAGGAGCGAACAATCCATGTCCAGCTGAATGCAGCGCGCCATCATCTGTACATCCTTTTCCTTCAAACACTCCGTTGCGCAATGTTCACAGGCGGCTGCGCATTGGTTACACGCTTGGATACAATCCTGATATTTTTGATGAGCCATATGAATCTCCTTTGAGTGGCAAGATCACCCAGCCCCGAAGACGTGCAATCGGGCTTTTCCCTCTAAACAATTCGGTTGATGGATGGGCCGGTAAGTTACGGTTTCGTATCCAGGCAAACCGCTTCTTTCGTGCTGCGCGCGTAAATTCGACCATCCGCCACGGAAGGTGTAGACCAGCATTTTCCTTCGAGGATATTGGCTCGAGCCAATTCGTTGTAAGCTTTTGGATTCGGCTCCGCAATGACCAGTTGTCCGGCATCGCCCAACACCACCAGCTTGTCACCGGCGAGAATCGTTCCTCCGGGACCAAATCCTTCCTTCGACCATTTGACTTCACCGGTCGCAAGTTCAACACACTTCAGCGGGCAACGGCCGTATTCTTTGAATCCGAACAGACCGTAGAGAAACCCGTCTTTCGCCAAGGGCGTGCTCCAGTGATTGTTGAATTCTTTCGCAGATTTATTCCAGAGTTCGGTTGCATTAAATCCCTCTTCTGACTTTTGGACCCTGGCAGCGGCAGAGCCGACGCCGTAACCAGCGGAACAATAGACAATGTCGCCGGAAACAACGGGCGTCATCGCCGTGGAAGTCGTAAAGCGAAAAGGAAAGCGCCAAAGGACTTTGCCGGTTTTTGTTTCGAGTGAAACGAGTCCTTTTTGAGTGAAGAAGATCACTTGTCGCACACGATGAATTGTCGCCGCCGTGGGAGTGGCGTGCGTCATCATGTCGTCTTCACCTTTCCAGGCCAACGCGCCAGTTTTCCTGTTAAACGCGAGCAATGCTTCCCCTGGTCCACCGCCAGCTACGTAAACGTTGTCTCCGTCGATCAGAGGCGACGCTGCATTACTCCAGCCGATGTTTCGACCGCGATGTTCGTGAATGATATCTTTTCGCCAGACGATTTTCCCGGTTTGGGCATCGAGTGCGTATAAATTTAAGGAACCGGTAAGCACATAAACGCGCTCACCATCACTGGATGGAGTTGAACGGGGGCCATCGCCTCCGGTATTACTGGGAGCGCCGGAGTTTGCCTGGCTCGTCGGATTTTTTTCCAAGTAATTCGCAACGCTCAATTGCGCGGTCCAGAGTTCCTTTCCGCTCTTCGCATCAAACGCCTGGCAAATTTCATAGGTCACCCCATCCAATTCACGCAAAGTCAGGGTCAAAGCTTTCCCTTTACTCACTGTAATCGATCCAAATCCCCCACTCATAGGCACCTTCCAAAGCTGATGAGGTCCTTGCTCGGGCCATTTTGCGGAAATTTTTTCCGCCGTGGCGCTGTCGAGATTAGGCCCTCGAAACTGCGGCCAGTCCCCAGCGTTTACAGACAAAGCCAGAAATGAAAAACAAACAGTTGTCAGACCAGCGTGTTTCATAAGTCATTTAAAAGGAATTCCGTCTCTAAAGAAGACAAGGCCCCAGATTCCCACAAACGTAACGGCGGCGCCGGCTAACTGAACGAAAAAAGAACGTTTACCGACCGGCCAATGGATACAAAGAAAAATGAGCGACACAAATGGAAGGAAAAGACAGCCCAGTCCCCACAAAATATGCTTCTTGAACGCTTCCACCAGAAAAAGAAGTGCTCCCACCAGAAGCGCGCCTGTGCCAACACAAACCGTCAAAAGACTTATGATGGCAGGCAGACTCATTGCAGCAATCAGCGGCCAATCCGTTGTAACAACTCTTGCGTCAGCACTTCGTAGGCTGCGGCTCCGGCGCTGTATTTATCGTAATGGATGATTGGTTTTCCAAAGCTCGGTGCCTCCGCCAGGCGCGTCGTGCGCGGAATGACCGTTTCGAAAACTTTCTCACCAAAAAAATTACGTACTTCGCCCACAACCTGTTGGGAAAGACGGGTACGACCATCGAACATCGTCATGACCACGCCCAGCAGCTCAAGGTTCGGGTTAATCTGGCTGTCGCGAAGCTGATTCAAAATGCGATTCAACATCGATACGCCTTCCAGCGCATAATATTCACACTGCAAGGGAACCATCAGGCTATTTGCCGCCACAAACGCGTTGAGGGTCAGAATCCCCAGCGTCGGCGGGCAATCGATGACAATGAAATCAAAACGTTGCGGCTCAAGGATTGGCTGCAGGATTTGCGTCAGGCGTTGCAGGTGGTTTTCGGAACGCGCCAATTCGATATCCACGCCGCACAGGTCCACTTCGCTGGGGATAATTTCGAGGTTCTCAAAAGCGGTTTTCTGAATCTTCTCCGCCAACGTTCCTTCCCCAATTAATGGACGGTAGGCACTTGCTCCCTCTATTTTTTCCAGGCCCACACCACTGGTCGCATTCGCCTGGGGATCGAGGTCGAACAACAACACCTTCTTGCCCACCGCCGCCATGCAGGCAGCGACGTTGATGGAGGTAGTTGTTTTTCCGACACCACCCTTTTGGTTGGCGACAGCGATGACTCTCGTTGACACGGTGCTTGATTTACCACCAAGCGGAAGGGACACCAAGCGAATTAGTACGTACCTTTTTCCCCTGATTAAAATACGAAAAAAACCGGGCAATTTTGCACTATCCCAAAGGGGCCTTTTGGTCTACGTTTTTATCAGGATTCTATGAAACTTATCGTTTCGACTCACGACGTAACCCTCACTGAAGCTATTAACAACCACATTCAAGGACGGATCGATCGCTTGGAGCATTTGGACGGACAAGCGGTCAATGCTCGTATTGTCCTTGAACACGACAACACGAGAGCTCCTGAGAAACAGTTTAAATGTTCGATTCAGCTTTCGATGCCGGGACCTGACTTATTTGCGGAAGATGTCGAAAGTGATCTCTACGCAGCAATTGATCTTTCGATCAAAAAGATCGAACAACAATTGCGTAAACGTCACGGGAAATTCAAAGCGCGCAAGCACACAGAAGAAGCACGCAATAAACGCACCGTGCAGGGCGTTTAAATTCAAGTTTCGCGTCCGCTGATTCCGTTGTAAGCAAAGTTTGTTTTGCGAATGCTCCTTCGCGCCCGAATCGTTCTGCCAATCTCCAGTCCGCCTATCGAAAATGGCGCGGTCCTGATTTCCGGCGGTCGCATTCAAAAATTCGGAACGTTCCCGGACCTTTGTGGCTCCAGTGGAAAAGTAGTCGATCTCGGTGAATCCATCCTGATGCCGGGACTCGTTAACGCCCATTGCCATTTGGATTATACCGATATGGCCGGGTTGATTTCGGCGCCGCGACAGTTCTCCGACTGGATAAAGTCCATCCTCGCCCTGAAAGCCAGCTGGTCCTACACGGAATACGCGACCTCGTGGTTGACCGGCGCCCGGATGCTCATGCGCACTGGAACCACGACGGTCGCCGACATTGAAGCGGTTCCTGAATTGTTACCGGACGTCTGGAGCGCCACACCGTTGCGACTGCTTTCCTTTCTTGAGATGACTGGGGTTAAAAGCAATCGACCGCCCGCAGCCATTTTGGACGAAGCGTTGAATACTATCTCCTCGCTCCCATCTGGGAAAAATTCTGCCGGACTTTCGCCGCATTCGCTTTATTCGACCACGCCCGAACTAATCAAACGAAGTGTTGCCGCAGCGCGAAAAAAAAGTCTCCTCATCACAACACATGTCGCGGAGTCCGAAGAAGAATTCGAGATGTTCATGCGCAGGCGAGGACCTCTCTTCAACTGGTTGAAAAAGCAGCGTGATGTGTCCGATTGCCAGCGTCATTCGCCGATTCAGCAATTGGACCTGCTCAGGGCACTACGAACGAACTTCCTCGCGGTGCATGTCAATTATCTCGCAGAAAACGACGCCGCTTTGCTGGCAAAACGCGGAGCTTCCGTTGTGCATTGCCCTCGAAGCCACACCTATTTTCGCCACGCGGAGTTTCCTTTCAAGAAATTGGTCGATGCCGGAGTAAACGTTTGTCTCGGTACCGACAGTCTGGCCAGCGTGAAGAAGGAACGTGGCCAAAAAAACGAGTTAAACATGTTCGCGGAGATGCGAAGCTTTTCGAATCGTTTTATCGAAACACCTCCGGAACGCGTGCTGCAACTCGCAACGATCAGCGGCGCAAAAGCTCTGGGACTGGAAGGTCAAATCGGCGCTATTGCGAGGAATTTTTCCGCGGATCTGATTTCCATTCCTTTCAAAGGACGAATGCAGGACGCCTGTGACGCGGCGGTGCATTACCGCGGGGACGTTGCCGCCTCGATGATCGCAGGAGATTGGGTGATCAAGCCGACCGAGTAAGACGCAAAGAATCTTTTCTCCTGTGCGCTTCCGTGGTTATCTGTCCGCGAAAATGAATTCGTTCGATGAGGATTTAAGTCGCCGCCTGGAATCGATCCGAACGAAAGGATTGTACCGAGAACTTCGGCAAGTTCAGTCCCCACAAGGACGGGAAATCAAAATCGGCGACCAGACTTTCCTCAACTTTTCTTCAAATGATTATCTCGGTCTTGCCAATGATCCGACATTGAAAGAAGCCGCCACGTGCGCCATTCAAAAATTTGGCACCGGTTCGGGAGCCTCCCGCTTGATTTGTGGATCGCTCTCCCCTTTTCACGAATTGGAAGAATCTCTTGCCGCCTGGAAAGGAACTGCCGGCGCAATGGTTTTTTCCACGGGCTACGCCACGGCAGTCGGAACAATTTGCGCCCTGCTGGAAAAAGAGGACATCATCGTCCTCGATAAATTGGTCCATGCCTGCATCGTGGATGCCGCACGATTGTCTGGAGCAAAACTGCGGGTGTTCGGACACAATGATGTTCAAGATCTCGAAGAAATTTTACGTTGGACACAACAACAACGATCCGACACCCCGCATGCGCGAGTGCTGATCGTCACGGAGTCCGTCTTTTCGATGGATGGGGACGTCGTTCCATTGCCGCAAATCGTAGAGCTCAAAAATAGATACGATGCGTGGCTGATGGTGGATGAGGCGCATGCCGTCGGCATTTACGGATCAAAGCGTTCCGGACTGGCCGAGCAGGAAAACGTCAGCGACCAAATTGAAGTGCAGATGGGCACATTGGGGAAAGCGCTGGGGTCCAGCGGGGGTTATATTTGCGGGTCCAAATTGCTGGTGGACTTTTTAATCAATCGCGCGCGCAGTTTTATCTTTTCCACCGCTCCATCTCCCGCGAGCGCGGCCGCTGCGAAAGCCGCGATTGACTTCGTTCAATCCAATGCAGGAGCCGAACGACGCGACGCTTTATACGGTCGCATTTTTCAATTTGGAACCGAGGTCAAGACGAACCAGCAGAATCCTCCTTCGGCAATTATTCCTTTGATTATCGGTGATGAAGCAAAAGCCATTGCCGCAGCGACGCAATTACGCGAACGAAACATTTTCGTTCCCGCGATTCGATATCCAACCGTCGCTCGTGGACAGGCTCGCCTGCGGATCACGTTGACCGCAAAACATACTCAGACCGACATCGCACAACTCGTGGCAGCGTTGAAGGATTTGAAACTGGAAGCACTGAAAAATTAAGTCGCGTGCACAAACTGGCTCAACTCGATCATAAATACGTCTGGCATCCTTTCACGCAAATGAAGGACTGGCTCCAGCGCGAGCCAATTGTGATCACAGAAGGTAAAGGCGCCGTCGTGCGCGATGTGCGCGGGCGCGAATACCTTGATGCGAACTCCTCCATTTGGACAAATCTCCACGGTCATCAGCATCCAAAGATCAACGCGGCGATCCAGAGACAGTTAAAAAAAATATCACATTCCTCCGCCCTGGGATTTGCCAATGAACCCGCGTCACTTTTAGCCGAAACGCTGGTGAGCGCTGCCAATCCATTTGGCGCGAAACTGAATAAGGTCTTTTTCTCCGATGATGGTTCAACTGCAATGGAAGTGGCGTTAAAGCTCGCCTACGAATACGCACGGCGCACCGGGAATAAGCGTCCGCGGTTTATTTCGCTCGATGGCGCGTATCACGGCGACACGGTTGGTGCCGTTTCGTTGGGGCACATTGACCTGTTCCACAAGGCCTATTCAGGACTGCTTTTTAAAACGGACAAAGCGGCGTCGCCCTATTGCTATCGTTGCCCACACAACCGCGCGAAACCAGAGCGCGTCGATGCCCGCGATTCACGCCGATGTAATTGGGAATGCGTCAGCAAGTTTGAAAAACAATTTAAGGACCAGAAGAAGCGTGGAAATTCCTATGCCGCATTTTCTTTTGAGCCGTTGATGCAGGGCGCCGCCGGAATGATTCCCCAGCCCAAAGGCTGGTTGAAGCGCGTGGGCGAAATTGCGCGGGATCATGGCACGCTCTTGATCGCGGATGAAGTGATGACAGGCTTTGGGCGCACCGGTGGAAAAAGTCTCTTTGCCAGTCACCAGGAAAAAGTTCAGCCCGATTTTCTGTCGGTGGCAAAAGGTTTGACCGGCGGTTATCTGCCGATGGCGGCGACATTAACGTCCCAGAAAGTATTTAATGCGTTCCTGGGTGAATACCGGGAATTCAAAACGTTTTTCCACGGTCACAGTTTCACTGGAAACCAACTCGGTGCCGCAGCCGCGCTGGCGAGCATGGACCTCTTACAAGGAATCAAGGCAAACCGTCAGCGACAACAGTTGGAAACCATTTTCGCCAGGGAATTGGAAACCCTTTGGTCGTTGAAAAACGTTGGCGACGTGCGGCGTGTGGGATTGGTCGCGGGGATCGAGTTGGTAAAAGACTGGCAGACGCGCGAACCGTTCCCACTGGAAGAACGCGCCGGAATTCGCGTGTGTGAAGCAATGGCGAAACGTGGCGTGCTGACCCGACCTATCGGCAGCGTGATTGTTCTCATGCCTCCGTATTGCACGACGCCAAAACAACTACACAAAATGGTATCGGCGTTGCGAGAGGCCGTTGAGGAAGTCTTCAGTGCAAGGTAGGGAGCGCACTCCGTGCGCGCCGTCGTCCGAATTACCCAAACGCATCAAAATATTTTGGAGCACGGAGTGTGACACCCTACCCTGCCCAAAAATAAAAAAAGCGAGCCAGATTTCTCTGACTCGCTTCCTGTAATTCTTAAACGATTAGGCTTTCGGAGCCGGAGCCGGAGCACCGGCGCCATCCTTGGCTTCCTTATCGCGTTCTTCCATCGCTGCTTTGCGCGAGAGACGGACGCGGCCTTTTTCGTCGATGCCGAGGCACTTCACCCAAATTTCATCGCCAATTTTGACGATGTCTTCGGTTTGCTTGACGCGGAAGTTGGCCAATTCACTGATGTGAACGAGACCCTCTTTGCCAGGCAGGAATTCGACGAACGCGCCGAATTCTTTCGTGCTAACCACTTTCGCACGATAGGTCTTGCCCGGTTCAGCTTCAGCGGTCATGCCTTCGATCTGTTCGCGGGCAATCTTCATGCCTTCAGCGGAGACCGAGTAAACGTTCACTGTGCCATCGTCTTCGATGTTAATTTCGCAACCGGATTCTTCGACGATGCGCTTGATGTTCTTGCCGCCAGGTCCGATCAGCGCGCCGATCTTCTCTGGGTTGATCTTGATCTGAACGATCTGCGGAGCGTATTTGCTCAATTCCTTGCGAGGAGCGGAGAGAGTCTTCGCCATCTCGCCGAGGATGAACAAACGAGCGACGCGAGCTTTTTCCAACGCTTCAGCCATGATGTTCAGCGGCAAACCGCGGAGCTTCAGGTCGAGCTGAAAACCGGTGATACCTTTTTCGGTACCGGCGATTTTGCAATCCATGTCGGCGAACGCATCTTCCCAACCGATAATGTCGGTGAGCAGCTTGTAATTCTTGATCTTATACTTGTCGTCGCTTTCCGTGCAGATACCGATGCTGATACCAGCGACCGGACGAACGAGCGGAACCCCAGCGTCCATCAACGCGAGGGAACCGGAGCAAACCGACGCCATTGAGGTGGAACCATTGGATTCCATGACTTCGCAGGTGACGCGCAACGCATACGGATACGTGTCGAGCGGCAACAACGGTTCGATTGAACGTTCTGCCAAAGCGCCGTGACCAATTTCGCGACGGCCTGGACCGCTGATACGGCCCGTTTCACCGACGGAATAATTCGGGAAGTTGTAATGCAACATGAACTTCTTCGTCGTTGCACCACCGGTGTAAGAATCAAATTCCTGCGCGTCTTCGCCAGTGCCGAGCGTGGCCAAAGCCATCACCTGGGTTTCACCGCGAGCGAAGATCGAGGAGCCGTGCGTGCGTGGCAACACACCCGCTTCGGAATAGATCGGACGAACTTGTTCCAGGGAGCGGCCATCGAGACGTTTACCAGCCATGAGCAAGCCGCGAACAGCTTCCTTCTGGATGTAATACTGCGCGTCTTTGATCACGAATTCGGTGACTTTTTCTTCGCCGAATTTTTCCACGAGCTTCTTGCCGACTTCTTCGAAGATGGCGTTGCAAGCAGCTTCGCGAGCGAGCTTGACCGGGTTCAAAAGCGCCGGAACGATGCGATCACCGGCAAGCGCCTTGGCTTCCTTGAGAATTTCTTCCGGAACAATGTTGACCGTGATTTCGCGTTTCTTCTTGCCCGCTTTTTTGGCGAGTTCGAGCTGCGCTTCGATCAACGGCTGGCAGCATTCCTGGCCGAAGGCCAACGCTGCATTGAAATCCGCTTCCGAAATTTCCTTGGAAGAACCTTCGAACATCACGAGGTCCGTGCGGCTGCCGACATAGACGATGTCCATATCGCTTTCAGCCAACTGAGCGTGTGACGGGTTCGCAACGAACTTGCCACCGACACGACCGATACGAACGGCACCGAGCGGTCCGTCCCATGGAATATCACTGACCATCAACGACGCCGAAGCGCCGACGATGCTGAGGATATCCGGTTCATTTTCGCCGTCCGCACTGAGCAACAAGCTCTGCACCTGGACTTCGTTGTACCAACCTTTTGGGAACAACGGGCGAATCGGACGATCCGTCAGGCGGCTCGTCAGGATTTCTTTTTCAGTCGGGCGACCTTCGCGTTTGAAATAACCGCCCGGGAATTTACCGGCTGCGGCAGCTTTTTCGCGATAATCGACCGTGAGAGGGAAGAAGTCTTGTCCAGGCTTGGCCTTGGAAGCAGCAACTGCTGCGACGAGAACAATGGTTTCTCCGAGTTGAACTGTGACGGCGCCGTCAGCCTGTTTGGCGAGTTTGCCGGTTTCGATGTGGATTTGATGGCCTCCACATTGGGCCACTACTTTTTCTGGCATATGTTTCTAAATCACCTGCCAGCCCCGAGAAACTTCGATGAAAGGCGTTAAAGGAAAATAAAAAAAGAGGGGTATTGGAGTATTGGAGTGTTGGGACCTCATTGAACCCAACACTCCATCACTCCATCACTCCGGAATTCTTTAGAACACTTCTTCGCCGCTCATTGAAATTACCCAGCGCCGGCAGGATTTTTGGTTTTCTGCGCGAATCGGAATAAATTCAACTGGAACGCTCGCGCTTTTCCGCTCCAATCAAGGCGTCCGCAAACCGGTGGAGCGGTTTACTTACGCAATTTGAGCTTCTTGGTAACTGCCTGATAGCGCGCAACGTCGGTCGTATGCAGGTAATCCAGCAAACGGCGGCGTTGTCCGACCATCATCAGCAAACCACGACGGGAGCTGTGATCCTTGGTATTCTTCTGAAGATGTTCTGTGAGCGAGTTGATACGGTCCGTCAACAAAGCGATTTGAACGTCCGCGGAACCTGTGTCCTTCTCGTGCAAACGAAATTTTTCGATCATTTTACCTTTAACTTCCATATTCTTTAAATTTAAGGGGCAAAGATTATGCGGAAAATTGCAGGTGTAAAGGAATTTTCTTTCTGTACTGCCCCGAAATCCGTCTAGTGGCGCCTGTTTTGAGACGCCCATATCCTTGAAGCACTTGGTGCTATGCAGAAGAGTTTTGCACGATAAATAACTGATAGCAAACCATTTAAATTTAAAAATCAGGTTCTTCGCTGTTTTCGGTGGAATATTGGTATCTCAGAATGTCTCCTCGACACAACAGGCCGTAGAAGGCCGAAAAGAATTTCAGGAAAACAATTCCAACGAAAACAATGAGGAACAAATTTTCATTTTCC
>CBHTTJ010000029.1:0-36913 GCA_966095605.1 uncultured bacterium | reverse complement strand
AGTATTTGCGCCCACTTTCCGAAACCCGCGAGGCTGGCCACGTTGTCCTGGAGGTCAATGGCATTTCTTTGATCCGTTGCAGGTATATCGGTCGGTGGCGTTGGATGCTTTAATCGCAGCGGTGGAGCAGGGCGGAGTTCCTTGGCGGAATCTTCACCGTTTTCTTTTAGAAAAGTGTCCACGGTTAATCCGTGTTCACTCATGACACGTACATGGGTCCAATCCTTTCCTTCGACACCGCGACAAACCGTGCGGAACTCTTCAGCCACAGCTTTGCGGGATTCTGGAAGTGGCCAGGACTCGTTGCGTTCCCAGCAATCGTGTCGCAACCAATTCCAGTATTTTAAATAGGCACAACGGACGGGCAGGTGAGCGATGCGAACCCGCAATAACTTTTCCGGATCATTCGCCACGGCACGCTCCGCTTCCTGCCATAACTTTTCGACGGGACCCAACACAGGAAACGCGAGGTGAGACGGAGGTTCCTTGCGAAGATAACAGCCGAGAAATAGACCTTTCGAGGATTGATGGATCATTTCCAAGTACCGATAAATCAGCGGCCCGGCTTTCTCCCCGTAATAACCATTCAGAAATTCTTTGATCAACGCGCGATCATCCTGTTGCGGATTCCACATCAATTGCGCCAGAACCCAGCTTCGCATCTCCGCCATTTCTGATCCATGCCCCGCATAAGCGCCTTCTTCGAAAATCCCCTTCACGCCGTATTGCTGGAAAAAGCGGATGTTTGGTCCGAGCACAAACCAGTTGGGATGCGGATGAACATAGTTTTTGAAATCGGTGACATAGTCCCAGATGTAAAGGTGCTGACAGATTTGGGACCACTTTTGGATGTCGCTGGCGAAAGCGGCGTTGGAAGGATGGCTGAGCGGTTCGCGAAAATTACATTCAATCGAACAAAGGCGGACGCTGATATTCTTTCGCGGTCTGACGGTTTTCGGCGGGGTGCGCGTGTATTGATAAGCGAACGTATCGACCAGAACGTGCGGGAATTCGGGTTCGATTTTTTCCGCGACATAATTCACGAAAGAAATCATGGTGCCGGCGTGGCTGCCTTCTGCCTCGTCGAGCGCTTTGCACTTCGGGCATTCGCAGAACTTAAAACAATCGTTCTGCGTCACGGAAACAATCTGGCAATCCGGGCTTTCGCGGAGCCATTTCGTGACGCGCTCCACCACAAACTCGCGCAGGTTTGAATCCGTCAAACAGAGTTGCCCATCCGGAATCCGTTTGCCATTGACGAAGCTGAACCACTCGGGATGTTCCTTGAAATGTTTCGCTGGAGGAACCAGTTGATTGAAAGTGTGGGCGAATCCCTTGTATTTAATGGAGCCACCGAGGTCGGAAGGAATCTCCCATGTTTGATCGTTTGACTCGTTGTGTGCTTTCCAGTTCGGTGCAAACGCAGGATACCAATACGGCGCGCGATATTCGAAAGGAGGCGTGTAACGGATGTTGAGATTGGAAACCTTTAGAGTGGTTCATGTCGGGATATTTGTGGCCCACGCAGTCCACCAACGAACACCGCATTGTTCCTGGAGAAAACGGTTTACCGCGTAAATCGTTCCTCGTGGACGTCCACCGGCGAGAAGTAAACGTCCTTGTTTTACCTTCATGACAATCTCGTCGGGGCCAAGTTGATCAAAAGGAATTTCAGGAAAGAACTGTCGGGCGAGATCACCGTTGCCTACGATAATCGAATTCTTGTCCGGGGAAGTGGCGTTGGTGGTTAATTCGAAGGAAGCGCTGCTGATTTTTTCCAAAGTTTCTCGCAGTTCTTTCGCCGCTTTGACCTCGCTCGGCGATGCATTCGTGGACGAAAGAATCGTGGTTTTCGCGGATCCGCGCGTGGCAATCGTAAACGCCGCGCGAGCTGGGATTATGAGTGTGAAGAATGAAAAGGCGATGAAGAGATAGTTCACGGTGACTTGAAATTCGGACGCACCGTTGGGTGCTGAAATTCATGCGGATCGTGCGCCTGAATCAGAGTTATGTTGAGTTTTGCGATTTTGTTTTATTGCCTCCGCGAGAGTTGCTGTTAACTGTTGCACCTGTGAACGGTCTATTGGTGATTCCAGGTATCTTTATCGCGCTGGTCTTATTTCTCGCCATCGTCGCGCGGTTGGAACGGAGAATGGTTTGGCCATATGGCAAACCCGAGGCGAATCCGCAATTCGGCGATCCAATGGGTTATGGAGCACGTCGAATTTACGAAGCAACGCAACTGGGGTTTCGTTTCTACGGTTGGGCGCCAGATGTGAAAGGGAGTAATTACCGCGTGAATTATGGCATTCTCGTTTCACCACAAAACGATTCGTTCGTGGTCATCGGCGTTGGAACCATCATGGGAATGACGTTGCAAGGGACATGGATTCATACTCCGGCGGTAGACGATCGGTCTTTTTATTCCTCCGACAACCAGAACTGCATCGAGATGGACGTATCTCGTCTGTGGAAAAACCAACTCGTGCCCGGTGCTGGTTTTACGACATTGTGGCAGAAACATCAGGATTGGTTCGCGCAACAGCGTGTGGTGCCGCGCGGATTTCAGCCGGGACGTGAGTTTGAGGATTTTTACGCCCTGCGTCTTGCGCATTTCGAACTACTGGAGCGACGGAAGTACATCGCTTTTACGGATAGTTCCAAAACCTACTGGCGGTACACGTTTTATGGCGCGGTGAAGCTGGCTTTGCTGAACTATACGATTGGTTTGGTCCGGGCAGTGACGGGAGGAAATCTGCCTCGGACGGCCTAGGGAAAATTAGTCACGAATGGCGGCATCCAAAAACTGCGCGACGTCTGATCCCCAGACGTTCACGCCGGTCAGAGCAAAGAGACTTGCCTCGGGTTGGCTCCGGCCATGCGGTGGATAAACAATTGTGGCATTTGGTTTTCCCTTTTTGCCTAGTTCCTGTCCCATCGCCGAGATCGCCTGAAGCTGTGCATCGTTTTGCGCCTGCGCGATGTAAATCGGAGCTTTTGACGTGCGAGCGCCTTCCAAAAGAATTCGACGCAAAAAGGCGCTTTTGCTCCATTGCACTGAGCCAGGAGTGAAGAGAAGCAGACCTTTCAGTTCGGAATTCAAGGAGGCTTCATACATAGCCTGAATGGCCCCGCTGGAATAACCGCCAACAAAGATTCGACTTCCGTCGACGAAGGATTGCTTCTTCAACCACGTCACGGCGGACTGAAAATCAGCGTGGTTTTGATTGAGGCTTTCTCGAATGGTTGCTGTTGCCGCCGCCATCGCTTCCTGATCGTTTTCATCAGCTTTGGCTTCATCAGCAAACACGATGATGCGGGCGCGACGATCGGGAATAAATAAAATGTAATTATTATCGATGAAGAATTGGGCCATCGCATCGAATCGTGAGACGGCACCCGATTGGAGGATGGGTTTGGGACTTCCGTGATTCCAAACGATGACAGGGTGGCGACCAGGCGTTTCCGGCCGAAAGACGTAAGCGTTTAACGTCCCCGTTTCAATCGGAAACGAGATTACCGAGGCGACAGGAGCGTTGGTCTTCTCGACAGCAGACGTGGACAGGCAAAGCCCTAAAAGCAGCGAACCACACGCTTTTGCCAGGAATTTCATGAGAAATTTGTACAGGGACCGAGTTCTTTGCCCTGAGAAGAGCTAGATTAGGGCCAAGTCCTACTCCGTCTCAGGGATTTTTACTTCAGAACCGGCTTTCCGGAGCGTATCGCCATCGATCCAGGTTCCTTCCACCAGAATAGTGTGCGGCAACGACGGAATTCCGCGCTCGTTCCGCTGAACCATTCCCACCAGGAAATCGACAGCAACACGTCCAATCATCGCACTGTTCTGGTAAACCCCCGCAATCTTTCCCGATTGATCAGGACAATTCAAATGGACGAAACCTACATCATTGGGAACGCGTTTGTTCATTGCGTGCAACCACTCCAAAATCTTGGATTGCTGGCTGACGATGACGTCGGGACGATTCTTTTGAAACCAACTGCGGAAATTTGCTTCATTCCAATCTTTGTCATCGATGACGCAGAGCGGAATTTTTTTTCCTGTATTCGCTCGTTGCTGTTCCATCAGGAAGCTCGCCGTCCATTGATCATCAATACGATGATCGCAACTCGCGGGCATTGCTAAACCGATTCGACTGTACCCGAGTCGACGGAGTTGGCGCATCACCATGCGCATGGAGCGGAACTGGTGATTGGACGCGCGATGCAGGACCGGTCGCGCGAGAGTGTAACTGAACGTCACGGCGGAAAACTTTTCCCAGTCGAGACTGAGATGTCCCACGGAAACGGGCAGGGGAGCGATGATCACGCCGTTAATATTTCGGCTATACAAAATATTACTCAGTCGATGCGCGTTCATCCCGTTTTCGCGGAGCCAGAATTCTTCCAGACGATAGCCATGACTGTCGGCGCATTCAGCTGCGCCCTGGAAAAACTCCTGGTACATTTTGCGCGCCTTCCATCCATCGCGCGTTGGAAAGCTGGTGACAAACGCGATGACCGAATGGGATTGAGGAGCCTTGCCGGCGCGGCGGTAACTCATCAATGCGGAGATCAATGGGTTGGGGCGATAGCCGAGTCGCTTGGCAACGTCTTCAATTTTGCTCTGAGTTTCGGGAGAGACCGATGCGTGTTTCCGTAGCGCACGAGAAACAGTCATGAGACTGACTCCAGCCTCTCGTGCGATGTCCTTTAAAGTTACAGTTCTGCGGTTTGTCATTTGTTACAGTTAACAGTATGGAAGCGTTGTTTGCTTTGGCAACTGCAAATTACGGTGCGTTCACTCCTCCGGACAACAACTTTTCAGTCAACGACCGTCCTGTGCACTAAAACTCAAATGAAAACCCGTTACAAATTACCCATCCTTGGTGGCTTTGCTTTGTCCGCCGCCTTCGCCCACGCCAGCACTGACTATGGTCCCGCCATTTGGGACGCCAATTGCGGTCAGTATTACACTTCAGGAAACGGCCATAAATTCGCCGTCATTCATGACATGGAAGGCTATTACCTTTCCACGATCTCGTATTTTAACAACTGCGCTACCTCTGTGAGCATTCATTACCTGGTGAATGGAAAACACGATACGACCTCCGACGCCGCAGCTGGAGAAATCACCCAGATGGTGCGTGATGCGAACTATGCATGGCACGTGAAGTGTTGGAATACCCATTGCGTGGGCACGGAACACGAAGGTTTCGCGAGCAATCCGGCGTGGTACACGGAAGCCCTGTATGATGCTTCGGCTGATCTGCAGAAACATTTTACAAGTTCCTTTGGTTTCGCCAAAGACCGCAACCACATTGTTGGCCATGACGAATGGAAAAATGCTGCATGGCGAAGTTATGCCTCGGCGAATCTCGGTATCGACCCAAATTGTAATACGCACAGTGACCCGGGAGCGTACTGGGATTGGAGCCATTTCATGGCTCTCATCAACAACTCCACCGGAAACAGCAATCCGCCGTATATGTTCGATGCCAGCGCTGAAGGTTGGAGTGCTGCCAATGGCTGGGCCGGTGCTTTGATGTGGACAGCCTGCTGTGGCTGGACTGGAGTGATCTACCAGGATCAAAATGATGTGAATCCGTACTTTACCGGACCGAACTGCAGTTACAACGCAACGTCTCCCACGGCGTGCGTGAACGTGAGTGTCTATCCGCAAAACGGGGACACGGCGAATCACGAACTGCAATTTTATTGGAAGACTGCTGCCGAAGATTTCTTTGACGGAACAAAATCCAGTCCGCTGGTCAACTACACCGCCAAGGACCAATGGATTCGTATTAATCTTGAAGTCGGCGCGAGTGGCAAATGGGCCAATCACACGATTACCAAGTTTCGCGTTGATTTTGACGACAAGCCGCAGAACAACCGTTTCATTGTTGGGCACGTTATCAATCAGGCCACGCCTCGATACACTTTTGACACGACTGCGGAAAGCTGGACGGTTGGCAACGGCATGGGTGCTATTCACCAGGAAAGCTGCTGTGGATGGCCGGGTGTCATTTGGGCGGATCAAACCGGAACCAATCCATACTTTGTGAGCCCAGCGTTCAGTGGTTATTACGGCGGTGCGAACGACGTGGTGCAAGTGCGGCTGTACGCGCAAAATGGCACGAACGCTGTTCATGACGCACAGGTTTATTGGCAAACCACAGGTGATGCAACCTGGACCGCTGGCAAGGGAACTTCGATAGTGAATTGGAGCGGCAACAATCAGTGGGTTACTGTCAATTTCCCGGTTGGCAACAACTCCAATTGGGCGACCAGCCAGATTACAAAATTACGTGTTGATGTGGACGACAAACCGACCGGCATCCGTTGGTTGATCGATTCTGTGAAGATTACACATCCTTAACTCAGCAGCCCCCATCCATCCATCAAAGGCCCGCCGCAAGGTGGGCCTTTTTTTATTGCGTCAGATCATTGGAATTTTCCTGAAACGGATTTCCAATACGCGTTTTTCCTCGGGCAATTCCGGTCTTCGCATCAAAGGTAACTCCACTCACAAAGGCGCCGAGGCCCTGGCTCACATGGAAACCCACTTTTTTCAGATATTCGGCTTCGTCCTTTGGCCAATTCTTTTCAAGCGTGACGTTAGGGACGCCGATACAATTCATACGTGGCTGATCGAGGGATTCTTCCATCGATTTGCCACGGCCAATGTAATGACTGAAAAAGTCGTAAAGCGAATTGGGAATCTTCGTGCCTCCGGCGGCGCCGACCGCGACGAGAGGTTTGCCTTGTCGAAATAAAATACAAGGCGACATGTTGTGAACCGGCCGTTTGTTTGGCGCAACGGAATTGGGATGTCCAGGGCGAGGATCGAATCTTGCCATGCCTTGACCGAGTACCATGCCGATGGACTCGACATAAACTTGCGCGCCGTAACTGCTGCCCTGCGTGAGAGTCACCGACGCAAAAGTGCCGCTCTTATCTACGGCGCTGATATGCAGCGTCCCGATTTGTTCGATTCGCTCCAGCTTGAGAGAAAGAGCTTTTTTCGTTTTGACGGCGGACTGAACCAACCCTGCCTGCTCGAGGGTATACTCCTCTGACAATAGTTTTTTGACAGGAACTTCGGTAAAGGCGGGATCACCGAAATAATCACCGCGATCTTTCCAGGCCAGGCGCAAAGCCTCGACGCGGGCATGCAAAGCTTCTTCGCGGGATTGTTTTGAACTTTCCCATTTAAGTGCTTTCAGGATGGAAAGCGCCTCGAACGTCAGTAGCCCGCAGGCGCCGAGCGGAGCGGTGTAGATTTCGTAATCGCCCCACGCCATTCTGTAGGGCGTTGTTTCGATCGCTTTATAGGAGGAAAGGTCCTTTTTCGTGACCAGGCCGCCGTTTTTTCGAAACGCCTCGGCGATTTCTCCGGCGATGTCGCCGTGGTACAAGGATTCGACGGAGTTTCGTTGCGCCAACGTTGACAGGGTCTTCGCGAGGACTTCAAAATTAACAAACCGATCTTTTTTCTTCGTTGTTTTCGCGAGCGAAATTGCCGGTTGTAGCAATTCGCGTAAAGACCTCGTTCCGTAACGATCCAGAGCGAGTTGCAATCCGGCGCAAGTTCCAGGGACACCGGCAGCGAGCCATCCATGAAAATTCTTTTTCCCGATGACATTCCCTTTGTCATCCAGCGGAAACATGTCCGCCTTTGCTTCAGCGGGAGCGGTGGAGTTAAAATCAATGCAGGTCACCGTTCCATCGGTTCGGGCGATGGTCATAGCTCCGCCGTAACCGCCGATTCCTGTTTTACCTGGAATAATCACACCAGCAGCAAATGCCGCTGCCACCGCTGCATCGACGGCATTGCCTCCTTGTAAAAGAATTTGTTCACCCACCGAGACAACGGGTGGGTCGCTGGCCACTGCGCCGATCTTTTCGGAAAGTCGGCTGGATTTGGCGCCGACGGAGATAGACGGCAGGGCGCTGGCCACAATGGTGGCACTGGTCAGCTGCAACATTTTCCTTCGCGTAAAATGGCGTGACATGGACAGGTGTCAGGACGTTCAGGGAGGTTCTCAGGTCACGTCAAATTTCGCAATGATTCGATATGGCGTCCCATAATCTCGTATGAGAATCTTCATTCATGTCAACCGCAGCTCCCTCGAATCATCAGCGCTTTTCCGCTGAAATGGCTGTGGCCGATACTCGGTTGCTTTCGCTTGATGCGTTACGAGGGTTCGACATGTTTTGGATCATGGGCGCAGATCAACTCGTCCGGTCGCTCCAGAAGATCCACGATTCTCCCGTCACGGCGGGATTGAAAGAACAGATGGAACATGTGGAGTTTGCGGGGTTTCATTTCTATGACCTCATTTTCCCTCTGTTTGTGTTCATGGTGGGCGTCGCCATCACCTTTTCGGTGCCGCGGATGGTGGAAAAGCAGGGAACACGCGCGACTGTCAAACGCATCGTTTTCCGGTCACTGATCCTGATGTTGCTGGGAGTCCTTTATATGGGGGGTGTCTCCAATGGCTTTAAAAATGTCTATTTCGCCGGAGTTTTACAGCGAATCTCAGGAGCGTACTTCTTCGGCGCTTTGATTTTTTGTTTCACTCGAAACGCGAAATTACTGCTGGCCATCGCCATGGGGTGTCTTATTGGGTATTGGGTGTTGATGGCTTTTGTACCTGTTCCCGGCTTGCTTCCTCGTGGAGATGCGTCCGCGGGATTTTTCCCTGCGTATCAATTAGACTTTTCACATTTTACGGCCCCTTCGTTTGAGCAGAAAAAAAGCCTCGCCTATATGATCGATCAGGCGTTTATGCCTGGGCAGAAGTTTGAAGGAACGTTGCTGGGCACGCTTGGCGCCGTGGCGAATGCGTTGCTGGGTGTGCTGGCCGGTTTGATCGTGCGAAGCGAAAAGATTCTTCCAGGAAAGAAAACAACGATTCTTCTCATTGCTGGGTGTTTGGCGGTTTGGCTCGGTTATCTTTGGGGACTGCACTTTCCCGTGATCAAGTTGCTTTGGACTTCTTCCTATGTGCTGGTGGCGTGCGGATATAGCACCCTTCTCCTGGGCATCTTTTATCAGCTTATCGACGTCTGGGGCTTTCAGAAGTGGGCGCAGCCATTTGTATGGATCGGCACAAATCCCATTACGATTTACCTGGTCTCGGCGTTAATCGGTTTTCCAAAAGTGGCGAATCGCTTCATGGGGGGCGATATTGCAGTAGCGTTGGGAAATTGGGCGGATTTCGTCAGGGCATGTTTGGTGTTGCTGATGGTGTTCGCGCTGTGTCGCTTTCTTTATCAGCGCAAAATTTTCCTTCGCCTCTGACCGTCATGAAAGTGCAATCAAAAATTGTCGTTATCACCGGTGTTTCACGGGGGCTTGGTTATGCGATGACTGAAAAATTTATTGAGCTGGGTCACGTCGTCCTGGGCTGTGCTCGTTCCACCACTGATATTACAAAATTAAAAAAGAAATTCGGAAAACCTCATCATTTTGAAGCTCTCGATGTTGCTTCAGACGATGATGTGCGTCGCTGGGCTGAAAAGACTTTGAAGCGCGATGGGCCGCCGGATTTGCTGATTAACAACGCTGCCTTGATGAATCAACCGGCGCCACTATGGGAGATTGGGCCAGAGGAATTCGCCGGCCTCGTCGACGTAAATATTAAAGGAGTGGCGAATGTAATACGTCATTTCGTGCCGGCGATGGTTCGAAAGCGCGCCGGGGTGATTATCAATTTCAGTTCTGGATGGGGAACGTCCACTGATCCGAATGTCGCTCCCTACTGTGCGACAAAATTCGCAATTGAGGGTTTAACTCAAGCTCTGGCCCAAGAGCTACCCACGGGAATGGCCGCAATTCCGTTGAATCCAGGGATCATCAACACAGATATGTTGCAGAGATGTTTCGGCGGATCAGCATCCGAGTATCCAACGGCAAAAGAGTGGGCGAAAAAGGCGGTTCCATTCATTTTGAAATTGGATGCGACCCGCAACGGCGAATCGATTTCGGTTGAGTGACACACGCGAGTGCCGGGCGATTTTTATTGCCGTGGCCGGGAATTTTCGGCGACAACTCGTTCATGAAACTCGGGATCATCAATAGTGCATTTCAACAAGCGGGTATGGACACCGCGACCGGCCTGAAACACATCGCGCGCATTGGCTTCGATTGCGTAGACATTTTTACTGAGGCCGTCGGTATCTCGTCGAAAGAGGTTAAACTTGTCGCCAACACGTGTGAGAAGCTGGATTTGCCGATTATTTCTCTGCCCGTTGTTTCTTTTGGACTGATTGATTTCAATGATGTCGTCCGCAAATTTCATGTGGAACGCACCAAAAGATATATCGACCTCGCGGCGACGTGGGGCGCGAAAAATATTCTACTGGTTCTCGGCGAGTACGTCTGGCAACGCGAAGTGATTGCTCCGGAAAAACAATGGGATTGGGCTGTGGAAACGTGCCGGGAATTGGGCGATTACGCCGCTAAACGGAAAATCGATATCGCACTGGAACTCGAACCGTTTCGCCTGAGCCTCCTCGACAATGTCGACTCGATGGTCCGGTTTATTGATGACGTGGATCATTCTCGAGTGCGCGCAAATATCGACATCAGTCATTTGGTTCTTTCTGATACCTCACCGTTGGACGTGAAAAAGTTAAAAGGCAAAGCCATCCACGTTCACCTCAGCGACTGTGACGGAAAAGTTCACGGGGATCTTCCTCCTGGCCGTGGTGTGGTGAAGTTTGGGCCTTACCTTCAGGCGATCAAGGAGCTGAACATCGATGGCGTTGTCTCTATCGAATTGGAATATGCTCCCGATCCCAAAAAGATTGTCCAATGGGTGGAAGAAGCTTACCGGGAGACTGCAAAACGCATGGATCTAGTTGGCCTCCGAACCAAATAGACCCATGCTGTTGGAATGTCGTTCGACTTAGACTTCGAGCAACATCCGCGAAGGATTCTCAATCGCGTCCTTGATTCGTTTCAGGAATGAAACGGCTTCGCGTCCGTCGACGATCCGATGATCATAGGTCAATGCCACGTACATCATCGGACGAATCACGACGGCTCCGTTCAAGGCAATCGGTCGTTCCTGGATGGAATGCAGACCTAACACACCGCTCTGCGGCGGATTAACAATCGGCGTGGAAAGCAGGGAGCCATACACACCACCATTGGTGATGGTGAAGGTCCCGCCCTGAAGCTCTTCTGGTTTCAACGCGTTTGCTTGCGCACGTTTGGCCAGTTCGCCAATTGAGGTTTCAATTTCGGCAAAGCTCATCGCTTCAGCATTGCGAAGAACCGGGACCACCAATCCTTTACCACCGCCGATGGCGACACCGATGTCGTAGTAATTTTTATAAACGATGTCTTCACCGCGAATCTCCGCGTTGATCGCCGGAAATTGTTTCAGGGCATCAATGCTGGCTTTCACGAAGAAGGACATGAAACCCAACTTCACGTTGTAACGTTTGAGAAACGCTTCGCCGTGTTCCTTTCGCAACGCCATGACATTCGTCATGTCCGCTTCGTTGAACGTGGTCAACAGCGCGGCGTTTTGCTGTGCTTCGACCAGACGCGCGGCGATCGTGCGACGGAGCTTACTCATGCGCACCGTTTCTTCCTGACGATTTCCGGTGGCGACAGATGGCTTCGCCGTTTCTGTTTTCGCGGCCGGAGCCACAGTTTCGACCACCGGGGGGCATTCGACATCGTGTTTTGCGAGTCGACCGCCGGGCAATTTGGGCTGGGTCAATTCAGGACCTTTCGGTGCCTGAGGTTTAGGTGCTGCTACAACAGCCGGAGCAGGCGTAGCGGCAGGAGCAGGAGCTTTTTCTTCGGCTTTTGCCTTTCCCGCTTCAGGCAATGGCTTTGCACCATTCTCTTTTCCGGCAGGTTCCAGCACCGCGATCACTTCGCCGACTTTGGCGGTTTCGCCTTTGCGTTTTAAAATTTTGACGACGCTGCCCGAAACAGGCGAGGGGAGTTCAACCGTGGCTTTGTCGGTTTCGATCACTGCCACGTTTTTATCCTTTTCAATGAATTCGCCTTCGCGTTTCAGCCAGTCACCGATCTCAACTTCTGTGATCGATTCACCGACTGACGGGACTTTCAATTCGATTGGCATATTGGTTTTCCTTCGTTTTGCGCGGAGATTTGGTTTCGCCGAATGCTTCGGCAATTAATTGTTCCTGTTCTTGCTTGTGACTGTTGTGAGAACCCGTCGCGGGGCTTGCCGACGCAGGTCGTCCAACATAAGAGAAAGCTCGACCGGCAATCTGGTTGCGGAATCGCGAACACATATATGTCCATGCACCCATGTTGGCCGGTTCTTCCTGTACCCAATAGACCGGGACATCGCGCTCATAAGTATTGAGCGCCTGTTCGATAACTTGATCGGGCAGGGGATAAAGCTGTTCGATTCGAAGAATTGCCACGTCGTCGCGCTGATTTTCTTCACGATACTTCTCGAGTTCGTAGAATAATTTCCCGCTGCACAACAGAATGCGTTCCGGCGATTTAGTGCGCGACGGAGCGTCTGGAATGATGCGTTGGAAACTGCCGTTGGCCAATTCATCAAATGACGAAACCACTTTGGGATGGCGCAACAGACTCTTCGGCGACATCACGATCAGCGGCTTGCGCCAGCGACGAACCACCTGTCGGCGCAACAAATGAAAGAGCTGCGCGGGAGTTGTTGGATAAACCACCTGGATATTATCTTCCGCCGCGAGGGAAAGGAATCGTTCGAGTCGCGCGCTGGAATGTTCCGGTCCCTGGCCTTCAAAGGCATGCGGCAACAACATCACCAAACCGCTGTAGCGGCGCCATTTCTTTTCCGCGCTCACGAGGAACTGGTCAATAATCACCTGCGCCACGTTCACGAAGTCGCCGAATTGCGCTTCCCAGATTACCAGGGAATCAGGCCATTCCATGCTGTAGCCCAATTCGAAGCCGAGCACGCTGGTTTCCGACAACGGACTGTTGTGGATACGAACCGAACCCTGGTTTGGCGCAAGATTCTGCAAGGGCGTGTAAGTCTTGCCGTCTTTGTAATCGTGCAGCACAGCATGACGATGACTGAACGTCCCGCGTTCCGCATCCTGCCCAGACATACGAAGACGCGTGCCTTCGATCGCGAGCGAAGCAAAGGCGAGCGACTCGGCGGACGCCCAATCCAAAGGTTGTTCTCCAGCGGCCATCGCGCGACGGCTTTCCAAAAGCTTTTTAATTTTTGGATGCGGATTAAAACCCTGCGGCACTTTTGATTGTGCGTCGAGCAGTTGTGAAAGTGTCTTTTGATCGACGCCTGTTTTGACGTCAGGAGCGTTGCTCTCAGGACCGCCACTGTAATTCGACCAAACGCCATGCGTCGGATCATTTGGCAATCGGTAGGCAGAGTGACGTGAATCCGCGAGCGCTTGTTCCAGATGTTCACGGCGACGCTCCGCAATCTGGTCTGCCTCCTCACGAGTAACACCCCCAAGTGTGAGTAAATGATCGAGGTAACCTTCGCGCACCGGCTTTCGTTTTTCGATGACGCTATATAACTGCGGCTGCGTAAAGGAGGGTTCATCGCTCTCGTTGTGGCCGAGTCGACGGTAACCGTAAATATCGATGACGATGTCCGTTTGAAAACGATGACGAAAATCCATCGCGAGACGAATCACCTGCGCCACCGCTTCCGGATCTTCACCGTTCACGTGATAAATCGGAATCTGCAACATCTTCGCCACATCCGTCGCATACATCGTCGAACGACTCTCATTGGGCGAGGTCGTGAAACCAATCTGGTTGTTAACGATGATATGGAGTGTGCCGCCAACTTTGTAAGCGTTCAGATTGCTGAGGTTTAAAACCTCCTGCACGATTCCCTGTCCAGCGAAGGCCGCGTCGCCATGGATCAGGATCGCCATGTTCCGCGTGCGCTCCGTGTCGTTGGTTCGGTCCTGATTACCGCGGGTACGGCCGAGGACAATTGGATTTACGAACTCCAAATGACTGGGGTTGAAGCAAAGTGACAAATGCACCTGCTTGCCGGCGGCCGTTTTCCATTCCGCACTGTGGCCGAGGTGATACTTCACGTCGCCACTGCCGCGGTAACGTTCCGGTTCTATATCGGCAAACTCGCGGAAAATCTGTTTTGGATGTTTGCCCATGATATTCGCGAGCACATTGAGACGACCGCGATGTGCCATCCCGAAAACGATTTCCGTCACGCCATGTTCCGCCGCTTTTTCGATCGCCAGATCGAGCATCGGAATCAGACTTTCCGAACCCTCGAGTGAAAAGCTCTTCGCGCCAATAAACTTCTTGCGGATGAATTCCTCGAAAATCACCGCGTCGCTCAGGCGGGTTAAAATGCGAATCTGATCTTCACGGGTGAGCGGGAGCCGGTTTTGCGACGACTCCATCCGTTCCTGCAACCAGCGACGGATATTAATGTCGTCGATGTGCATGTATTCGACGCCGATGGAACGGGAATAGGTATCCTGCAGACGTTGGATGACCTCACGAACGCTGAGAGGTTCTGCGCCAAACGTTTCGTAAGTGAACTTCTGGTTCAGTTCTTCTTCCGTGAAATTATAAAAGGCCGCGTCCAGTTCCGGCGGCATCGGACGCCGTTGTCCGAGCGGATCGAGCTGGGCGATCATGTGACCGCGAAAACGATAGGCTCGGATGATCTGGATCACCCGGTCGCGCAAACTGGTCGCGTGGATCGAGCCCGGAAGGAAATCGTCGGCTTCGGATTTGGCGGTGGTGGGAAGGGGGTTAAAAATGCTGCGTGGTTGAAAGCGTGGAGCAGGGGGCGTGGGTTTTTCGTCCCAGGATGAGAAAATCTTCTGCCACTCTTCCGGCACGGAGGCGGGGCTTTCGAGGAACTTTTGGTAAAGTTCCTCCACGAACGCTAAATTGGAGTTGTTAAAATTAGTTTCGGTCATAATAGGCCGCGAACATCAGAACGCATACTTTGCCCAAAGAAATATCCCTTCACACAAGCAAAATACAACCGGAGGCATCCGCTATAGGCATCCCTGATGCATGTCGCGATGAAGATTAGCCAACCTGAGGATTCCTAAAAATTCTATTGTCCTTTTTAAAAGTCACGATACATTTTGCGCGCCTTTGGAGCCAGCGTAGCTCAGTTGGTTAGAGCGTGGGACTCATAAGCCCGAGGTCACTGGTTCGATCCCAGTCGCTGGCACCATTCTTCTAAGTTTCTGATTCTTTGGTCTTTCCACAGTTTGCGAAATAAAGATTCGCCGCCCGAATTCTCGAACGGATGTCTTTTTTTGCCAGGGATGCGTTCCATCCGCATCCCAAATGATGCCGGGTGTTTTCTTGGTCGAAAGCTGTTGTCTGCGGACGCGGTTTAAACAGATTCCTTCAACAAACGTCTCTGGCTTAGTCAGGGACGCGGTGGAACGTCGGTGGAACGCGTCCTTACCGAGGTTTTGCTATACCGTTGTCATTGAGACAAACTCCGACAACGCGGACTCTCCGCTGTTGTTCACTGCGGAGACTGCGATGTCTACGGTTGTCTTTGCGGGCAGATTTTCGAGCATGAAGTCCAGGTCGGTGGGTGTGCCGACGACGGTCGGCTCCGCCTCGCTGCCGTGAGCTTTCATCCAGACACGATAATATTCCGCACGCGCGGGGGCTTTCCATTTTACGGCGGCGGCGTTTGGACTGACGGGAACGATTGTGACTTCTGTTGGTGCGTCGGGCGTCTGTTCGGCGCCGGGAATATTCAATCCAAATGATTTCCAACGGGAATCGAGTGGTCCCAGTTTAAGGCTGAGTTCGCCGATGAACGCGCGGATCGTGGTGTCTAATTTGTTCATGGCGGCGTCGCGAGTTTCGCGGAGTTGATCCATGGTGGATTCCTGCGAGTTAAAAGCGATTTCTGCGTCGCTCAGATTGTTGAACAAGGTCTGCACATGCGTCGCCGTAATATTAAGCGCAGGGATTTCCAGCGAAGGATTCGCGGCGAGATGTGTGTGAGTCGCGCGGAGGAAAAGCTTCACGTCGCCGGGTAAAGTGGGCGCTTCCAAATTATCCTGAAAACCAAACACGACCCAATGGATGGAGAACTGCGAACCCAGGCGAGGTTTGTAGACATCGCGCAACAGCATGACCAATTCGCGGCCTTCCTTCGCCAGCGCACGCCACGTGACGCGTCGATCGCTGAAGAGCACGCGGCTGTTTTGATACTCCGTATTGCTGGTCACGAGGGCGAGGAGATCGGTTTCGATTTTAATTTTTGGCACATGGACAATGCCGAGGATTTCCTCGAGTTGTGTCAGGCCACCGAGAATGTTCGTGCCCAGATTGGTGAGTGGGCCGAATGATTTGATTACTTCTTGCTTCATAGTTTAATTCTTTTTTTGTTATTTAGCTGCGTATCAGACTCGCTGGTTTATGTGAGCGAACAACATGTCCGTTCACCTGCGATCCGAGTGTTCGAAGGTTTTCAACTTTCGAACGCGATCAGTTTACAAAAAGCAAACCCGCATCTACTGCGGGTTTGGTCGGGGGTGAAAAATATTTTTAAATGATTTCTAATCCCTTGAAGCCAGCTACTTACGAAGAAAAGAACACCCATTTTTTGTTTTAAGGGTGCGAATACTTTTTGAAATGGTCTGCGGTTTTGGTGGCGTGAAGCAAATTGAGCAGGGGAACTTCGGGGGGAAAACTTTGGGGTGTGAAAGGGTTTTAAAATCTGCCGTAGTCGAACTGTGCCGTAAAACCGTTTCGTGGAAGCGTTTGAAGAGGCGACTATACGTGCAGTTGGTCCTAAAAAGCCTTCAGAAAACGATCTGCAAGTAAATATTGATCTCTGAAGCGTTCAAAAAAGCCTTTATACGTGCAGATGACTTTTCGAAGCGTTTACAAATCGATTGGAAGATGCAGATGGGTTTCCAAACGGTTTTAAAAGTGATTTACAGATGTAGATCGTTTTTTGAAGGGTTTTTGGGAGGAACTTTCCCGTGTAAGTTCGTTTTTTAAACTCTTTTAAAACCGAATTAACTGTTTGAAACAACGGAGTTTAAGGAGGAGGGGACGGTTGCGGATTTTTGACAGAAATTTTGGCTGTCGCAGCGGCGATTCCGGATAATTGCAGAGGGCAAAAGGCCGAGTGCGTGATTTTGGTATGGATTAGTGTTCATCCCTGAATTTAGATTTCGCCCACGACTTTCTCTTGCGTCTTCCCGGTTCATAGTGCCATTTGTTCTGTAATCTTAACTATGGCGTGGCGAATTGATGAAAGTGTTGTTCGTGGCGAGATTGATAATCGCGAGAAAGGTGTCGTGCGCGGCAAAATTTGGCTCGTGCATCGACCCGAACCGGTCGTGATTGAGCTCGTCGGCAATGCGCGTCCCGACCTGGCTGGATGTCTGCTTAAATTCGAAAATACGGCGGCGCCGGTTAAACATCCGCATCTCGACGGTTTTTACTCCGAACAAAAAGGGAGCGTTGGCGAAATGACCGCTTCCCGAAAAACGCGCGTCTTTGATATCCCGTTCGAAGACGCCTACGCCATGATCAAGGAAGGGGAACGGCCCCCGGAACATTTGGCGAACGCTTTATATCTGGAATGGTTCAGCGAAAAGAACGGTCGTGTGGTAATCGAAAGCGCTGATTATAAGGTGGAGGTTTCTGATCCACTCTGGCGTTTGACTCCGGAAGAGGAAAAAAGAGGACGCGAAGCCGCAGAGGCAAGTTGGCAGGCGTTCACTGAGCAATTGACCCAGGCGATTGAAAACCAGCGGGGAGGGCATCCTGAAGAAATCGAAGAATGGGATGAATTTGATTTCGAACGTTCACTCCGCGAAAGCGATGCCTTGACCGACAAGTATCTCGAGTTGCTGGATAAATATGGTGACTCACCCGACAGTGAAAAGTTGATCCACAAAGAAATGGGTTGGGACAAGGAGCCTGTCGAAAGCGACGACGAGGATTCCGAAATGCTGGACGTGGAAGAGATGAATCGCATCTGTGCGGAAGCGGAATCGGAAGCGGAGGACATGCAGCCGGATCCTGCGACCGAAGGTGTTGACTGGATTCGGGTAAAGGATGAAATGGGCGAAGACATTCGGCATCCGTTGCAGCATCGTTGCTTCGAGGCATCGATGTGGCTGTGGAAGAAAGTGGATGAACTGGGATTGAAAGAAGAAGAGGACGAAGACCTCGAGCAATTGATTTTGGAATTTCAGATCACCGGCGCGAAATTGGCGGGCGCGTTGAACAGTCTTGCTTACGGACGGGCGACCCATGAACCGGGTTTTATCGTGGCGTGCCTGAAGCGGGCTTTAGATCATTTGCACAAATCGCAGGCGGCTTTGGAAAAGGTGGTGATGAAGAAGACATTGCCAGAAGCCATTGTCACGCAGACGAGGAGCGACCTGTTTGAAATACGGGAAGAGATACTGCGATTGATGAATGAGTTTCGGAAGGGGAAGTGATTTTCGACCATCGTAATTCTGTCTTAAGAGATATCTCCCGGTCAAAAACGGGTCAAATCTACCACAATTTTAGGGGATTAATTTCCGGTGAACGCAATTGACTAGATTTTTTGCTGTTCTGTATATTCCCACCCCGTTTGTGGAGCGCAACCGCTCGAAACCTGAATCATTGTTTAAACCAAAGTGAAAAAATACGTTTACCTGTTTGGAAATAAAAAAGCCGATGGCAATGGCTCGATGAAACCTTTGCTCGGTGGCAAAGGCGCGAATCTGGCTGAAATGACCCGCATCGGTCTGCCCGTCCCCCCGGGATTCACCATCACCACGGAAGTCTGCACTTACTACTACGCTCACAAGAAGACGTATCCGAAGGAGCTTCAGGGCCAGATGGAAGCAGGTATCCGCAACATGGAAAAAATCATGGGCTGCAAGTTCGGCAATGCCTCCGGTATGCCGTTGCTCGTGGCTGTCCGCTCCGGCGCTCGCGACTCGATGCCCGGCATGATGGATACAATTTTGAACCTTGGCTTGAACGACCAGACCGTTCTCTCCCTCGCTGCGGCGACGAAGAACGAACGTTTCGCCTGGGATTGCTACCGCCGTTTCATCCAGATGTACGGCGACGTCGTGCTCGGCGTACAGAAGCGCGAAGGCGAAGATCATGAACCGTTCGAAACGGTCATCCATGCCTACAAGCATGACACTTACCATAAAGATATCATCGACAGCGAATTGACCGCTCAAGACCAACAGGAGTTGGTGAAGCGTTTCAAGGCGCTCGTCAAGGAACGCACCGGCAAGAGCTTCCCGAACGATCCCTGGGATCAGCTTCGTGGCGCGGCTGGCGCGGTGTTCGGTTCCTGGATGAACGATCGCGCGATCGTTTATCGCCGCAAATATAATATCCCCAGCGAATGGGGAACTGCCGTCAACGTGCAGGCGATGGTCTACGGTAACACGGGCGAAACGTCCGGTTCCGGTGTGGCCTTCACCCGTAATCCTGCGAACGGAGCGAATGAATTCTACGGCGAATTTTTGATCAACGCCCAGGGCGAAGACGTCGTCGCTGGTGTTCGCACACCAGAACCGGTCATCAAGTTGAAAGACCAGATGCCGAAGTCCTATGCGGAATTGTTGAACGTTCGTAAGACGCTCGAAAAACATTTCAAAGACGTGCAGGACGTCGAATTCACGATCCAGGAAGGCAAACTGTTCATGCTCCAGACGCGTAACGGTAAACGCACCGCGATGGCGGCGTTGAAGTTCGCGATGGATATGTATAAGGAAAAGCTTATCGACGCGGAAACTGCGGTCCTCCGCAATCCGGCCGATCAGCTCGACCAATTGCTCGCCCCGGTTTTCGACGCTTCCGAAGTGAAGAAGGCCCAGGCGATCGCCACAGGTTTGCCAGCCGGTCCTGGTGCGGCTTCCGGTAAGATTTACCTGAATGCTGAACGCTCAGTCGCTGCGGCAGATCGCGGCGAAAAAGTTCTCCTCGTTCGCGTCGAAACTTCTCCTGAAGATTTGCGCGGCATGATCGCGGCCGAAGGTATTCTTACGGCACGCGGCGGTGTCAGCTCCCATGCGGCGCTCGTTGCTCGTCAGATGGGTAAAGTTTGTATCTGCGGCGCGGCGGCATTGGAAATCGATTACGACAAGAAGACGGTCACCGTGAATGGCCAGACGTTCAAAGAAGGAGATTTCCTCTCCATCGACGGAACAGCTGGTACCGTATACGCCGGTGAATTGAAGACGGCTCCTTCCGAAATCATCGCTGGTTTGTTGAACGGCGACAAGAAGGCTCAAGCGACCGAGAAGTTCAAGAGCTTCAATCAATTGATGAAGTGGTGCGGACAATTCAGCCGCCTCGCCGTTCGTACGAACGCAGATACTCCGGAACAAACGGCGAACGCTGTGGCTTTCGGCGCGACCGGTATTGGTCTGACCCGCACGGAACATATGTTCTTCGAAGGCGATCGTATCGATGCGATGCGCGAAATGATTCTCGCGGACACCTTGCCTGCTCGCGAAGCGGCCTTGGCGAAGTTGTTGCCTTATCAGCGCGAAGACTTCTTCGGAATCTTCAAGGCGTTGAAAGGATTCCCGGCCACCATTCGTTTCCTCGATCCGCCATTGCACGAATTCCTTCCGCACACGAAGGAACAACAAATGGATCTCGCTCGGAAGATGAACATTCCAGTCGAGAAGATCGTGAACCGCGTGCACGAGTTGCATGAGTTCAACCCGATGCTTGGCTTCCGTGGTTGCCGTCTCGGTATCAAATACCCAGAAATCACCCGCATGCAGGCGCGTGCTGTGTTCGAAGCGGCGGCGCAATGCATCAAGGCGAAGATCAAGTGCAAACCGGAAATCATGATCCCGCTGGTCGGCTTCAAGAAAGAGCTCGATATGCAGGTCGCGATCGTTCACGAAACAGCGAAGCAGGTGGAAGCGGAAAAGAAAGTGAAGCTTACCTATAGCGTTGGCACGATGATCGAAGTTCCTCGTGGCGCACTGACCGCGAATGAAATCGCGGAAACCGCTGAATTCTTCAGCTTCGGCACGAACGACTTGACCCAGACCACGATGGGCATGAGCCGTGACGATTCCGGCAGCTTCCTCGCTCCTTACCAGGAAGCGGAAATCATGAAGAAGAATCCGTTTGCCACGATTGACCAGACTGGTGTCGGTCAGTTGATGGAAATCGCGATTGCCAAAGGCCGTCAGACCCGTCCGGACATCAAGCTCGGCATCTGCGGTGAACACGGTGGCGATCCGGATTCCGTGAAGTTCTGCCATCGCGTCGGTTTGAGCTACGTGAGTTGCTCACCGTTCCGCGTGCCCGTTGCTCGCCTCGCTGCCGCCCAGGCTGCGATCGAAGAGAAGCGCAAAGCAAAAGCGGCGAAGAAGAAGTAATTTAGTTTGCATACACAAGAGCCGCTCCGGAAACGGGGCGGCTTTTTTTATTCCCCGGATCAGAGATTAAGGAATTTCTGTGGAAGCAAATCAGGGCAGGGGAGAGCGGGAATGAGGTTAAGGTCCCTGGACTAATATTGTTTACAAAAGCCCCCTGAGAAAAAACTTCCAACGTTATGCTTGCCAAACGCGGTTCCTTCCATAGATTTAACGGCTCATTTTCAAAATATGACTTTTGCTATCAGCGACTTCATGTTCGCACAAGCGGGAGCGCAAAGTTCAGCGCCCGGCTGGATGGGTATGGTTCCGTTTGTACTGATGTTCGTGGTGATGTATCTCATCCTCATCCGTCCACAGCAAAAGCGTGCAAAAGAGCATGAAAATCTTCTGAAAACCTTGCGGGCAGGCGACAAAGTCGTCGTGAGTGGTGGCATCGTTGGTGTGGTGATCAGCGTAAAAGAAAAAAACGTTTCGATTCGTTCTGCAGATTCCAAATTTGAAGTTTTGAAGTCCGCTGTTACAGAAATTACCGAACGCGGCAGCGAGACAACTGAATCCAAATAACATGAACCGCAATTATTACTTAAAATGGGCGTTGGTCGCCTTCCTCCTCGCATGGTCGATTTTCTCTTTCATGCCGCCTACCGACCGCGACCTGATCGAAACCTTTCGCGACAAAGCTGAAAAGCCCGACGCCACGTTCAGCGCGATTGTTAAACGCGCCGAAGAATTGCGGGCTGCTGACCGGAAGGCCAATGCGCCAGACCGTTCTTACGCCAATTTGAAAGAAGCCATTGGCACGAACGACGTGGCTAAATATTTCCCACAGGTTGACACCAAAGCCGAAAGCGATCCGACCCGCACTGTCCTGACCTACGTGCAAAAGGAAGCAGCCGGCAAAATTCATCTCGGTTTAGATCTTCGCGGCGGTTCGTCTTTCGTTGTCCAGATGGACTCGAGCAGTTTGACGAACGCGATGGACAAGAAGAGTGCTTTGGATCAGGCCGTGGAAGTATTGCGCAAACGTGTGGATCGTCTCGGTGTTGCTGAACCATTGCTCCAACCTGAAGGTGAAGATCGTATCCTAGTCCAGGTTCCAGGTGCTTCCGATGCTGACCGTGAAGAATTGAAGAAACTTTTGGAAAAGGCGGCCTTCCTGGAATTCCGCATGGTTCATCCTGACAGCGCTGAGTTGTTGCATCAGGGAATTGTCGAACCTGGTTATGAAGTTTTGAAAGACACTCGCCGTACGAAAGACGGAAGAACAGAAGTTGTTCCTTACCTCGTGAAAAAGAAGCCAGAGCAAGGTTTGACTGGAAAATACGTCAAGCACGCGAGTGTATCCCGTGGTCAAAGTGGCGAGCCAGAAATCAACTTCCAGTTGGATTCTGAAGGAGCTCAGAAATTTGAGCGTATCACGACCGAATACCAACCGCGCAGCGATGGCAAACATTACCAGATGGCAATTGTGTTGGACGGTGTTTTGAATTCCGCCCCTACAATTAACGGACCGATTGCTGGGGGGGGTGCTCGTATTACCGGTCAATTCACGATTCAGGAAGCATTGGCTTTGGCTGCAACTCTCGAAAATCCGCTGCAGGCGCCAGTTAAACTTCTCTCTGAAAACAGCGTTGATCCGTCCCTCGGTGCCGACACGATCGCCAGCGGTATCAAATCCGCCGTGATTGGTGTTTTACTCGTGGCGTTGTTCATGGCGGGTTATTACCTGCTCGCTGGCGTAGTGGCCAACGTTGCCCTTTTAACGAACATTGTGATTTTGATTGGCGTCATGTGCGCTGTTGGAACCACGCTCACGTTGCCTGGTATTGCTGGTATCGTTTTGACCGCTGGTATGGCGGTCGATGCCAACGTCCTGATTTTTGAGCGTATTCGTGAAGAACTTGCGAAAGGTAAATCCATGCGTGGTGCATTGAACGCTGGTTATTCCCGCGCGTTTGGAACTATTTTCGATTCGCACGTTACGACGTTGATTTCCTCGATCATCTTGATCTTCATGGGAACCGGTTCTATCAAAGGATTCGGAGTCGCCTTGACGATCGGTGTCGCGGCCAGCTTGTTCACGGCGTTGGTGGTGACTCGCCTGATCTTCGACTTCATGCTTGAGAAGAACATGCTCAAGACAATGAAGATGATGCATGTCAATTTCCCGAAAGACATCAACTTCATGAAACTGGCAAAGCCCGCCTTTATCACCTCATGGTTGATTATCATCGTTGGTATCGGAATTGGTATTTCGCGCGGCGAAAAAATGTTGGGTATTGATTTCGTCGGTGGCGATAACATCACCCTCGGGTTCTCTGGTAAGAAGATTGACCCTGAACAACTACGTAAGAAATTGGACGAAGTAAAAGTGACTGATGCTTTGATCCAGTATCAGAAGAACGTTGCGGGCGGCGAAAATCTTCGCGTAACCGCTAAAGTCGGCAGCGGCGAGACTGTTGCCAAGACATTAATAGAAGGTTTTCCGGATGCGAAATTCGCCAAGATCGGTAACGAAACCGTTGGTCCTACGGTCGGTGAGGAAATTCAGAAATCAGCACTCGTTGCTTTGATTCTCTCACTCTTCGGTATCTTGATCTACGTGGCCATGCGTTATGAATTCTCATTCGCCGTGGGCGCCGTTGTCGCGATTATGCACGACGTCTTGATGACGATTGGTATTTATTGCATGGCAAACATGGCAACAGGTGGAGCCGCGCAATTTAATGCAACGGTCGTCGCCGCTCTCTTGACCATCGTTGGTTTCTCTATCAACGACACAATCGTTATCTTTGATCGTATTCGTGAGGATTTGAAGTTGGGCGTCCGCGGAACGTTCGGAGAACTGATCAATCAGGCTTTGAACCAGACTTTGAGCCGCACAATTATCACCTCCGGGACGGTATTTCTTGCGACTTTGTCGCTTTACCTCTTTGGTGGTGGTGCAATCAATGATTTCGCGTTCACTTTCCTGGTCGGTATCATTACTGGAACATACTCCTCGATCTATATCGCCAGCGCATTGGTTCTCTGGTGGCACAAAGGCGAACGTCCGACGATCGCTTCCCAGGCCACGATGGATACCGTTGCGTCGAAGGTATAGGCCAATTGAAGCTCTAATTTAATTTGTTGCATCGCGGCGAGCCGGTGCAACAATTCCTTGTTAATATTTATTTAAGATGCTTGCTTTCACCGAGATCACGGCGTGGCATTGGATAGGGTTCATCGCCATCGTTTTGGTCATTGTTGCAATAGATCTCGGTGTCTTCCACCGTAAAGCTCACGTCGTTCAATTCAAGGAAGCGTTGATGTGGACGATCGTGTGGTTTGGTCTGGCAATGCTTTTTTCTTTTGGCCTCGCCCATTTCCGGACCCGGGAAGAATCTCTGCAATTCTTCACAGGTTACATTATCGAGTTATCCCTCTCAATGGATAACGTCTTTGTCATCGCAGTTATATTCTCCTATTTCGGTGTTCCACTCGTTAATCAGCATCGCGTGCTGTTTTGGGGGATTTTAGGGGCGTTAATTATGAGAGGGACGTTCATTGGTGTAGGCGTGGTGTTGATCGAACATTTCCACTGGGTTCTTTATCTTTTGGCGATCCTCGTAATTTACAGCGGAATAAAAACATTTTTTTCTTCGGAATCTGAAGTGGAACCGGAAAATAATTCGGTGGTTCGCATTACCCGCAAATTTTTCCCGGTCTCGAACACTTTTGATGGGCAGAAGTTTTTTACACGGCAGGATGGACGCCTTGTTTTGACTCCGCTCGCGTTGGTTCTCCTGATGGTGGAAACGACGGACCTTGTTTTTGCACTGGATTCCATACCCGCGACATTTGCCGTGACCCAAAAGCCATTTATCGTTTTTACTTCCAATGTGTTTGCCATCCTTGGTTTGCGTTCTCTTTATTTCGTTTTGGCAAATGCGATTAATTATTTCCGATTCCTGAAGGTCGGGCTTTCCGTCGTGCTGGTTTTTATCGGGATCAAGATGATCCTTCCATTGCTGCATGATGAATTTGATTTTCTCGACAGCGTGAAAATCAGTACCTCTCAGTCCCTTCTTACCATCGGCGCGATCCTTCTGATTTCGATCATCGTTTCTGTTATTGCCGAAGCATTTGGTGCGCGCAAGCGAACCAAATGAAATATCGTTGGTCCATCAAACCGCCTCAATCGGTCCTCGCCACCAGCATGGCGTCGGACCTGAAGTCTTCGCCTTTACTGACGCAATGCCTCATGAATCGCGGATTTAACGAAAGCGCCCAAATGGAGGCTTTTCTGGAACCGCGGCTCAAAAATCTCGCTGACCCCATGTTGATTCCGAACATGGCAGGAGCCGTGGAAAGATTGTTCGTTGCCAGGGAAAGAAGTGAAAAGATCGCTATTTTCGGAGACTATGACGTCGACGGTGTGACCTCGACAGCCTTGCTGACGGAGGTCCTGCAGAACCTCGGTTGGCAGGTGGAATCGTATTTGCCGAATCGATTCGACGAAGGCTACGGCTTAAGCCAGGACGGAGTGGAGAACTGTTTAAAAAAGTTTGCCCCTCAATTGCTCCTTGCTGTTGATTGTGGCTCTACCGCAGTAGCAACTATCGCCTGGCTGAAAGAGCGGGGACTGGACGTTATTGTTCTCGATCACCATCAAGTTTCCACTCCTCCTCCCGCCGCGGTCGCATTAGTGAATCCACAGCTAGGGAATAGTTTCAGGGAACTTTGTTCCGTCGGCCTCGCGTTCAAGCTGGTTCATGCTTTGATTAAACGAGGACGCGAGACTGGATTGGCCGGTGCTGCCGATTATGATCTGCGGCCACTGCTGGATCTGGTCGCTCTCGGAACCATTGCGGATATCGTTCCGTTGCATGGGGAAAATCGAATCTTCGTCTCCTGCGGCTTGCAACGGTTGAACGCGACGCATCGCCCCGGTCTGATCGCTTTGAAAACGGTTGCGCAAGCGGAAGGCCTTTTAGGTTCCCGGGATGTCGGGTTCCAGTTGGCGCCTCGCTTAAATGCAGCAGGTCGGCTGGAGCACGCTGAAGATTCCCTGAAACTGCTGCTCTCAACAAATCTGGGCGACGCGGAGCCTATTGCACAACGTCTCGACACGTGCAATCGCGAAAGGCAAAAAATCGAGCGAGGGATTGCAGACGAGGTCATTGGTGCTCTCAAAGCTCGTTTTAATCCAGAAACGGACTACGTCATCGTGGAAGGCCAACTGCTTTGGCATATTGGCGTCGTTGGGATTGTTGCGTCCCGAGTGCTGCAGGAATTTTATCGTCCCACTTTCATTGTGGGCGGTGATGGCGAGACATGGCGGGGTTCCGGCCGCAGTATCGAGGGATTTGATTTAGCGGCAGCATTGCGTCAATGTGACGACTTATTGCTTCGCCATGGTGGTCACGCGATGGCGGCAGGGGTGACAGTAGCCTGGGACAAGCTGGATGCATTGCGATGCCGTCTGAATGAAATTGCTCGCAAAACTCTTAGTCACGAACAACTCAAGCCGATCTTACGTATTGATGCGGAAGTTTTGTTGTCTGAGTTGAATATTGAGCGGGTAGGGGAGCTGGAAAAATTGGAGCCACACGGACCTGGGAATCCTTCCGTGCAATTAGTGGCCCGGAAAGTCTGGCATCAAAGGACACCGCAACGCATGGGCAAGCAGAACCAACACGCTAAATTTTGGGTTACGGATGGAAAACAAACATTTGAAGCGCTTTGGTGGAATTGCGGAAGCACGGCTGCTTTGCCCAAAGTGATGTTTGATCTCGCCTTTGCTCCCGAAATTAATGAATTCAACGGCAACCGGCGCGTTCAGTTTAAAGTCCTCGATTGGAATTCAATCGAATAAGTTTTTGCCTCGCTTAAACCCCCGAATTGGAGAGAACGGTGCAGATCCGATTGACCAAGGTGACCAGTTCCGGGTGAGATTCCTCGAATTCATTGACGGCTTTGCCAAGGCCATTCAGTGAAAGTTCCAGTAATTCTGGATTTCTCTCCGAGCGCGTGGCTTCGTGGGCAGAAATTTCGGTGAAGCCGGTGACGGTCTTCGCCCCTTCCACATTTGTTTTGGCAAGGCCCTCAATTTCCGTTTTCAGTTGCCCCAACAACTGCAGCAACTCCGCCTTGTTTTCGGGTTTAATGGCCTCGCTCTTCTTCAGCTGCGATTCGATTTTCCCGATCGTATCCTGAATCATAATTCCACGTCCTCTCTTACAGAAGAATCTTATCACCAAAGAGCCTGAAGCAAAAAGGTTAAACAGGACAAACCAGTTGTCGTTAACCATTGCCACTCAAACCCAAAATCGTAACCGCCGGTTCCCTTTGTGCCGAATCAGGAAACTGAGCTTAAAGCGGGTGCTTCTTTGCGGACTCGCGGTTGCACGTCCGGGACGGCCGCGCCCCGAGCCTGGTTAAAACTGACTTTGGAGCGCAGCAACAAGGTTCCAAGGAGGAGATCTGCCAAAGGCAGAACCACGTTGAAATTCTTGTGCATGTAACGGTGGTGCAGTAAATGATGGCCGTTGAGACGGAAAAAGATACCAGAACGTTCGACGTGGCGCTTTTTGGGTAAATGCATGCACCAGTGCATGTATTCATACGCGGTGAAATACAGCGTGCACGCGGTAATAGCGCCGCAGAGCATTCCCCATTTTTCAAAAATAATGCCGGCAATAATCAAGGGTGCCGCGCAGCAGGCCACAAGGACAGGACCGTTCCACCACGCCATCGGAATGGTGTGTTTATCTTTTTCGTTAATCAAATGATACGTGTGGTCCGCACGGAAAATGTGATGGTGAATCAAGGCGTGACGTTCAAATGGATATCTCCAGTTAAACGTGGGGCGATGCATGAAAAAGCGATGCAAAGTCCATTCAAAAAATGAGGCAATAATGACACCAAGGAAAAATCCGATGGCCATCCAAAAGAAAAAGGCAGACATGTTGTTTTGCTTACAGGAAAAGAGGTTTAACGGAGACGATAGGTGATGCGGCCTTTGGTTAAGTCGTAAGGAGACATTTCCATCCGCACGCGATCGCCGACAGTGAGGCGGACGAAGTGCTTGCGCATCTTTCCGGAGATATGCGCCAGGACTTCATGCTTATTATCCAGGACGACACGAAACATCGTTCCCGGCAAAACGGTGCTAATAGTTCCTTCAACTTCAAGGCATTGTTCGGTACTCATGAATCAACAGACAGTAACAGAACTACAAAAAGTGGATTCTGTAAAATGAAAATAGGCGGAAGTCGCAAAACTTCCGCCAAATTGCTGATTTTTAACGATTAACGACGGTTAAAGTCGCGTCGGCCACCTCCGCCACCGCCTCGTTCTCCCCGATCTCGACCACCACCACCTCCGCGGTAGCCACCACCGCCACCGCCTCCGTATCCACCACCACCACCGCCACCGCCGCTACGTTCTTCACGTGGGCGCGCTTCATTGACGGCAATATCGCGACCCTGGACGTTCTTTCCGTTCAGATTTTGGATCGCTGCCTGGGCACCTTCCGGAGTCGCCATGGTAACAAAGGCGAACCCGCGAGAGCGTCCGCTCATACGATCGGTTACAAGGTTTACGTCTGTCACCGGTCCTACGGATGCAAACAAGTCCTGCAGGTCATTTTCGGTGGTGTCGAAGGAAAGATTCCCGACAAACAATTTCGTGTTCATGATAATACTACTGGTTCTACGGAGGTTACTGTGGTTTTGACGTTAGATTTTGCTTTCCCGGGTTAACTCCCTTTGGTCGGGCTTAAATCATCTCAGAACTAAGTTCATATGAAGATTCACCATGCCCGATGGGATCGAACAATGAATCTAAGGTACAAGGGCAAGGTGACATGTAACGGGGCAAAAACAAGGGTCAAGTTCCCGTTTTCGCAAATTCAGCGAAGGCCTGATACGGGACCGAGGGTGGTAAACGGGGACAGGGTTTTATCGGGCCTGAAACCCTAAGCGGCACCGTTATCCATACTGCAACCCCGGGTAAAGAAGGTTGATGGCAATCAGGTGCAGCGGAGGATAAATGACATCGAAAATTTTCCAGGCCACGATCATTCCGACCATTGTTATCCCCGGGGAGCGTAGAAGTTCCCAATATTTCTCAGCGGCTTCTTCCGACAAAAAGATCAAAGGAAGACTGCTCCCGTCCAAAGGCGGAAACGGGATCAAATTAAAGAGGAACAGTAGCAAATTCAGCGAAAACCCAATACTTAACAAGATCGAGGCCAAATACGGCAGGCCTCCCGTATTTGAGACCACAACCTGATGGAAGTTTACTCGGTCTGGTGCATGAAAATAACCCATGTGGATTCCAATGTGAATCAATGCGGCTGCGATCAAGACCAGGACCAGATTGGAGACCGGACCCGCCAACGCCATCAAACCAGCGCGACGCGGGTAACGAGCAGCCCAATGGGGATCGTAAGGGGCACTCGCCCAACCCATCATCCATCCTCCCTGGGTAAACACGTAAGAAAGAAGTGGCACAACGACCATGCCGAAGGGCTCGCGCTTGACGTGTGGCGTCGGATCAAGTGAAACCTGCCCGCCCCGGTGGGCAGTGTCGTCCCCGAGCTTCAGAGCTGCCAACGCATGGCTCGCTTCGTGGACGGTCGTGGAGAACAAAAAGACCATGTACCACGCAACCCCATCGAACAATGACATTTCAGGCGGCATTCGGGGTTATTACAAACGTCCCACTTAAAATTTCAACTACGTAGGCAACGCTTTTTTACTCGGCCTGCTTGCCTGTAAAAAGTCTTTTGATAAAAGCTCCGGCGGCAACGAGCCCGATGACAATAAATTTCTTAAACGCCAGGATGCCAAGCCAAAGTGCTTTGAAAAAACCGGCTTTTGCGGCGATACCACCGGCCACGAGCGCGGCAAGACCATAGGCCGCGACCTTGTCGGTTTTTCCGTCGAAGTCCGCGTAGCGATTGCCTTCTTTGAAATCAACCATCCCCAGGATCTCTGGAGTTTTTTCCTCGATCGTTTTGAGGTCGCTCATCGCCGCCACCGCATTGAGTTCGAGAAAACCACGACGACCCAACACGCGGATGTTGTAATTGAGCGTGTGTTCTTTTGAATCGGAAAACCGGAGGTCTTTAGCCCAATATAATTTGTGCGTTGCTTTGTCGTAACGTGGTGGAGTTGCCCAACCCACAAGATCAATTTCAGGATAACCTTCCTTGCGCCGTTCTGCATTGCGGTCTTTTACTGCTTCCTGCATTTCCTTCAGCAGATCAGCGTAATCAATTTTGTCCGCGTCAGAATCTTTGACGTAGCCTTCGTCGGAGTAGGTGACGATGACTCCCCAACAGTCGCCATCCAGGGGACTGAGATCCGCCGGTAAAATCATTCCCAAAGGTTTTTCGCTTTCGGGATTGCCCCAAAATTTTGTGATGACGAGTTGCGCGTCGTCGGGACCGAGAAAGCGAAAGGAATCAGGCACGTTTAACGTGGCTAAATCACCCTTCAGCTGGATGAGTCCGTGCTGGTAGTGGAGCTTCGATTCCAGTTGCTTGACCTTGGCTTTCACTTCCTGAAGCTCTTTTTCTACCTTTGTTTCGGCGTGTAACGCCAACGATGGGATGAGTAATGCGATGAGGAGCAGTTGTTTCATAAGATAAGACATGCCTTTTAATCCGGGTCGCTGAGTGTGGCGATTTCGTGTCAGAAGTCAAAGCAAGCTTGTCGCGGCATCCTTAAACATTAATCGTTTGAAAATCCCATTCCTGGAGCGAGTTTAAAACGGGTAACGGTTGATTTTTGCTGTTTCTCAACCGTGAAATGTTCCCTCGAAGACAGAACAGCCGTCAGAGGGACAGCCCATGGTCCGCGCCAAGTGCGCGGACTTTTTCTTTTCCTGCGCCTCCGGCATGTTTAAGATCGAGGCATGCCAAAAGCCAGGCAACCAAAAGCGAAGGCGAAAAAGAATACGCTGCTGCAAGGAGCGCGCGTTTATCTCTCCGGACCGATGGATTTTGTTGCGTCCCGAGCAACGGAAAAACAATTCGGCTGGCGCAATCGTGTCAGTGAATTTCTTCAGCGAATGGGAGTTACTGTTTTCGATCCCTGGTTTAAACCGGATGTGCGAGGACTCCATGAATACGGTCGCGAAGACATCAAGAGTGGTGACAAAATCAAAGATCGATGGACCTTCAAGGGGGGAGTGGAAGGTGCCAGGGCTCGTGCATGGTGCGCCCGGCAGTTTTGGGAAACGCTGCACATTGATTTGCGCATGGTGGACACCAGCGACTTTACGATTTCCTACTGCCCAACGAATATTTACAGCGTTGGCACTCCGCATGAAATCATCATGACGACCATGCAGCACAAACCAGTGCTGTTTGTCAGTCCGCCCATTCAATTTCCCACCCTTCACGAACTTCGCGCGCACCTGAGCAATGACCCTAAAGGAGCGGAGTTGCTAAAGAAGCTCGAGCAGGAAATTCCGATCAAAGAAAATTCCAAGGGAATTCCCAGCGCTTGGTACATGCCAATTGTTGGTGGCGATAACTTTTTTGATGGATTCGGATTTGCCGCATATCGGAAGAAGATGGGATGGACGACAGAAATTCCAATCGACCGTCACGAAGCCAAGTTTCCGCCGAAACGTCCATTGCTTCCGTTCCTTGAGAAGTTAAATCATAAACTGCCAAAGAAATGGGACGACAAACTCGGTAAATTCGTCGAGAACGATGACTGGCTGCTTTGGGATTTCCATGTCAGTCACATTCGCGGCAAACATGTCGAGGACCAGAAGAAGTCCTGACTTTAATCCAGGTAGAAAAATTCGTTGCTGCTGAGTAAAACTCGCGCGTAACTCGCCAGCGCCGCTCGCGCCTGCTGATCCATGGGCATTTTGGTTCTGCGTAATTCCTCGCGAACTTTTTTTAGATAAGAAACTCCCTCGTTAACTTCAGACCGGGTAGGGGAGCGACCAAAAGCCAACCGGTAGGCGTAATCGATTCGTTCCTTCTGCTCAAAAGTGGCAAGGCCGATCCGCACCGCGAATTTATCCGCCAGTTCGTAAATGTAACCGCTGTTCATCATCATCAAGGCCTGTAATGGCGTTGTGCTGATTGGACGCTGACCGGTAATGGCATTCGGATCAGCGCCATCGAATACTTCGAGAAACGGTTGTTTGCGAATCCGTTGTTGCATCAAATAAATACTGCGTTTGTTCGTGGGGTAATCGGCCATGAACGGTTTGTGTTGGGAATATTTCCATTCACTTTCCGGAGGAAACGGTTGCGGACCGCCCATCGATGGATCAAGGGTGCTGCTGATCGTCAGGAGTGAATCACGAATTTCTTCGGCCGAAAGCCTGCGTCGATTAAATCGCCAGAGCCACTCGTTGTCTGGATCCACGACATTATTCTTTGGATTCTCCGCGCTCGACAGCTGGTAAACACGCGAAAGCATGATCGCTTTGTGCATTTTCTTGAAGGACCAGCCGCTGCGCATGAATTCCGTCGCGAGGTAATCGAGCAATTCGGGATGCGACGGTAATTTTCCGCGCGAACCGAAATCATTCGGCGTGCTGACAATTCCGTTTCCCATATGAAATTGCCAGATGCGGTTCACAATGACCCGGGCCGTGAGTGGATTCTTTTTATCCGTGAGCCATTTTGCTAATTCCCTGCGGCCGCTTCCTTTCTCGTCTTTCGGCAACTGTTGTCCCCCGAGGATTTGGAGGAAACCCCGCGGCACTTCCTCGCCGAGGTTGGTCGGCACGCCCTTTTTCTGGACTTTTGCATTCGTCGGTTTGCCTTCAGAAACAGCGTAGGCCTTGTCGACGTCTGGTAAATTGGCTTCGAGCTTCTTCAACTTCGTCCGGCCATCTTCCAGGGCTGCCTTCACTTCCTTCAACCGGTCGCGAAGTTTTGTTTCTTCTTCGTCGGGTTTATCATCGGTTTTCTTTTTATCGTCGTCTTTCAGCTTCCCGGTGAGTTCACGTTTTTCATCGCCAAGTTTGTCGATCTCTTCATCCAGATCCGCCAATTCTTTTTGATAATCAAAGACCGCCTGGAGGTTCGTGCCGGTGGCCAGAGGAACAAAATCTTTCGGATGTCGGTAAACTTCCGTTCCGGGAAACGCATAGGTCGTGCTCTGGAAAATGCCGTAGAGCGAATAATAATCCTTCGTCGGGATGGGATCGAACTTGTGGTCATGACACCGAGCACAGCTGACGCTGAGGCCGAGGATGCCTTTGCCCACGTTGTCGATCGTGTCTTCGATCGTCAGGTGAAACTCATTGTTGCGGGAACCGAACCGTCGCGAATTGGCGAGGTAACCCGTGGCAATGATTTTCTGGAAATGTTCTTCCTCACTCTTCGCCGGCAAGAGGTCGCCGGCAATCTGTTCACGAACAAATTCGTCATAAGGTTTATCGGCGTTGAAAGAATTAATGACGTAGTTGCGATACTTGTATGCGTCCGGAATAGGGAAATCAGAATTGCATCCCGATGTATCCGCGTAACGAACGATGTCCAGCCAGTGCCGTCCCCATTGTTCACCGTATTGCCGCGAAGCCAACAAGCGGTCGATGACTTTTTCAAAAGCCTTCGGCGATTTGTCGTCGAGGAATGCTTTGATCTGCTCTGGCGTGGGCGGCAGCCCAATGAGGTCGTATGTCGCGCGACGGATCAAAGTTCGTTTGTCGGCGGCTTCGTTGACCAACAGATTTCTTTCTTCAAGCTTGGCGAGAACGAAACGATCAATAGGGGTGATGGGCCACTTCGTATTCTTCACCTTGGGCGGTTCAGGATTCTTCACCGGCTGAAACGCCCAGAATTTTTTTGCCTCGTCCCAGTTGTAATTGCCATAAGTGGCATTGGTGGAGCCGCCTTTGCGTGGATCCGGTGCACCCATTTTGATCCAGATTTCGAAATTCTTGATTTCGTGGGCGGTGAGCTGCTCCTTCGGCGGCATTTGCAGGTCTGGATCAACCCAGCGGATTGCCTTCAGCAGTAAACTTTTTTCCGGTTGAAAAGGGACGATCGCAGGCCCTGTGCTGCCGCCCTGAAGCATGCCGGCCTTTGAATCCAGCTTGAGCGCGCCTTTTAATTTTTCGCTCTGTTCGCTGTGACACTTAAAACATTTTTCCGAAAGAACGGGGCGGATGTTTTTCTCGAAGAAATCAAAACCTTCGCGAGGCAGGTCCTTTACTTCTGCACGTAAGCAAAGCGCAGAAGAAAATAAGGCCAGAAAAACGATAAAAGCGCGTATCGGCAAAGGCATCGGTACCTAAAACTTCAATTGAACAAGTTCGGTTACCAATGTGAGACGAACCAATGCGGCGGGCGATTCGAAACTGTCGAAATGAGACGATTAACGCGCTTCAACCGCGGCTTCAATCCCTTTGGGTTTGAGGATCAGTTCCAAACCTTCCCGTGCCGCTTCAATGGCGATGGTGCTTTCGTAACGCGCGGCCACGGACCGGGCCAGGGCAACGAGGCGTGAAATCTGTTCGTCGGAATGACCGGGATCGTGATGGAAGAGGAACATCTTCTTCACGTTCGCTTTAATGGCGAGCTTCACCGAATCTTCCACACAGCTGTGACCCCAGCCGATGTGCGTCTGGTATTCCTGGGCGTCGTACTGGGAATCGATGATCAAAACTTCCGCGTCGCGGATAAACTCAATCAATTTGGCGTCCTGTTCCTTGCCGAATTCTCCGCTCGCGTCGGACTTGCTGGCGGTCTTGGTCTGACGTTGCGGTTGATACAGCTCAATGTCGGGCAAGTAACAGATGGCACCACCGGACGTGTTGAGGCGATAACCGGCGCAAATGCCCGGATGATTCAACAGCTGCGCCTGCAAATTGATTTTGCCGATGGAAAATTCCATCTCCTTCAATTCCTGAATGACGATATTTCCCGGCATTTGTCGCAGCGTGATGGGGAAATACGGACTTTCCATCTGGGATGACAAAGTGCTTTCCAAACCGAGCCGCGCGCCTTCATAGCCCAGCATGCGAATCTGGTTTTTTGCGGCGTAGGCAGGAACAAAAAATGGGAAGCCCTGGATATGATCCCAATGCGTATGCGTGATCAGGATCGTTAAATTAATCGGTTTGTCTCCGAACTCCGAATTCAACGCGAGACCCAGCGGGCGAATGCCAGTGCCGGCATCAAGGATAACAATTTCGCCATCAGCCCGAACTTCCACGCACGGTGTATTGCCACCATAGAAAACAGTATCCTTTCCCGGGGTAGGAATGGATCCGCGCACACCCCAGAACCGCAAGCGCGTGGATTCCTGACGAGGCTTTTCTTTTGGTTTTGTGGAATTCTGATCTTTGCCGTTGTTGGACCCGGTAATGCGATCAAGCAGCCGGCTCAGATCCGTCGGGACAATCGGCTTGAGAAGGTATTCGTCCGCACCGGCTTCAAAGGCAATCACACGATCTGTAGCGTACGAGCTGCCAGTGGTCACAATTATCTTGGTGTGCGGATTGCAATTTTGTTGCTGGCGGATGGCCCGGCAAACCTGAAAACCATTGCAACGAGGCATGAGCAAATCGCATAACACCACATCTGGCTGGTATTCTGCGGCCAATTGAAGACCCAAATCGCCATCCTCGGCTTCGAGGACTTTCCAGCCCGTGCCTTTAAGCCACGTGGCCAAAGCGCCACGCAACGCGCGATCGTCATCAATGATTAAGACGGTCTTCATGCCCGTATTAAACAATGACTTTTGCAGTTTCGCCGGAAAAGACAAGCTTGGAGAACAAGAACTTGGTTGCAGCACTCGCGCATTTGAGAAGACTTGCATAGCAAAAGACATTCCTGAAAGAGCGTAAAAGCTACTTTCAGGCCAATTTCTGATTCGCCTTCCGACGAAGATGGTCCTAGGAGAAGATGAAAACGGCCAAGCTAGGTTGGAAACCGATATTCCGCTCTCATTGCCCCCTTCACTGAACCGTCTTTTCTGCGTAAAAGGTCCTTTTTTGCGGCAAAATTTTTGCCTTATACGCGTAAAAGGTAAAATTTTGGCGCCAAAAAATTGCCTTTTACCGTTAAAACCTAATTTTTTCTCCCAAAAAACTGCCTTATACGCGTAAAAGGTATTTTTTTCCCGCCAAAAATTCCCCTTTTACGTAAAAGCTTCTTTTTTGGCCCCGAAAATTTGCCTTTTACGCGTATAAGGTCTTTTTTTGCGCCAAAAAACTGCCTTTTACGCGTATAAGGAACAGTTGATCTAACAAAAAGTTAACAAATAATGGTATAAGGCACTTTTTTGGCGGCAAATTTTTACCTTTTACGCGTATAAGCGACTTTTTTGGCGCCAAAAAAATACCTTTTATCCGTAAAAGGCAGTTTCCAGGTGGCAAAAAATTTACCTTTTACGCTCATAAGGAACTTTTTTGCCGGCTTGGATCAGAGGTCAGCGGCCCGGATGCGGGATTGGACGGCGATTTTTGCCGACGTTGGTTTAGAATTCTAAAAAGTTTTTGTTTCGCGGTAGTCCGAATCGACCTCACCCTAACCCTCTCCTTCCCAGGAGAGGGAACAGCATTCGTTCGTTCC
>CBHTTJ010000028.1:0-36960 GCA_966095605.1 uncultured bacterium | reverse complement strand
TTCCAGAAATCTCGGAGTTCGCGGAAGTAAAATTCCGGGAAATACGTAAATATGGGAAAAAAAGGAGCCAAAATAAAAATATTTCTGCCGGAATTGTTTCAAAATCAGCCGGTTACGTTGGATTTCTGAGGAAAGGTGGTTTGGAGGAAGCAATAGGTCCTGTCTTCTAACGACCAAACATTCCTTTCGATAGGTTAGAAGACCTCTGCATTGAGTCCGGCGATCTGTCGAACCGTTTGGGCGATGCGCGAGAGACTCCTCAGGGGCAAATGACCGCATTCCGAGTGCGACGTAGGTCGAGTCGCGGAATAAATCTGGACCAACGGGATTTCCGCGCCTTTTTCCTTCAATTCCTGCAAACGAAGTGCGTATTGAAAGATTTCGTCAGGCTGTGGCTCTTGTCCGTTGAGGGCGGGGAACAAACTTTGAATGACCACCGGCCGTTTGCGGGCGGTCATGAGAATGTTCTCCAACACTTTTTCGAGAGGGAAGTCGGTGTGGTTTACTTTGTTCATGTAAGCCTGCGTTCCCGCGTCAAGCTTCGCCCAGACTTCATCTTCGCGCGTAAAATAGCGTAATCCACCCTGGACTTCCGGTGCATCAAGCCCGGTGGCATTCGTGATCAGAACAATTTTGAAGAAGGAGAAACTTAGCGCGCGAACATGCGCAACCGTTTGGACGGCCTCGGTAAAGTTCGGGCAGAGCGTCGGTTCCCCATCACCGCTCAACGCGACGTGGCGCAGCTGCAACAACTCCCGCGGTGTGTTCTTAAAAAAGGAGAGTTCGTGCAACTGACCGGATCGAACCAGGCCGAGGGTGGTTTGTAACTCGATAGACATTTTATCTGTATCGAGCTTTTCCTCCACGCCCGGCAAAGCGCGGGTGACTTCGCAATAAGCACAGTCGAAGTTACAAATTTTGCCGGGATTCATGTTCACGCCGACCGATAACCCGCGAGCGCGCGGTGAGATGACGGCGTAGACGTACCGGTTACCCAGGAAATCACGGGGACAGCCAAAGGCCGTTTCCAAATGAGCTGAAGACTTGAGCGGCTTCTTTGTCAGCTCGACCGCATGCGTTTCTGTTGGTGTCATAGTATTCAGGCGAGGAACTCGCGTTCTTTTTCGCGCACCGTTAAGACTGGGCAGGGGGCATGACGCACGACGCTTTCCGCAGTGCTTCCCAGGAGAACATGTTTCAGTCCCGTATGACCGTGCGTGGAAATAATGATTAAATCGGCATTCAGTTCACGAGCGGCCTCAACAATTTCAGTGGCGGGCCGGCCGTTGCGCACGACCGTCTCCACGGGCAATCCTTGTGGAACTTTTTCCAGGATAAGGGCGGCAAGCTTCTGTTCTCCGTTGGCGCGCAGTTCTTTTTCGATCCGTTCGAACTCCGCGACACCGTAAGGATCATAGGCATAGTAAGGCGGCACAACATAGAGGACATCAATCGTTGCGCAGAATTCCTTTGCGAGTTGGATCGCGTAAATCAGCGCTTTTTCCGAGCAATCCGAAAAATCGATCGGCACGAGAATTTTTTTGACCTTAAGGTTCGTGCTTCCGGGCGATTCCAACACGGACAGGCCGCGGGTGCCGGGACCTGTGGGTTTGGAGACGAGTTTGCCGGTGAATTCAATGATCGCTTTCATACCGTTCCTTTCTGAGGTTGAACTTGTGCTTCTCGTACGATGAGAACAGGGCAGGGCGCATGACGAACAACTCGCTCCGCGGTGCTGCCCAGCAAGGCGTGACGAAATCCGGTGTAGCCGTGGGTGGCGATAACGATCCAGTCTGCGTTGAGAATTTTTGCGGCACTCGCAATTTCCTCATACGGTGCGCCGATCTGCACCCACGGGCGCGCCGGGATTTCAGCAGGAATTTCTTCCTTAGCCAGTTGAGTGAGACGCGCCGTGGCGGCTTCGACGAAAGTAATAGTGCTTTTCGAAAGGATAATGTCGGAAACGAAGTTGTAGTATTCCGGTTCGACCACGTGGATCAGCGAAATGTCCGCCTTGTAATCCTGGGCCAGTTTCACGGCGTATCGGAGCGCGGCCCTGGAGGTGTTTGAAAAATCAATCGGTACGAGAATGGAATGGAGCAGTGGATCTTTTTTCTGCGTCGAAATCGCATGGGTGCGTCGCTGGAAATTTTTTCCGGGACGAATTTCACGCCGTGGCAGGACCGGTTTCTCTGTTGCGGTCTGTTTCATGTCTCTTGTGTTTACGCAGCCACGTTAGGACGAAGTGGCGGTCCGAACTACCCGGTGCTTGGCTAAAAATAGACATATCTTGCGACGCCAGAGGGTTCGAAAAGCGTAGTCTCCGTGGAAAACAACCCGCGGTGAGTGCAAAACAATTTTTGCGAAGTGTTGTGAAAGTCTGCTCGTCTAAGATGGTCGAAACTGTCTAAAATTGATGCTTGTGAGTCGGATGAAGTTTTGCGCTTTCAGTTTGTTTGCCGTGGTGACGATCTTTTCGTCGACCGTCCGCGCCGAAGGAGATTTCCAGGGCGCAACCCATATGGTCCCCTTCGATGAAGGGATTCTGAATTACAATAAAGCCGCGGTTCACGATGCCATTACAGACCTGCAGGCGAAAATGGATGCAGGAAAGGAAAAAATCACCTTTTCGAAAGAACATGGTTACCTCGACTCAGTTCTCGCCGCCCTGAAAATTCCGAAATCTTCACAAGTCCTGGTTTTCTCGAAAACATCGTTTCAACGCGAACGCATTTCTCCGTCGACTCCGCGTGCGTTGTTTTTCAATGACGATGTTTACATTGGATTCATTCCGGATTCACCCATGATGGAGGTTTCCACAGCCGACCCTCAACTTGGTGGCGTTTTCTACACGTTGGATCAAAAGGCGGAGGGAAAACCGAAGTTTGCCCGGCAGGACCAGTGTTTGGAGTGTCACGCTTCCGCCAAAAGCATGGGAGTCCCCGGCCATTTGCTGCGATCGTTCATGACGGATCAAAATGGCGTGGTGGAATTAAACAGCGGTATCTCCCAGGTCAATCACCGCACACCCATTGAGGAACGCTGGGGCGGATGGTATGTCACGGGAAAACATGGCGATCAGACCCACCGGGGCAATCTCATTGGCAAAGAAGCGTTCGATAAACAGGAAAAAACGCCGAACTATCTCGGGAACGTCAGCGACCTGAGCCGTTTCTTTGATGTGACACGGTATCCAACCGCGAACAGCGATATTGTCGCCTTGATGGTGCTCGAACACCAGACGCACATGCACAATTTCCTCACGCGACTGCGCGATGAGACGGAGCTGAAACTTTCCGCCTACGGTCATGTGAACTATGTAACGAACATTGCCGAGTCGATGCTGCAATACATGCTGTTCACCGAAGAAGCACCGATCAAAAGTCGAATCGAAGGCAATTCCACTTTCGCGAAAGACTTCGAAAATATGGGGCCCTTCGACAGCCAGCACCGTTCGCTGCGGCAATTCGATCTCGAGACCCGTTTGTTCAAATACCCGTGCAGCTATTTAATTTATTCTAAATCCTTCGACGCCTTGCCGGATAAAATCAAAGAACACATTTACCGGCGGCTTTACGATATTCTTACCAACAACGATCCGTCCGCTGCCTTCGCGGAGATACCAAAGAAGACGAAGCGGGCGATTTTTGAGATTCTTTCGGAGACGAAAAAAGACCTGCCCGATTATTGGAAGAAAAAGGCCGCTTGATGTCGGTCTAACGATTTTTCCGTCAGCCAAAATCTGTTCAACCTCGGGCAAGAAATGAAAAGCAGGTCGAGGGTGCGGGGGGCACATTGGATGTGTCATTTTAAATGAAGAATCCAACGTCCAATTCTCCTTCGTCGCTGAAATTCTGGAGTCAGGAACCTTTTCGAATCTTTTTCCCGCTGGGAACCCTCGCGGGAATCGTCGGGGTGGCGCTGTGGCCACTTTACTTCGCCAAATGGATGGAACTTTATCCGAATCTGAGTCATGCGCGAATCATGGCCTATGGACTATTCGGCGGTTTCATTTTCGGATTTCTCGGCACCGCGATGCCGCGCATGCTCACGGCGAAGCCATTACGAGGATGGGAAGTTGTTCCGCTGGCCCTAATGCATGTGGGAATGGTGGTGGCTTTTGTGCTCGGGAAAATTCGTTTCGGCGACGCTTTGTTTCTGGCTTTGGTAAGCGGTTTTTTTGCGGTGATGCTGCCTCGAATAAAACATCGTCAGGATTTGCCTCCACCTGGGTTCATTTTGGTGATCATGTCACTCCTTTGCGCGGCGACGGGCGTGATCCTTGCGTTGACGGAACCTAATGTGGAGGAGCCAGATGTGGTTCGCATCTCGTTGCAACGACTTCTGTCGTCCCAAGGTTTTATTTTGCTGCCCATTCTTGGCATCGGGCCTTTTCTGTTGCCTCGTTTTCTGGGGCTTCAAAGCACGCATGACCTGCCGGAATCACGCATGCCCTCGCGACTTTGGCTCAAAAAAGCCGCAATTGCTTTTGCGACGGGTGGTTTGTTGATCGGTACATTTTTTCTCGAAGCAAAAAGCTGGTATCACACGGCCTATGCTTTGCGCTTCGCCGTGGTGGTTTCTTATCTTGCCTTGGAAATGCCCTTTCGTCGGGCACCTGCCTTTAAAAATGCGCTGGGTCTTGCCATACGCATCGCCTTTGTGGGAATTGCCGCTGGCTTTTTAGCGGTCGCATTTTTCCCACAGTATCGCATCGGTCTCCTGCACCTGACGTTGATTGGCGGGTTCGCTGTGATCACGTTCGCGGTTGCGACGCGAGTTGTCTTCGGTCATAGCGGAAATCTTGTGCGGTTGCAGGCGAAGAATCGGTGGTTGCTTGTTGCCGTTGGCCTGATGCTGTTCGGCATGGCGACGAGGATCAGTGGCGACTATTGGCCGAAGATATTGGCCTCGCATTATGTCTATGGCGCGTTGATCTGGATAATTGGCGTTCTGCTCTGGGCGGTTTATGTTTTGCCAAAGGTCTTTGTGGCGGACACCGAGAAATAATTTTCTTCATTCATTTATGTCGATTCAGATTGGCCAAAAACCGTCGCCGACGTTCCAGCAACCCCTGGAATTGATGTCGGACTGCCATCGTCGTGTAGAAAGTTTCCTGCGGGCATTGCTTTTGGTGACAGAGCAGGCGAGGGGAGGAGAGCTGAATGCCCAACAGCGAGAGGCGCTGGTGGCGGCGTTGCGTTACTTCCGGGAAGCGGCCCCGAAACATACGGCGGACGAAGAAAAATCGCTTTTTCCAAGAATGCGGGAAGTGGATCCTCTGGCAACCGGCGCAGCCCTGAAGAAAATTGAAGCCCTTGAGGCAGACCACGTGATCGCAGGAAAGTCTCACGACCTTGTCGAGCAACTGGGGCAGAAATGGCTTGCGGCAGGAAGTCTCAACGGCGAGGACACTGCCGAGCTCGCGGAACATTTACGTTCCTTACAGGGGATCTACGAAAAACACATTGCCATTGAGGATAAGGAAATTTTCCCGCTTGCTGCGAGAGTGTTAAATGCATCAGCTTTAAAAGAAGTCGGTCGCGAAATGGCGGAACGCCGCGGCCAAAACTTCGAATGGCAACATCAGTTTGGAAAACGTTGAGGTTCCTCTACAGCTTGTATTGTGGGATTTTTAGAAGCTCTCCGTCTTTCAAGGCCGATTGATGGGCGACGATTCCCGCCGCCGTGAGATTTAAAGCCATCACGATATCGACCAGAGGTTTTCGATCTTCCAGGATCGCGCTGATAAACTCATTGGTGAGGTGTCCGTGAGAACCTCCGTGTCCGCCAGCTGGCATTTTGGGTGGTAACGGCAGGCGCGCGGTGCTCGGTAGATTTTTTTCGAGTCCTTCGTACTTTCCATAGAAAGAACCGCGTTGTCCACGAACGCGCCCCATTTCACCTCCGGAACCCGGCGTATCCCAGCTGACCGCCATGCGCGAACTGCCTCCTTCACTGGTGCGAAAGAGAGCGATCTCAGTGCCGAACGGATTTTTGTAAGGATTATTTTTTGGCAAAAGATGTTCGACACGGCTCGGGATGCCGACGCAGGACACCTCCGTGAAGCTTCCACCGGTGACGCAATTGTAATAGGCGTTGGAATGTGTGGGATACCATTGCGGAGGCAGACCGATGCGCCATCCTTTATAGGAATCAATTGGCGTTTCCATGTAGTGATAATATTCCCCTTCTGAAAAAATCAATTTGCCGAAGCCTCCAGCCTTATAGATTTGTCGCATCGCCGTGAGATCTTCATGAAATGCTGAAGTCTCAAACATCATGTATTTGCGCCCACTTTTTTTGACGGCTTCGAGTAATTGCTCGCCTTCTTCCAAAGACCCGAACATTGCTGGCACCGCGGACGCAACGTGTTTGCCATGTTCCAATGCAAGAATCGCATGTTCTGCATGATGCGGAGCGTCGGTGGCAATGAACACCGCTTCAATTTTGTCGTCCTTAACCAACTCCTCGAGCGATGAATAAGATTTCTCGCAACGACATGTCCTGGTCATTTCTGCGCGACGATCCGAAACCAAATCGCTTACGGCCACGACCTCTACATTTGGATGATCCTGGAAACCAAACGCCGGTCCAAATTTACAAACACCATTGCCAATGATGCCGACTCGGATTTTTCGATCCGAAATCGGACGCCAACCTTTGGATGCATTTGGGTCTTCCGCGGTTGGTTCGAAACCCTGGATTGGTTTTTTCGTTTCCGCGCCGAAAGCAGTATGCAGGCCTGCGCCGGTCGCACCGAGGATTGCGCCGGTCGTCTGAAGAAACCGGCGACGCGAATGAACTGAGTCAGATGTTTTAGGTACGTGTTGAGAACGCCCTTCCGAAGAATTGAGATCGGAATTCATAGCCAATGGATGATGGAGTTCTGACGGCGGCTTCAAACAGCTTATTCAGTTGGGTTCAGCCCTTAACGTGTATAAAACAAACCCTGATATCGATGACCTTGCCTTGAAGAAGTCATTGGGTCTTAATCGCGGGATGAATCGCCGCCAGTTTCTTCAAAGAGGTTCGGCTGCTGCTATCGCCCTTGCTGCCGCAAGTTACGTCCCCACAACGTTTGCCCAGGAAAAGCCCAAGCGGGTCGGCCTGATCGGATCGGGCTGGTACGGCAAATGTGATTTGTTCAGGCTCATCCAGGTTGCGCCTGTGGAAGTCGTCTCCTTGTGCGACGTCGACAAGAACATGTTGTCTGCAGCGGCGGACATGGTCTCGCAACGCCAGGCCTCAAAGAAACGTCCACGAACCTATAGTGATTATCGCCAGATGCTCAATGATGGTGAACTCGACATTGTGTTGATCGATACGCCTGACCATTGGCATGCGCTGCCGATGATTGCGGCGTGCAAGGCCGGGCTCGATATCTATGTGCAAAAGCCGATTGGGGTTGATGTCGTGGAATGTCAGGCGATGTTTGCTGCGGCGCGAAAGTATAAACGCGTGGTGCAGGTCGGAACACAACGTCGCAGCACGCCGCATTTGATCGAAGCTCGTGATCGTATTGTGCGTGAAGGCAAGCTCGGCAAGGTTGGAGTGGTAGAAATTTGCTGCTATTACCACATGCGCACGCGCGAGAATCCTCCGGACACCGCGCCTCCTGATTATTTGGATTACGAGATGTGGACCGGCCCCGCGCCGATGCGTCCTTACAATAAATTATTTCATCCGCGGAGCTGGCGTTCCTTCATGGAATATGGAAACGGAATCATCGGTGACATGGCGATTCACATGTTTGACACAGCGCGTTGGATGTTGGATCTGGGTTGGCCAAAGAAAATCAGTTCGACCGGCGGCATCCTCGTCGACAAAAACAGCAAGTCGAATATCACTGACACGCAGACCGCTACCTTTGACTACGGTGACCTGCAGGTTATCTGGAATCATCGCACTTACGGAGCGCCTGTGGATCCCAAGTATCCCTGGTCGGCGACGTTCTACGGGGAGAAAGGAACATTGAAGGTCGGACTGAACAGCTATGACTTTACTCCGCAAGGTCCAGGAGAACCGATTCACGGCGACGTTGTTTACGAACTGGAAAAATATCCCGAGGACAAGACAGAGAAGGATTTGGAAAAACATGTCGCTCCGGCGATTCGCGGGCACATGAAAGATTTTCTTGCCTGTATCGAATCCCGTGCGAAACCCGTCGCCGACATTGAGCAAGGTTTTATTTCCAGCGCTTCATGCATTCTTGCCAATGTTGCGTTGCAAACCGGGCGCACGCTTGAGTGGGATCCCACGAAAGGCCGTGTCATTAATGACGATGACGCTAACAAACTGCTCCGGCGCAAATATCGGGCACCCTGGATACATCCTGAACCGACGAAGGTTTAGTAAAGAAAAAGGCCGCCCCAACTGGGACGGCCTTTTTTGCAAAACAATAACCTTAATCTTCCACGGGCACTACGAGGTTGCCCATGATGTAATCTTTGCGCTCGGGCGTATTCTTGCCCATGTAAAAGCTGAGGATGCCCGACGATTCCGTCTTCGGGGCGTACTCCACTTTGCTTAAACGCATATCTTTCCCAATAAACTGTTTGAATTCGTTCGGGCTGATTTCACCGAGACCTTTGAAGCGCGTGATCTCGGGCTTGCCTCCAAGCGTTTTGATCGCCGCGTCGCGTTCCGCTTCGCTGTAACAATAAATGGTTTTCTCTTTGTTACGCACGCGGAAGAGTGGCGTTTCCAGGATGTACAAATGATCTTCGTGGATGAGACCTTCAAAGAATTTGTAGAAATAGGTGATCAACAGATTGCGAATATGCAGGCCGTCGACGTCGGCGTCGGTGGCGAGAATGACCTTGTCATAGCGCAATCCCTGGATGTTGTCCTCGATATCGAGAGCGCACATCAAATTGTACATCTCATCGTTCTTGTAAACGATATCGCGCTTGAGATCCCACACATTCAGCGGCTTACCCTTCAAGGTGAATACCGCCTGGGTATTCACTTCGCGGCAGCTCGTGATGGAACCGCTCGCGGATTGACCTTCGCAGATGAAGATCATCGTCCCTTTGCCTTTTTCTTTTTCCTTATTGTAATGAACCTTGCAGTCCTTCAACTGCGGGATGCGAAGGGTAATGGCCTTCGCGCGTTCGCGAGCAAGCTTTTTGACGTCTTGTAATTCCTTGCGCAGTTGCTTGGTATCTTCAACTTTCGCGAGGATCTGCTGGGCGATTTCCTTGTTGCGGTTGAAGAAGTGCAACAGTTCTTCGCGGACCTTGTTGACCAGTTCGGAACGGATTTCTGTATTGCCAAGTTTGTTCTTGGTCTGCGATTCGAAAACGGGATCTTTCAGGCGAATCGCGACGGCGCCGATCATCGCTTCGCGCACGTCGTCGCCTTCATAACCGCCCTTGGAATATTCGTTCACCGCCTTGAGCAAACCTTCACGGAAAGCACTCAGGTGCGTTCCGCCGTCGCTGGTGTATTGGCCGTTGACGAAGGAGAAGAACGTTTCGCCGTAACGACTGTTCGTATGGGTAAAGCAGAACTCCAGCGTCTTGCTGGTGTAATGCAGTGGCGAATAAATTGGTTCCGCCCCGTCGGTCTTCAAATCTTCCATCACGAGGTCGAGCAAACCGTGTCGTGATTGGATGGTCTGGCCATTGTAAATGAGCTTCAGGCCCGTGTTCAGGTACGAATAATGGCGCAGGCGCTTCTCAATGTAATCCGTGCGGAACTCGTATTTCTTGAAGATTTCCGGATCGGGGACGAAGCGGACGTAAGTGCCGTTGGGTTCATTCGCCGCCTTGCCTTTCTTTTCGCCTTTCAGTTTGCCTTTGCTGAAAAGGGCTTCGGCGTATTCTCCGTCACGATGACTGCGAACGAGAAATTCTTTGGAGAGCGCGTTGACGGCTTTGGTGCCGACGCCGTTCAACCCGACCGAAAACTGGAAAACTTCGTCGTTGTATTTGGCTCCGGTATTGATGGTTGAAACGCAGTCAACGAGTTTGCCGAGCGGGATGCCACGGCCGAAGTCGCGCACCGTGACGACGTCGCCTTCCACGGAAACCTGCACTTCTTTCCCATGGCCCATGATGAATTCGTCGATGGTGTTATCGAGAACTTCCTTGAGCAGAATATAAATACCGTCATCGAAGTGCGCACCGTCGCCAAGGCGTCCGATATACATCCCGGTGCGGAGGCGAATGTGTTCGAGGGAAGAGAGAGTTTTAATCTTACTCTCATCGTAAGTGTGCTGCTTCTGCTTTTCTTCGGCCATATTTTAGCCGCTGAATATCCGAGAAAAGTACGAAAATGCAAATCCGTTTCGAAGGTTTTAAACGTTTCCCGTTTTCCTCTCTAAGACCTGTTTTTGGACGGGAAGATTCGGGCTTTCGGGAGGAATCCCCGTGATGTGGCATTCTAAAAACTAAACTTTTTGTTCCAGCGCGTCCGTTTCTGCCAAATCATCCCTTCCGAGGACAAGTAGTCAAAGCATCGGCGTACAAGCTCGATGCTGGATTGGAAGCGCAGGCTTGCGGGATGGTGCCTTTTCCTGGGTGTTGTTTTTGTGCTTTAACCGCAACGCACTGAATTCTAGGAACATGCAAACCAAACAGCACCGTGCAGGAAAAATTTTTCGGCGTGGAAAAACTTTCCGACACCATGTAGGAAAGTTTTTTCGCGCCAAAAAATTCGTCCGACAGCATAACGGAAAGAAATTTTGCGGCAAAAAATCCGTCCGTCATGGTGACGGAAAGTGTTTTTGTGCCAAAAATTCTCTCCGACATCATGTCGGGCCAGGTTTTCGTCACAAAAAACTTCCCCGACACCATGGGGGACCCTTTTTTGCGACCCAAAATCGGTCCTACACCATGACGGACGAAAATTTTGCGCCGAAAAATCTTTCCTACATGGTGTCGGAAAGATTTTTTGTGACAGAAAAACTGTCCGTTACCATGACGGACGGATTTTTTGCGGCGAAATTTTCGTCCGTCATGGAGACGGAAAGATTTTTTGCCGCAAAATTTTGATCCTGCACGGCATCGGACGTCTTGAATCTGTCAATTTTTTTGACCGTCTTGCGCCTATGGCAATTGCAGTCGATAAAACTTTTCCGTTTCACCGAGCGAATCGCTCGCCGAAGCAGAATTTCCAGAGGCCGTCACGTTCGTGACCCCATTCCAAACGGGATCGTTCAGGTTGGTTTTGGACTGAAGCAGGTAGTTTTGTCCTGAGATCGACGTCCACGACAAGACAATGTTCGTGGAGGTTACCGAAAGAATGGATAACAATGGGTAAGGTTGCACATCCACGTTGAAGGATTTCACGTCGGTGAGATTCGGAGTTCCATTGTCATTGACCTGAACGTTGAAGCTGTTGGTTCCCAATTGGGTATCTGAAGGAGTCCAATTGAAGACACCGCTGCTCGCATTGATGGTTGCCCCGGCGGCGGGCGTGCCGGTGAGACTGAAGCTGAGGAGATTTGTTGGAATATCGACGTCAGTCGCAGTGTTTGTGAAAATCACCGTTGTGCCAGCGTGAACCGTTCGATTTGCGATGGTGGAAAGAATCGGCGCCGCATTCGTCTCGGTTACGATAACGGTAAATGTTTTCGTATCGGTCATGTTTGGCGACCCGTTGTCGGACACGATCACGCCAATGAGATTGGTGCTCGGCCCTTGAGATTCACCTGGTGTCCACGTGAAGACACCGTTGGAACTGATCACTGCCCCCGCTGGTGCGTTCGAACCAAGGCTGTACGAGAACTGACTCGACAACGTGTCGACGTCTGTCGCCGTGTTCGTGAAGGACAGCGTGCTTCCCTCTACGATGGTGCGATTGCTGATCGTTGTGAGGACCGGCGCATCGTTGACGGAGTTGACGGTCAACAGGAAAGCGGTGCTGTTCGATAACTGTCCATCGGACACCGTCAACGTAATCGTGCTCGCACCGAATTGATTGGTGTTCGGAGTGATTGAAAGAGTTCGGTTGGCATTTGAGCCACCCAGAACGAGGCGATTGTTCGTAACGAGATTGGTATTCGACGAACTGGCTGTTACCAACAAGGAACCGGCGGCGCTTTCTCCGTCATTCACGGTAAACGCTAAAGATCCCGTGGATGTGTCCTCATTAATCGTCTGGTCGCCGATACTGGAAATTGTCGGAGCCGTATTGAAACTGCAGCACGCATAGGACGACGACGAAAGAATCAAAGTCCAGCCTGTCATGCTTCCTTTATTCGGGGACGCATCGTCCGAAACATACAACGACCACGTGCCATTGGGATTTCCGCCATTCAATGCTGACATGGCTGCTCCATAGGATCCGCCCGGGGCAGGCGAAGTGAATGCATCTCCCGCGCCGACATTACTTGGCAGAAAGGTGCCTGAAACAATCTGGGAGGAATCGGGCAACGAGGTCCCCGCAGTGTCGTCAAAGGTGAGATTTACTCCAGACAAGCTATTGGCTCCCCCAACATCCGACATCAGGAGCACAGTCTGCCCATTGGGCGCCACCAGCAGGACATCCATATCATCGGGGTTCGCGTGAGTGATACCGTTTAACTTCACAATGACTTTGCTGACATTGCCGCTCATCCCGGAGATTGAAATTGTAGAAGGATAAAGTGAGGCCGGCCCGGAATTCCCGCTCGACGGAATTGTTATTGCCGTGTTGTTGCTGTTGGTCGTTGTGTTGACGGTGAGCGCTCCGAGTGGAACGAAGTTGGTGACGTTCCCGAGGAAATTCGTTCCTTCGAAAACCTGGAAGACGGCGGCTACCGTTCCGCCGCAAGTGCCGTTAGCGAGGAAAGAAAACGCTTGTGCGACGGCAGCGCCGTTAGCGACGAGCCCGCCATAAATTTGCGAACCGCTCGGAGAATTCACACCACCAGCAGCGAGCAGCGTGGCAGAAATATTTGTGGCGTTGGCCGTGCCGACATTTTTAAGTGCAAAATTCACCGTGACACTTTCACCGGGGTCCACCGCGTTGTTGGTGGGAGTGCAACCTTCCGTGAGCACCATCGCCGTATCGGCAATGATCAATGGAGATGGCACAAACGTGGTGATCGAAAAGTTTACATCAGAGATATCGAAGAAAATGTTTCCGGTTGCTTCCACTTTAATGCGCGCGGTCGAACTGGAAATATTCGGAAGCGTCACAGTGTGGGAACCATCATTGGGAACATTGGTCGCGAGCACGGTTGGAAAGGTCAATCCGCCGTCGGTGGATAAAAGAATATTTACGTTGGCCGCACTCACTGGAGATGCCGTCGTGCCCGCAACGTTCCAGGTGACCGTGCGAAGTCCTGACCACGTGACCCCGGTATTCGGCGCGGTCACCACAAACGGGCCCGCCGCCGAGTTGACACTGACGATCATGTCACTCGTGTTCACGCCGCCTCCACCCATGCGATTATCTCGCGCGGTGACGCGAAAGCTCATCGTACGCGTCGTGGTAGGCAATTTTTCACCGAGCGACGAAGTGTTGCTTAAAATCGCGGTGAGATCGGGAAAAGTTCGCGATGAACTGGTCGTGGGATTAAACGAACGAAACAGTGGGCTGGTGCCATTGTCGGCATCAGTGAGCAACTGCGATGCTCCGAGGTCGCGTTCTTCCCAGCAATAAGTCAGTGGATCGCCGTTTGGATCGCTGCCGGAAGCGGTCAGGGTGAAGGGTGTGCTGATGGGAATTGTATAATTCGCACCTGCGCTGACGGTTGGCGCATTGTTGGTGGTGGCTGTGACTACAGCACAGCTGTTTCCCGAACCTGCCGTGCTGAAGTTAATAATCTCATCGAAACTGATGGAGTGAAAATAGGGATCGCTGTGCGGTTGCAGGTCGTCGACGCCACAGATGCCCGCATAAGCCATGATCGTCGTGCCGCTGCCCACTTCGTAAGCCGTCGAGGCATTGCGATTCCCGCCGCCACAGCTGCCCTGCACGCTATTGAAAGTATGGTTTCCTCCGAATTGATGCCCCATCTCGTGAGCGACGTAGTCGATGTAGAACGCGTCTCCGGTCGGAGCAGTCAGACCTGTTACGCCGCGGGCTTTGTTGTTGGAGACACAAACAACTCCCAGGCCGGCAATGCCGCCGCCGCCGGTGCTGAAAACGTGGCCGATATCGTAATTCGCGCTGCCGATGATGGAATCGAGTGTCGATTGATTTTGGCCCAGCATCGTTGAGCCGCTCGTGTTCGAGTAAGGATCACTGCTCGCATTGGTGTAAACAACAAGGTTGTTATTCGCGACAAGGACCATGCGAATTGCCAATTCCTGTTCATAAACGCCATCGACACGATTGACCGCCGTGACAATGGCCGCCATCCCGGCCGAAACCGTCCCGCCGTGGAACGCGACATACTCACCCGTCGCTCCGCACGCGAGTCGATAAGTGCGAAGTTGGCTGCCTGAACGAAGCAATTCGCCGCGCGTTGCATTCTCTGCGACCGGTTGATCTGGTCCTGCAACCAAACATTGGAAACCGTCTGCTGCTTTGCGGTAGTCGCGTTTGTAATAAGAAACGTGTGTCTTGTCGTCGTGACGAAATGCGGGGTCGATGTAGACGGCCCCGTGTGGCGAAAGAATCTGTGCATGAAAACCGGCCGGCGTCAGATCGAAGCGAACCGTCGCCGCTGGATCGTCAATGCCTTCGCCGCGATATGTTTTGATCTCGGGAAATTTTTGGGCGAGCTCCGGTTCCATGATGGACGCTTCGACAAATTTGAAGCGAGCCAATGTTCCATCGGGCATGGGCAAAGAGATTTCCGCTGGATTGACCATTTCTGCGCGGGGTCCTTCCTTTGGCGCGCGATTCAATAACCCTTTCGCTGCGGCGGCATTGAATTCAACGACGTGTGCTTTCGGGGGTCGCACCCAGACGTCCGCGGCCGCGCGATCCGGCAATTGCGGCAGGTGATTCCATAGCCCCGGCTGAGCGAAGGTGGAAAGTGTTACCATCGACCAGGCGCACAGCCCCAACAGAAATGATTTCTTTTGCATCGAAAAGGTCTGCGACGTTACCAAACGCCCGCCTGTTAAGCGATGCGTTTCTTTAAACCGTCGTGTTACGGCGAGAGGTTATGGGTAAATAATTCTGTAGAAACGCTTTGTCTGCCCCGACGGAGCGCTGGCATCCGCAAAAGATCCGGCTCCGGAGCCATCGGTGGTCGCGCTCATCAGGAAATTCCACGTGGTCGGATTCCCTAGGGCGTCGGCATATTGAATCGTGTACGTGGTGTTCGGAGTGCCTTGGAATGTTCCATGGCCGGGACTGGTTTGCGTAAAGGCGGTCGGCGCTTGTGCTCCGGAGCCGGGGGTGAAGTTCAACAGGAGATCGTTGCCACTTTGCGTCACGCTGAACGATCCGCCCCCGGTGCTGCTCGCGAAACCAGCCGTGTTGATGCTAAAGGCGTTGGAAGCGAAACCGCTGATTCCTGTCGTGGTATGAGCGATGATCCAGGTGTAGTTGGAAGCGGAATTGAAATCAGAAAGGCCGACGGAGTTCAGGTCGATGACGAACTTGCTTCCCGATGTCGCGGTGATTGTAAGGGACCCGGTGATGTTAGCGAGGTCCCAACCCGAAGCGGCTCCAGCCGCGCCACTCGCCTGATTGATCTCAAATGCATAATGTCCGCCGCCCGCCCACGTCTCATCTCCCGTGTTAAGAGTTCCAACGCCATCGCCCGGGGCGATCGTGCCGCTCACGGCGAGAGTGCCGGAAACCGCTCCGTTGCCTGCCAATGTACCAGTGCTTGAAACGGTGATATTGCCTGAACCGGTCGCACTGCCCGTGATATTGGTAGCTTTCAATGTCCCGGCGGAAATAACGGTTGTGCCTGTGTAAGTATTGTTACCGCCGAGGGTCAAAATTCCTGCGCCGGTTTTCTGGAGATTGAAACTATTACCGCTGCCGCCCAGCGTTCCCGCAAAAATATTTGTGCCTGACGTGTTATTGATTGTGAGGGTAGGCGTTCCAGCGCCGGTGTTAATGACATTCGCGGTCTGCGCGTTTTTCGTCAAACTGGTCAGAGTTTGATTAAAGCCATTCAGCTCCAGGACAGCCGCCCCGTTGGCTCCCATGTCGAGGGCCGTTCCAATAGGCAATCCATTATTCACACCGAGTTTGCATGTGCCGCCCTGAATCGACATTGATGAAAAGTTGTTGCTCGCATTGGCGAACGTCACCGTGCCGTTGCGCATCGTCACTAACACTGACGAAGTAACTGGTCCTCCGAGGATCAGCTCACCGGTTCCGGCACTGGCGCTGGCAAATTGCCCGCCCGTCGATGCGGAACCGGTGATGTTGATGGACCCATTGTAAGTGACTGAACCACTCGTCTGGTTAAAATAAAGAATTCCTTGCGCGGAAACGCCCCCGCCGCCAATGGTCAAAGGATTATTAATGGTGAGCCCGTTGGTATTGAGAATCAGTTGTTGGCCGTTGTTGCCAGACTGAGTTGCGATAGGGCCGCTGCCGAGGGCCGAGCTGTTGCCGATGGAAAGTTTGCCGGCGCTGATGGTTGTTCCACCACTGAAAGAATTGGCGGTGCTCAAGGTTAAAGTGCCGCTGCCATCTTTCGTAAAAGTACCGGTACCAAGAGAGAAACCGTTGGTGGAAATAGCCGAATTGCCGGAACCACCAATCGTTAAATTATTGTTCGCGCCCGTGATGCCTCCGGACAATGTGAAAGTCGAGTTGTCGGCGTTGATCCGTACGCCGCTCGAACCCAGTGTAATCGGCCCGACAAAAGTCATGTTTGCTGCAACGCTGCGCAACGCGCCGTCATTGTTCACGCCGGTTCCATTCAGCGTTACCGGTTCGGCGACACCGTTCCCGCTGACTTGCAAGGCACCGCCTGAGTTCACCGTAGTACCCGTGCTGGTGGAACCAAGCCCATTGAGATTGCTCACGCGCAGGGGACCTGACTGGACAATCACGGCCCCGGTGTAAGCATTATTAACGCTGCTCAAGGTTAATAGACCCGCGCCTGCCTTAGTTAGTGTGCGAGGTGTGCCGTCGTCCTGGATTTGCGCACCGATAGTGAGAGACGCTGCGCCGTTGACCGTAATTTTTCGGTCGGCGCCTTTGATCGTCCATGGTCCCTGGGCACCGCTGAAATTGATCACCGCCGGATTCGTGATAAGAGAGTCATCGCAAATCAAATCGCCGAGTTGATCGACTGCCTGCTGCGGTGTTTTGCTGGCCGTGCCGCTGTTGGCGAAAACAATGTTGTCAGCGTTGATGGTAATCTTCGCGCTTGGAACATTGGCTCCAATGGTCGTGGTGCTGGGGCTCCAGCCAAGCGTGCCGCCATTGAGAATCGTCCCGCCGCTATAAGTATTAACGGAGGCAAAGATCATTGCGCCATTGCCATTTTTGGTCAGTGCACCTGTACCTGCAATGATCCCGGTAATCGTGGTGTTGACGCCGGCCGCGACGTCGTTGGTGGCGCCTGTGGCTGCGATTGTCAGAGTGCCACTGGGGAACGTATAGCCCGATGTTTTCACAAACATCGTGCCTGCCAGTGGAGTGGAACTGAACGCAACGGCTCCGCCGGTTCCTTCGAAAATGGCGTTGTCGCCAAGGACGCCAGTCCAGGCCGTATCAAAAGGTCCCGTCGGGGACGTGCTGAAATTCAGCCCGCTCGTGTTCCACGTTCCCCCTCCACCTTCTGTCACCGTGTCGCCGCTCCAATAAAGATCAGTGGCGTGGAGGCTGGTTGCCACCAACAAAGCACTGGAGAACGCGAGGCCAAGTGAAAATTTAAAAGGGAGAGGGAGTTTAGAGATCATGTGGGTACCTCCAGTGAAAATGGGAATTTTCATAAGGAACACAGGGTTTTGAACAGGGTGATTGGAAGAGAATTATTGGGATTTATGCCGGAAAAGCGAGTCAAATTACTTTCGGGCTCCCAAAATGTTTTTTGAGCCTGTTTTTTAAAGTTTAGAATTGGATAACGTGAACGCCTTAGACCCGGTGAGAACGGTTTATAGATTCTCGCTGGGCGAACGCGGCGCGACGAAATGGGTGGCTTCTCCTCGCGCGGAATATTACCGCATCTGGATGAAGGTGCATGGCTCAACCGGCGATTATGAGGCGGTCGGTTCTCCGGCAAACCTCGACTTTACCCTCGAGGAGCTTCCGGCGAATGCGACGGTGAATGCCGCGGTCCTGGCGGTGAACACCCACTCACGTGTAAAAGCGAGCGGAGCATCGGTCGATAAGAAGTTAGACATGGCAGCGACGTCCTTTGGGCGTCTGCTGCCATTTTCTATAAGGTAAAACCTTACAAATCTCCCTGTCCCCTCTGGGTTAAACTCCCTTTTAGTCGCGTAAGGTTGCCCCTGATATGTTTTAGGGGTCCTAATGGCGAAAACAGTCTGCTTCCGGGTTCTTGGGATGGAATGAGCCCTCAGAAATTGTCTCGGTTTATGACAGTTTTTGTTGGTTTGTGCCATTTATAAGCCACTTAACAACAGGAGGATAAATTTTCAATCTGCGACCAAAAATTTACCCAAAAAGGTCTTGCCTTCAGGGTGATTATAAGAGAAAACCTTATGTATAACTCGGAACCATACCTTATTAGGATGACAAAATGCACCCTGATAGGGCTGTAATGATTTCGTGTGAAATAGAACAAAACATATGAAGAGTTATCTCTCGATGAAGTGGTCTGCGAAGGTATTAACGCAGGCTATTTGTGTGGTTGCAACGGGGCTTTTTATCGCGGTAACGCCGGTTTCGGCGCAATCGCAAGAGCCACTATCGGTTCAGCTCAAAGCTCGCAAGGTTTTAGTGGCTGAAGGAAAAGAAACATTCGAATCCGCAGACAGGGCGAAACCAGGTGATACGATCGAATACGCCACCGTTTGCAAAAACACGACCGCGAGAGTGCTCGGGAATTTGAAGCCGAATCTCCCGATTCCGGCCGGAATGGAATACGAGGCCAACACTGCCAAGCCTGCTCCGAGCGAGGCCAGCCTCGATGGAAAGAAATTCGAACCGTTTCCGATCAAGAGAAAAGTCAAAACCGCCGACGGAAAAGAAGAGCTGCGTGAAGTGGCCGCTTCTGAAATCCGTGCCCTGCGTTGGAACGTAGGGGATCTCGCCGGTGGTGCAACCACAACCCTGGTCGCGCGGGTGCGCGTTTCAGAAAGCAAATAACCAACCCAAACAAACAAGCAATCCGTTCGAAAAGTATTTCAACACATTCCGCTTAACCTCACTAACCAAAAAACATAAATGAAAGTAAACATAACATCCCGAAGTCTGTTCTCAGGCTTCAGAAAAACCTGGATGCGCACGCGCCTGAAGCAGGCGGTGTCGATCCTGACGGTAATAACCATGGTCAATTGGACTGCAATGTCAGCTACGCCGCCGGCAGGTAGCAGCATTGGCAACCAGGCATCCGCCACTTACACGGACGGTTCTGGAACCCAACGTACCGCTACGTCCAACACCACGACAACTTACGTGCAACAAGTGGCCAGCCTGACGCTGACCCAGGACAACACAAAGCCAGTCTCCCCTGGTGGACAAGTTGACTTCCCGCACACCCTGAAGAACACCGGTAACGGCCAAGACACTTACGCCCTGTCGATCGGTAGCGTAACAGGGTTCAATACCTATACCATTTACGAAGACGCGAATGGTGACGGTGTGCCTGATGACTTGACGAAGCCGATTACTTCGACGGGTCCTTTGGCTGCTGGCGCTGTGTTCAAGTTCGTCATCGTCGCCACGGTTCCGAACTCTCCTTCGACCGCGACTGACACTTTGACGATCACTGCGACGAGCGGATTTAACAACGCCCAGACCGCCGCGAACACCGACACTGCGAACGTCACCCCGAACGCTGTCATCAACGTGACCAAAGCGATCAACATCGCCAGCGGCATTGCTGGTTCCGGTCCTTACACCTATACCTTGACCTACAATAACAGTGGTAACACCACCGCGACGAACCTCACCTTGAAGGATATCATCCCGACGGGTATGACCTATGTCGCCGGTACCGCCAAGTGGAGTGTCTCCGGTAACACGTTCCTGAACGACAACACGGGTGCGAACGACCCTGCTGGTATTGATTACGACTACAACGACACTGTTGCTGGTCGTATCACGGCGATCATCGCCACGGTGGCTCCTGGACAATCCGGCACGCTGACCTTCCAGGTCAACGTCAACGCTGGTTTGGCTCCGCAGAACATCGATAACCAGGCGAAGTACAGCTACAACGACGGTCAAAACGTCGTCGGCGACTTTGATTCCAACGTTGCTCGTTTCACGATCCCTCAGTTCGCGAATGTTTCCATCACGAGCCAGACGATCACGAACCCCGTTCCGCAAGGTGCTACGGTCAGCTTCACGAACGTCGTGAGCAACCTCGGCAATGGCGACGACACGTTCAACATCACTGTCTTGACCAACACCAGCTCGTTCCCTCCTGGCACAACGTTCCTGCTCTATCAATCTGATGGCGTGGCTCCGTTGCTCGACAGCAATAACGACAACATTCCTGACACCGGCCCACGTGGTCCGAACGGCCCGACGAACACCTACGCCGTCGTTGTGAAGGCGATCCTGCCTCCTGGCCAAACCGGCACGAACTTCAGTGTTCAGGTTCAAGCCAAGTCCACGTTTGACTCCGGCGTGAGCGCCACTGGTACCGACACGCTCGGCCAGGTTGTGGCCAACACGGTTGACTTGACCAACGATTCCACTGGTCCTGGCGCTCCTGGTGCCGGTGCTGGTCCTGAAGCTTCCCCAGTGACGACGCTGACGGTTACGCCGACCAACGCGGTTACGGTTCGCTTCACGAACTACGTTTCCAATAGCAGTGCCGTGGCGGATACCTACGACTTCGCGGCGAGCACCGATTCGACGTTCGGCTCCCTCAGCTTGCCGAGCGGCTGGACGGTTGTCTTCCGTAACTCGAGCAACGGCACGATCACCGGCAGCGGTGTTGTGAACGCTGGCGCGAGCATGTTGTTCTACGCTGACGTGACGATCCCGGCGCAAAATGCTCCTGGAACGAACCACATCTACTTCCGCGTCCTCTCGCCGAACAGCGGTGCGAGCGACCGTAAGCATGAAGCTGTCGTCGTGAACACGTTCCGCTCCATCTCGATCGCTCCGAACAACAGCGCCCAGATCTTCCCTGGTGGTTCTGTTGTTTACAGCCATACCATTCAGAACAACGGTAACGTTGCTGAAGGTGGCGCTGGCAGCACAATCAATGTTGGCCTCGGTAACAGCCTCGCTGGCTGGACCTCGGTCATCTATTATGATGCGAACGCCAACGGCATCCTCGACACGAACGAAGTGATCGTCACCAGCCTGACGAACACCGTCGCTGTCGGCAGCACGGTCAAGGTGCTCGTGAAGGTGTTTGCTCCGCCCGGCGCTCCGATCGGTGCGATCAACGCCACGACGATCACGGCTTCTGTCGTGAACGGCACGTATATCACCACGGTTCCGACCTCAACCTCGGCGACCGACGCCACCACGGTTATCTCGGCTGACTTGACTCTCCTCAAGAAGCAAGCGCTCGACACGAACTGCGATGGCACGGTGGATATGACGTTCACCACGTCGGACATCAACACGGCGCTCCCAGGCAACTGCTTGCGCTACGAAATCACGGTGAAAAACAACGGCAGCACCTCGGCCACGAACATCGTGCTGAGCGACGCTACGCCTGCCTTCACCACGTTCAGCACGAACGGTGCGTTGTCTGTTGTCGCCCCTGTGGGCGTCAGCGTGACGACGAACAGCGTTCCTGCGAGCGGTTCAGCCGGTACGATCAGCGTGACTATTGACACGCTGGCTCCGGGTGCTTCCGCCGTTCTGAACTTCGGCGTCAAGATTAACCCGTAAACCAATCTGCAAGGGGAGGAGCCCGCAAGGGCTCCTCCCTCTTTCTGCTAAAACGAACTAAATCGCCCAGATGCGTCGTTACGGGAATAAAAGTGTAACCATCTTCAGCGCAATTCCTGCGCTGCTGGTGGTTGCACTTTTCTTCCTTAATGCCGGCGTCGTCCGAGCGTCCGACATTCTCAACCAGGCAGCAGCGCAGTACACCGTTCCTTCTTCCGGGGACACGTTGAATATTGCTTCCGGCACTGTTCGCGTGTCCATCACGTTGCCGCCGCCGGTAATTCATTTCTATCGGAACAACAATTTCACGAACTTCGCTGCCGTCACACGGCTGGGTAACCCTCTTTATATTCAGGCCACGGCGAGTTCCTGTAATTTGGATCCGAACGTCGCGGAAACGCACCAGATCATTCTTACCTCTGGAAAAACTGGGGACCGTGAAATTTACGATGCTACGGAAACCGCTCCCAATTCAGGACTGTTCCGCATCATGATGCCGGTTCCAACGGAAGACGCGACGGTTCACCGCGTGATTATCGGTGATGGGACTTTGCAGACCGTTCGCAACGATTCACTCACCGCCACAATCGAAGGTTGCGGCGCTGCTTCAACACAGGCGATTATCCTGATCGACCCGGACGGAATTGTTTTCGACAGCAAGACAGGTGCTCCAATTCCAGGGGCAAAGGTGACGATTTATGATGCGACGACGGGTAATCCTGCCTTGGTCTTTGACTTCGATGGTTTCACACCGGCGCCGAACTCGGTGATTACGGACGCGGCGGGGCATTATCAGTTTCCGGTAGTCGATCCAGGCAAATATTTTATCAAAGTAGTCCCTCCGGTCGGTTATACCACGCCCTCGAAGGTTCCCGTTTCCAAGTTGCCACCCGGTCGTAACATTGATCCCTCCGGTTCATACGAAGGAAACTTCGAAGTCACATTATTGGGTGGCAATGTTCACATCGATATTCCTGCGGATAATCATGTTGATCCCGGCCAGGGTTTATTCGTGCAAAAAGCGGCCTCACGAACTGAAGGTGAAATTGGTGACTTTGTTGAATACAGCGTTGACGTGAAAAACGTTTCCGGCGGCACGCTGACGAACGTGCGCCTGGTGGATTATTTGCCTGCAGGATTCTTCTACAAGAACGGTTCGGCAAAGCTGGCGGGAGTTTCGATTCCGGATCCAGTGTTCAAAGGTTCGTCTCGGTTTGAGGTCATTATTCCGTCCATCCTCGATGCCACGGTGGTGACGTTGACCTATCGCGTGCAAATCGGGCCCGGGGCTTTGCAGGGCGACGGTGTTAATCGCGCCCAGGCATTTGCGGCTGGTCCGCCAAAACTGGCCAGCAACGTTGCGACAGCAAAAGTGAAACTGGTTCAGGGCGTCTTCACCGACAAGAGCGTTGTGATTGGCAAGATTTTCGTTGATATCAATCACAACCGCATTCAGGACGCCGGTGAGCCAGGGATCCCGGGGGTTCGCCTTTATATCGAAGACGGAACCTACGTGATCAGCGATAGCGAAGGTAAGTACAGCATCTACGGTTTGGCCCCGAAGGCGCATGTTATGAAAGTCGATCCGACCACGCTGCCGCGTGGTTCGAAACTGGAAGTTCTTTCGACTCGTAACGCCGAATATTCTGACACCGTTTTCCTCGACCTGAAGCGCTATGAAATGCACAAGGCGAATTTTGCGGAAGGAACGGCAAGCAAAGAAGTTCTCGATGAAGTGAAGCGCCGGGCAGCCAAAGGTGAAGTTGTTACGGCGGAACTCGATCGCACTCTTAAGGACCAACTCTCACCGGATGGTGCTATTATCGTTCCTCCCGATCCGCGTGGTTTGCCGGCTTCTGGTATTGTTGGAACCGCGGCTACTCAAGCTGCCCCAACGCAGCCTGAAGCTCCTAAGAAAGTGGAAAAGACAAACGCGCCGGTCAGTTTCACTCCCGTTCTTCCTGAAGGAACGCTAAACAGCGGCAATTCTGTATTGCCTTCCTTCAATGACCCGAGCCTTCCCTACGCTCGTCTCGAAAACACGATTACGAATCTCGACAACAAATTAGGCTTCATCGACCTGAAGGACAAAGACACATTGCCGATCGCGCAAACGACGATTCGCGTGAAGGGAAATTCCGCGGGCAAGATCACGTTGAAAGTCAACGGTGAAGAAGTTTCCAAGTCATTCCTCGGTAAACGCGTCGAAAACGCCGCGAAACAAATTCAGGCTTTGGAATATGTCGGCATTGGCTTGAAACCTGGCGCCAACACACTGGAGCTTTCGGTAACCGATCCTTTCGGCAATGTTCGCGGGACGGAAACAATTCATGTGACCGCGCCAGACAAGCTCGCTGTGGTGAAGATTGTTCTGCCGAAGCACGACCAGCCGGCTGATGGCAATACGCCTGCGAAAATTACGGTTCTCCTGCAGGACGAACATGGTGTTCCGGTGACGGCTCGCACGCCGCTGACTTTGGAATCCACGGTCGGACGTTGGAATGTTGAAGATCTTGATAAACGTGAACCAGGAATCCAGGTCTTTATTGAAGGTGGCAAAGCAGTCTTCGAATTGTTGCCGCCGGATGTTGCGGCTGATGCAATGATCGGTGTCAGCAGCGGCATCATTCAAACTCGCGCGAAGCTGGCGTTCCTGCCTGATCTTCGCCCGATGTTGGCGGTCGGTATTGTTGAAGGGACACTCCGTTTGAATAGTTTGAGCTTCAGCCACATGATGGCCGCTCGTTCCGACGATGGATTTGAAGAAGAACTCCGTAATCTTTCGGCCAACAGTGATGACGGAAAACTTAACGCGGCCGCTCGCACCGCTTTCTTCCTCAAAGGCAAACTGAAGGGTGAATATCTCCTGACGGCTGGATTTGATTCATCGAAACAGAAGGAGCGGTTGTTCCGCGATATTCAACCGGATGAATTTTATCCTGTTTACGGCGATTCTTCAGTTCGTGGCTTTGACGCGCAGTCGAGTGGCAAACTTTACGTCCGTATCGACAAGAAACGTTGTTACCTCCTCTACGGTGACTTTACCACCAGTGCCAGCAGCACTGATGTCCGCGGATTGGGTAATTACAATCGCAGTTTGACCGGTGTCCGTGAGCACTACGAAAAAAATCGCATCAGCGCTAACATTTGGGCGAGTCAGGACAGCACGCGTCAGGTGATCGAAGAATTACCGGCGAACGGAACCTCTGGACCGTTCTTCTTCAATATTCACAATGCGCTCGTCGGCAGCGAAACGATCGAGATTTTGGTTCGTGATCGTAATCAGCCCTCGTTGATTATCAGCAACACGCCGATGGCACGCTTTGAAGACTATGAATTCGAGCCGTTTACCGGACGCGTTTTGTTCAAGCGGCCGATTCCAAGTCTTGATGGTAAGCTCAACCCGATTTCTGTCCGTGCAACGTTCGAAGTGGATCAGGGCGGTGACAAGTTTTGGGTTTATGGCGGCGATGCCCAGGTGAAAATCAATAACCATTGGGAAGTCGGTGCTGCTGCCGTGCATGATGAAAACCCCATGCTTCGTTACGATCTACGGAGCGCGAATACGACGGTGAAGCTTACGGAGAAAACTTACGCCATTGCGGAAGTGGCGCAGAGCGACAACGAGCTGAGTGGTGTCGGAAGCGCCGGACGTGTTGAAGTGCGTCACGCCAGCGGTCGGACTGATGCGCGTGTGTATATGGGTAAGACCGAAGCTAATTTCACGAACAGCGCTTCGATCATGCAGCCGGGTCGCGTGGAAGGCGGCTTCAAGGTAACTGAACGCCTGGACAAAGGTTTCTCATTGGTGACGGAAGGTATTTGGACGGAAGAAGAAGCAACGAGCGGCAGCCGTAAGGGTGTTCGCGGTGATGTGATTAAGAACTGGGGAAATTATAGTCTCGATTTAGGTGCTCGTCACAGCCAGGAAACAGCAAATCCGGCCAACAACAGCACGGTTGGTGTCACTCCAAACGAAGTCAACAGCCTCCGCGCTAAATTCTCGATGCCGGTTCCGAAGCTGCCGAGTGCTTCTGTTTATGCGGAATACGAAAACGACGTGAAGCAAACCGACAACCGCATGGTGGCCGTGGGTGGTGATTGGCGTGTTCGATCCAAGACCAAACTTTATGCCCGTCACGAATTCATTTCCTCCATCGGTGGCCCCTATGAATTGAACGGTTCTCAACAACAGAACACGACGGTTGTTGGTTTGGAAACCGAATACATGAAGAACGGCAATCTCTTCAACGAGTACCGCGCTCGCGATGCCTTTGAAGGTCGTGAAGCGGAAGCCTCTACAGGTTTGCGAAATTTATGGAACGTCGCCGAAGGCGTTCGTTTGAACACCACGTTGGAACGTGTGACGCCAGTTGTTAACGGCAAAGAAAACGAAGCTACCGCTGTTACCGGAGCGATTGAATATACCCGCAATCCTGAATCGAAGACAACGGCTCGCCTCGAACTTCGAAATGCAACCACCGCGGACAGCTTGCTAAACAGCTTTGGCTACGCGCGCAAAGTCAGTCGTGACTGGACCTTCCTCGGCAAGACGATCCTGCTCATGCAGGCGAACAAAGGTCCGGGTGCCGGCGACAAGCAGCAAGGTCGTTTGCAGGCTGGTATGGCTTATCGCCAGACGGAAACGGATAAATGGAATGCGCTCTTTAAATACGAATATAAATACGAGAACGATGAATCAACGAAAGCGTCGCCAATGGAACGTCAGGCGAATATTTTCATGAGCGATCTCAACTATCAGCCGACGGCTGATTTGATCTTCAACCTTCACTACGCGATGAAGGTCGCTTTCGAAACGACCACCGCTCATGACGACACAGCGATTGCTCATCTGGTTGGCACTCGTGTCACTTATGACCTGACGAAGCGTTGGGACATCGGGTTTAATGCCAACACCCTTTTTGATGCCGGGTTTGCGCATCAACAATTTGCCATCGGTCCTGAAGTTGGTTTTATCGTGAAGCGGAATTTGCGTATTGCGGTGGGTTATAACGTCACGGGTTTCCGCGATCGCGACCTCGACGACGGCTACACCAACCAGGGATTGTTTGTGAATCTGCGTCTGAAGTTCGACGAAACTTTGTTCAAGCGGAAGGAAGACAACGAATAGTGAAGAACTTTTGGAAAATGGTTTTTTGCCTGGCGCTGTTGATGACCTCCATCACGGCGGCGTCTGCTATTCAAATTGGCCGCACCACGACGCCTGAATTCTTTGTCGATTCCAACAATAACTCTGACTACAACTGCAATTACGTTTGTTACGCGATCACGAACAATAGTGCGACGAGCTATAATAGCGTTTGGGTAACGATTGGGAGTTTTGGCGGCGGAGTTGTAACCCTTGCTTCAACGGAAGATGGACAAGTCAACCTGGGGCCAATGGCGCCGAACTCGGTCAAATACGCTTATTTCTTTTTGCAGGCGTTGACGAAGACTGGTCCGGCTCAGACGCATACCATTACGGTTTACAACGGACTTCCTTCTTTAGGAAATTCATTGGGAAGCGCGAATTTCTCTCTGGCTTTGACCGGTATCATTAGCGCTTCGGCGAATAAGGTGACGGCGATCGTGACTGGGCCGACTCCTCCTACTCTTGGTGGCCTTGTGACGATTACGGTCGACGGTGATAGCGGCACGATCAGTTCCACCAAACGTTGGGCGTTTTCTGCCGCATCATTGCCGACATGGGATCCGGGCGCGTACGAACTTTACGAATGCGTGGTTACTTTGAGTGGCTGCGGCTGTCCTAATGACGGCTTGAAGTACACGAACAACTTTAATTTTGTTACACCTGACAATAACGACACTCACTGGCAGGCCATTTACAAGCTACGCGCGGTTAACACCACGACGACGCCTACGGCTGTAACCCCGATTGCGGACATCAGTAGCGGTGGTTCGAACATGAAATATACCACACCGAGCTCATTGACTGGTTTCGCACCCATCGCTCTATCAACCAACGGCCTTACATTGATCAATGAATCTGTATCGTGTGGTGGCGTTTCGGCCACTGGGACGAACATTACGATTACGCTCACGCTGAGTAATTCATCTCCCAATGACGCATTTATGGACGCCTTCGTGGTGACGCTCTCGGGTTCACCTACCAATGCGACTTACGTTAATAGCAGTTCGAAGACGAACGGAGTGAGTTATGCGGATCCGAGCATTTCTTCCACATCTTCCAACCAGGTGTTGACCTGGTCGGGTTATTTTCTCGTGCCCGGTAATGGCACGCGGAATCTGTCGTTTCAGGCGGCAATCCCATCTGTGTTTGGTGGCTATACTAACTCGGCTTATGCAACGATTGGGACAAATCGAATCGATACCACACTGAATCTTGGGGATAATTCGCCCGCCATTTGCTCATACCGCATTTCACCTTTGGCAGACGTTCAAGTGACCAAGTCAGGTCCTACCAATGCCTTTGCATTTACGAATCTCACGTACACGTTGACGGTGACGAACCTGGGGCCGTCTACCAGTTCGAATCTTGTCGTTGTCGATCAATTGCCGACCAATGTGACATTTGTCAGCGCGAGCAGTTCCGGGTTCCTGACGAACGGTCAGGTGAAATGGACTAATTTCCTGGTGTTTACCAATGGCCAGACCACGAACCTCACCGTCACCGTGACGACGCCTTCCAGCAGCGGCAACATCACCAACGTCGGCTCTGCCTCGGCTGTTACTGCGGACCCGGTGACCGGGAACAACGACGGTACAGCGACGAATGCCATTGTTATTACCGCAATTGCTGCGCAGGCCGATGTCAAAACGACGAAGACTGGCCCTACGAATGTTTTTGCGGGCACAAACTTCAGTTACACCATCACGCTGACCAACTCTGGTCCATCAACGGCATCGAGCATTACCGTGACCGACGCGATCCCATCGGGCGTATCATTTATCAGCGCCACAGGCGGTGGGATTCTGACGAATGGTATCGTGAAATGGACGGTTGCTTCGCTGACCAATGGAGCCTCAAGCAATCTGACCTTGCAGGTCACGGCTCCGGCAAATTCAGGAACTCTGACCAATATTGTATCCAGCGGCTCGATTGATTTTGATCCGGTGCCAGCCAACAATAACGGAACAGCGACCAACGCGATTGTTTTGACCACGATCACCCCGCAGACGGATCTGCAAGTGTCAAAGAGCGGTACGAACGTAGTCTTCGCCGGCACAAACTTTACCTACACCATCACGTTGACGAACATGGGGCCGTCCACTGCCTCGAGCATTACGGTTACCGACACCTTGCCAACAGGCGTTACGTTTTCCAATGCGACGGCGGGTTATACTTTGACGAATGGCTTGCTGACGTGGCCCATTGCGAGCTTCACCAACGGGGCGAGTACAAACTTTTCTGTCACCGTCATAGCTCCAAACAACAGTGCTACTCTGACCAACCGGGTTTCGGCGGGTGGCATCGAATTCGACCCGGTTTCCACCAACAATAATGGAACGGCGGCCAACGCGATTGTTACAACCATTGTTACGCCGAAAACGGATTTACAGGTAACCAAGTCGGGCACGAACAATGTGTTTGCCGGGACGAACTTCACCTACACGATTACGTTGACGAACATGGGGCCGTCCACCGCCTCAAGTATTACCGTGACGGATACGTTGCCCTCAGGCGTGACGTTTTCGAATGCGACGGCGGGTTATACTTTAACCAACGGTATTTTGACGTGGCCGATTGCGAGTTTCACGAATGGAGCGACGACGAACTTCAGCGTTACGGTCATTGCTCCAAACAATAGTGCGACACTGACGAATCGAGTTTCGGCGGGTGGCTTCGAAGTGGATCCTGTTCCGGGCAACAACGATGGTACTTCGACGAATGCGATAGTCACGACTACGGTGACGCCGCTGGCGAATTTGCAGGCGACAAAAGTTGGTACCAACAACGTTTTCGCCGGGACGAATTTTACCTATACGATCACTTTAACAAACATGGGGCCGTCGACGGCTTCCAGCATCACGGTGACGGATACTCTTCCTACCGGTGTGACGTTCTCGAGTGCGACAGCGGGGTACACTCTTACCAATGGTTTGCTGACGTGGCCGATTGCAAGTTTTACGAATGGTGCGACGACGAACTTCAGCGTCACGGTGATTGCACCAAACAACAGTGCGACGCTGACGAATCGTGTTTCGGCGGGTGGCGCCGAGTTTGATCCGGTGTCGACGAACAACAACGCGACTGCGGCGAATGCCATCGTCACCACGACCGTCACCCCATTGACGGATCTGCAAACCACCAAGACGGGTCCAGCGACAGTATTTGCCGGGACCAATTTCACTTACACCATCAGCCTCACCAACATGGGGCCGTCCACCGCATCGAGCATTTCGGTGACGGATACGTTGCCGAGCGGTGTGACGTTCTCGACTGCGAGCGCTGGATTCACGTTAACCAACGGTCTCGTGACGTGGTCGATTGCGAGTTTCACCAATGGAGCCACTACGAATTTCAGCGTCACAGTGATTGCGCCGAACAACAGTGCGACCATTACCAACCGTGTTTCCTCCGGCGGGTTTGAATTTGATCCTGTTTCGACGAACAACAACGGAACCGCTGCCAATGCGATCGTGACCACGACGGTGACGCCACAGGCAGACTTGCAGGTCAGCAAGACCGGCACGAACGTTGTGTTTGCAGGAACCAACTTCAGCTACACCATTACGCTGACCAATATCGGGCCATCCACCGCGTCCAGTATCACGGTTACCGACGCGCTGCCGACGGGAGTGACATTCTCCAGCGCTACGCCGGGTTATACTTTAACCAACGGGTTCCTGACCTGGCCGATTGCCACGTTTACCAACGGGGCGTCAACGAACTTTACCGTCACGGTGATTGCGCCAAACGATAGCGCTACTCTGACCAATCGTGTCTTAACTGGCGGTGCAGAGTTTGATCCTGTTTCCACAAACAATAACGGCACCGCGGCCAACGCCATTGTCACCACGACGGTGACACCGCAGGCGAACTTGCAATCCACGAAGACAGGGCCCGCGAATGTATTTGCAGGAACCAACTTCAGTTACACCATTACTTTGACCAACATGGGACCGTCGACGGCGTCGAGCATTACGGTGACCGATACGTTGCCGCTGGGAGTCACCTTCTCGAGCGCGACCGCCGGTTATACTCTGACGAATGGTGTCCTTACCTGGCCAATCGCTTCGCTGACGAACGGTGGCAGTAGTAACCTCACGGTTACAGTTACTGCACCCGCCAGCGGTACGTTGACGAACCGCGTTTCGAGCGGATCGCCGATTTTTGATCCAACGCCGGGCAACAACGACGGCACAGCTCCGTCCGCAATTGTTACGACCACGATTACTCCACAGGCAGACCTTCAATTGATCAAGACAGGGCCGACGAATGTATTTGCCGGAACTAACTTTAGTTACACGATTACTTTGACCAATAGCGGTCCTTCGACGGCGACGAGTCTGGTGGTAACGGATGCCTTGCCCGCGGGAGTGACCTTTGTGACCGGCACGGCCGGATATAGCGTGACGAATGGAATTGTGACCTGGCCGGTGGCAAGCTTCACCAATGGAGCGACAACAAACTTCAGTATCATGGTGACGGCTCCAGCGAATGCTTCGACCTTCACGAACATCGTTTCCGGCGGTTCGTCCACTTTTGATCCCGTTTTCAATAACAACGACGGTAGTGCTGCTGGCGCGAAGGTGATTACGGCAGTGACACCGGTTGCTGACATCCAGACGACGAAGATTGGGCCGACGAATGTTTTTGCCGGGACCAACTTCACTTACACCATCGCCGTGACCAATATCGGGCCGTCGACTGCGGCGAATATTACCATCAGTGACGTGCTTCCAACCGGGGTGACTTTTGTGAGCGCGACAGGTGGTGGTATTCCATCCAGCAGCAATGTTGTTTGGCAGATCGCCAGCTTCACGAATTCCGCTTTCACGAATTTCTCGCTGACGGTAACCGCTCCGGCAAATGCGGGAACGATTACGAACATCGTGTCGAGTACTTCGGATACGATCGATCCAGTTCCGGTTAATAACAACGGAAGTGCTGCTGCGGCGATTGTCGTGACCACCATCACGCCGCAATCCGATCTCGCGAGCGGCAAGACCGGTCCGGCCAATGTGTTGGCAGCAACTAATTTTAATTACACCATCTCCGTCACTAACTTCGGTCCGTCCACGGTTTCCTCGGTAGTAGTCACGGATACGTTGCCTGCCGAAGTGACCTTTGTGAGTGCAACGGGCGGTGGTTCGTTGACCAATGGCCAGGTGATCTGGCCTATTGCGAGCTTGACGAATGGCGCTGTTACAAATCTGACCGTTACAGTTACGGCTCCCGCGAGCGGAACAGTCACCAACTACGTTTCCAGCGGTTCACCCATCTTTGATCCGGTTCCAGTCAACAACAACGGCAGTGCTCCGAATGCAGCTGTTACCACGACGATTACCCCTCTGGCCGATCTGCAGGCATTCAAGTCCGGTCCAGGCAGCGTTTATGCGGCAACGAACTTTAGTTATACAATTACTCTGACCAACAGTGGTCCTTCCACCGCGGCGGGAGTTGTTGTGACAGACGCACTGCCAGCGGGTGTAACATTTGTCACCGCAAGCGCGAGCTACAGTTTCACCAACGGTTTGATAACGTGGCCAATTGCAACGTTGACGAACGGTGCGACGACGAATCTTACCGTAACCGTTACCGCTCCAGCGAATGGTGCGACGTTGACCAACCGCGTCTCCGCGGGTGGAACAACGATGGATCTCACACCGGGTAACAACGATGGAACCGCGACGAACGCCGTTGTGACGACCACTGTCATTCCGCTTGCCGACTTGCAGGCGATGAAGACTGGTCCTTCCACAGTCTTTGCGGCGACGAATTTCAGTTACACGATTTCCGTTACGAATGCTGGTCCCTCGATCGCCACGAGCATGGTTGTGACCGATGCTCTTCCGTCGGGAGTTACGTTTGTGACGGCGTCCGGAGGATTTACTTACACCAATGGCGTGGTGACATGGCCGTTCGCGAACTTCGCGAGCGGCGCGAGCACCAACTTGAGTGTCACCGTTACGGCACCCCCGAGCGGGACGTTGACCAATCGTGTTTCTACCGGCAGTCCTATTCTGGATCTCATTCCGAACAATAACGATGGCAGCGCCAGTAACGCCGTCGTGACGACGACCGTCACGCCAGTCGCTGATGTGCAAACAACCAAGAGCGGTCCAACGACGATTGGTGCCGGCACGAACTTTGTTTATACGATTTCCGTGACCAATGCCGGTCCGTCATCCGCAGCGAACATTACTGTTCTCGATTCGCTGCCGCCCGGGGTTGATGTCATCAATGTTTCCGGTGGCGGTGTTGCCACGACCAATTCCGTGACGTGGTCCGCGCTGGTCCTGACGAACGGTGGAGCGACGAACCTGACGATTACGGTCAAGGCCTACTCCGGCCCAATCACGAATATCGTTTCCAGTACGTCTGATACGATTGATCCCGTTCCGGCGAACAACGACGGGACGTCGCCGTCAGCTCGCGTAGTCACAACGGTGGCAGTAGGTGTCGCTGTATCGGGTTATGTTTACAATGATGCGAATCAAAATGGTTTCCGTGATACGTCGGAAGCTGGAACATCGCTGACCCTTTATACGAAGATCTTCCCGACAAGCACTCCGACCGGTCCTGCGATCCAGGCTGTCGCGGTGAACCCAACAACCGGATTCTATTCCTTCTCCAATATTTCCGTCGGCACGTATGTCATCATTGTCGATGACAACAACACGCTTTCGGATGTAGCGCCGAATATTCCAGGCGGTTGGACAGGAATTGAGTCGCCAGCCCAAATTCGCAACAACATCCCGGTTAATTCCACGGCGGTGCCGAATCAAAACTTCGGCTTGATCCAGGCGGTCACACTGAAAGGTAATGTCTTTAAAGACACCGGCGCGAGTGGCGGCACCGCGAATGACGGCATCAAGAACGGTAGTGAAGCAGGTATCGCGAGTGTAATCGTGAAATTAACCGACTCGACGGGTGGAACGACTTACAGCACCACTACGACGGCAGGCGATGGTAGTTATACCCTGACGATTCCCGGTTCCGTGACCAATGGTGTTCAGCTGAAGGTCGTGGAAAGTAATCTCACTGGCTATCGCTCGGTGGGAGCGTCGGTTGGAAACACGGGCGGTACTTATACGCGCACGAATGATGTGATCGCGTTCAACTATGTCGCGGGCACGTTGTATACCGGCGTTGATTTCGGCGATGTTCCGGAAAATGAACTGCTCACCGATGGCCAGCAGTCCGGATTGCCCGGCAGTATTTTGATCTACGGCCATACATTCATTGCCGGATCCGCAGGAACGGTGACGTTCACCACCACCAAACTTTCGACGCCAGCCATCCCGGGTTGGAACAATATCATTTACCGCGACAACAATTGTAATTCCCAGATCGATTCAGGGGATACCCCGGTCACGGGACCGATCTCTGTCGTCGCCGAGGAAAAGATTTGTCTTGTGGTGAAAGAATTCATCCCGGCTGGTGCCCCGTTCAATGCACAAGATCAAGTGACGATTGCGGCGAACTTTACTTACGTGAATGCAACCCCCGCATTGTCCGCCGTGGCCACACGTGTTGATTTGACGACAGTCGGCACCCCGACGACGGCCGGTTTGTCGTTGCTGAAGGCAGTCGACAAGGCCAGCGCGGCACCTGGTGAAGTGATTACTTATACAATCACTTACCTGAACGGCAGCAGCACGGTGCTGAGCAACATTGTGATTTACGACGCGACACCACCGTACACGACCTTCTTGAGTGCAACGAACGGCGTCATGGGATCGGGACTGAACTCCGTGAATATTACCACTCCGTCAGTCGGAGAGACGGGACCGGTGAAGTGGACGTTTGATGGAGCGTTGGCTCCGGCGGGAACGGGTAACGTGATCTACAAAGTGACGATTGAGTAGGACCGCGACTCTGTGAGTCGCAGCGAGGTCGTCCTTGTGAACGGCTTTGACTCTTTCCCAACGGCTTCCGATTTCACGTCGCTGCGGGCCACAGACCCGCAGTCCGTTGGAAACCCACTCCTCTCAGAGAACTAAATCGTCGGCTTTTCCTTGCGCCAGTTCGTGGACTGTTCGTAAGCGTGGGCGATCTTCAACATCGTTTCTTCACCGAATGGTTTGCCGAGCAGTTGCAAACCAATGGGAAGTTTCGGTGACTTGGTAAATCCACACGGGATGCTGATCCCCGGAATACCGGCGAGATTGCAAGAGATCGTGAAGATATCCGAGAGATACATCTGCAATGGATCATCAGATTTTTCACCAATCTTGAAGGCTGCGGTCGGCGACGTCGGCGTGACGATCGCATCCACTTTTTCGAATGCTTGAAGAAAGTCCTGGCGAATCAGTGTGCGCACCTTCTGAGCGCGCAGGTAATACGCATCGTAGTAACCGCTGCTCAAAACGTAAGTCCCAAGAATAATACGACGCTTCACTTCAGCGCCGAAACCGGCACCGCGTGTATTGCAATACAGTTCAAATGGATTCGCGCCATCAACGCGCGTGCCGTAACGGATGCCGTCGAAGCGCGCGAGGTTCGCGCTGGCTTCGGCAGTCGCGACGATGTAATAGGTCGCAACGGCGTAATCAGTATGAGGCAACGAAACTTCGACGATCTCCGCGCCGAGCTTTTCCAGTTGTTTCACGGCGGCGTCTACCGAAGCTTTTACTTCCGGGTCCATGCCGCCGACCATGTATTCCTTGGCGATGCCGAGTTTCAATCCCTTGATATCACCGTTGAGAGCGGAAGCATAATTTGGAACCGGCTGCGGCACGCTGGTGGAATCGCGATGATCAATACCGCTCATTGCTTCGAGCAACAAAGCGGAGTCGCGTACATCCTTGGTGAAAGGTCCGATCTGATCGAGCGACGAAGCAAAGGCCACGAGACCAAAACGGGAGATACGTCCGTAGGTCGGTTTCAAACCAACGCAACCGCACAAAGCCGCAGGTTGGCGAATCGAACCGCCGGTGTCCGTACCCAGGGAAGCGGAGCATTGATCCGCGGCCACGGCTGCTGCTGAACCGCCGGACGAACCGCCGGGAATACGAGTCACGTCCCACGGATTGCGCGTCGTGCCGAAGGCGGAGTTTTCCGTCGAACTGCCCATGGCAAATTCGTCCATGTTCAAGCGGCCAAAAATGATCGCACCGGCGGCGCGTAATTTCTCAATCGCCGTAGCATCGTAAGGCGATGTGTATTTCCCCAAAATCTTCGAAGCGCAATTTAACGGCTGATCTTTGACGCAGAGCACGTCTTTCACGGCGATCGGAACACCGAGCAAAGGCTTCTGCTGGTGAGTCGTCCCTGAAATGATGGCTTTGTCAGCTGCGTCAGCTTCCGCCAGAGCGCGAGCATCGTCATGACTCAGGAACGCGTGGATTTTCTCGTCCGTGCGTTTGATCTGGTCGAGACACGACTGCATGGCTTCGCGCGCGGAACATTCGCGCTTCGAGAGCTTCTGCGTCAGTTCAGAAATGGTCAGTTGATTGAGCATGGAAATCAGATGTCAGAGGTCGGAGATCAGAGACCGGACTATTATTCGACAATCTTGGGAACCACAAATAATCCGCCTGACTTCGAAGGCGCATTGCGAAGTGCGTCTTCGTGGGGCAGGGAAGGGCGGACTTCATCCTGGCGAAACACGTTGATCAACGGAAAGGCATGGGCGGTTGGTTCGATCTTATCGACGTTCACTTCTTTCAGCTTTTCGATGTAGCCGAGGATATTGCCCAGTTGCGACCCGAGTTTTTGTTCTTCTTCAGGAGTCAGCTTCAAACGCGCGAGGTTCGCCACATATTTGATGTCGAAATCAGACATGGTGAAAGACTACGAGCGAGTAGGCAAAGTTCAAGGTTCAAAAAGGGCATGCGTTTAATCGGCGGCAAAACAGGCGGCTTCTGCATCGAGTAACGACTTTCTGCGATCCAAAACTTCTCCCTTTTGCTCAAGGAGTAATTTTCTATCGCCGGAAATTCCCACCTTGCCATCGA
>CBHTTJ010000027.1:0-37561 GCA_966095605.1 uncultured bacterium | reverse complement strand
ACTTTTTCGGTCCGAGAAAAACTCGGACTGGATTTTTGAGCCAAAAATTTGACCACTTTTCCAATCTGGAAAAACGGATCTTTTTTAAGTCGCGGCGCTGTCGCGACCGCCTGCAACGATTAGCCTTGGATCGTATTTGCGGGAGGAATTAAGTGAAGGGTCACCTTTTTACAACTGTTTGAGAAAAAACTGCTGTATTACGGCGCTGAAGCGCGACAAGCGGCGTCCATTCGTCTTAAAGAATTCCCTTCCTCTTCAATTCCTTAATTTCTTTTTGCCAGCGGAGGTGAGTCCGTTTGTCGGTATTCGACGGCAGCTTGGCCAATTCTTCGATGCGACGGCGCATCGGTTCGCCTTTTAATCCTTCGGACTGGGCCTGAATACTCGCGGTGTCGATGCGGCGGAGCATTTCGAGGCGGTCGATTTCGTTGAGGCTGGCTTTGACGCCTTGTTTCTTCAGGTCAGGGTCCCAATGGGTATCGAAGACGGCTTCCCAGACAATGTCTTCCTGGGAGATGTTCATCCATCGTGGAATGGAGATGGTTGTGGTGAAGGGTGTCCGGGTGACTTTCAGCTTTTCAACGAGGGGCTCATCGAAACGCATGGCGTATAATCCGTAGCGTTTGAAATAGCGGTCAGTAATCGCTTTGAAGAGCCACTTTTCTTCGCTCTTCGCCTTTTCATAATAAAATTCTTCCGGCGGCATACCGCCGTCGAGATAGAGCGTCCTCCGGACCATCCCCAGTTTGTGATGGCGATGTTTGCCCATTTTGAAAAGTTCCTGAATGCGATTCCAATGGGCGATGCGCTTCGGGTCGTTGCGGACCTTCAGGTCCTGCGCTTCGAATTTGGCGGGGTTGCGCAGGATGGCGTCGTGATCGCCGGCGTGTTGTCGACGCTCGCGTTCCATGGCGCGTTGTTGTTCAGCTTCGCTTGGAATTTCCTGGAGATCATCGAGAAGCTCCAGCATGCGCGGGTCGATTTTCTCGCCGTTGTTCATGCGGTGGGCGAAGATTTTCCCGAGTCCGATGTAATCGATTAACCACGATGTGGGCGGTATGACGAGTCGTTCGATCACCCCACGGATGCGGCTGTGATTGGGCACGTGTTCCGGCTTATCCAAAAGCGGAAATAGTTCTTCGCCACGCTTTTTGAGGCGAGGGGTTTGATATTGGAAAACGGCCTGGCCGATCTTGCTGAGGTAATCCCGAAATGTCATGCGGCCCCGGACGATAGAGAAAATTAACCGCGAAGCGACGCAATTTTTGGTTCTCCGTTGTGGAATAATTCGGAAGTAAAAGCGACCTCACCCTGGTCCTCTCCTTCCCAGGGGAGGGAACAGCGAAATTTACATTTTTTTATTTCTAAAGACGATCCGGCCGAAGACTGCGCTCGGAACTATCGCACGGCTGGATTACCAGTCTCCCTCTCCTGGAAAGTCCAAATAGAATTATATAGTTGCTGCACCGCTCGTGGTGCGGGGGCCGGGGTGAGGTCGGTTCGTTGCCGATATCACTTTTGGTCTGATTTTTTTCCCCGAATTATCGCCTTTTTCGACTCGGTCTTTTTCGTTCCCTGTCAAGAGATTTTTAGGCGACGTCAGTTCCGATCAATAAAATCAGTGGTCCCAGGTGGTGACAGGATGTTCCGGAACATGCTGTCATCACCCCCCTGCCCCGTTTTCTGAAATCCTCGTTCTCGTTGAATTTAACGCGAGTCGTTAAGTGAGACACACGCAGACCGGTTGGAACTTAGAAACCTCCACCAGTCGCGGGCTGACAAACAAAACGTTTGGGCCGACAGCGATGTGCTTCGTGAAGTCAGAAGTCCGAGGGCAAAGGACAGATGTCAGATGCCCGCGGCAAGTCAGTAGTCAGTAAACGCGTTGGAGTAATGGATTGGTCCAAGTTGTAGTGCGGCGGTCAGAGACGCGCCGCTACAGAAACAAAAGAACACGGGCATGGTGCCTGGTTGTTTGAGATGCCGAACTGTTTTCGGTTTTTCAACGACACCGTGAAGCAATGCAAAAACAGAAAGAAAGAAAACATATGAAAAATACAATACCAACATCGATCCCGGCCCTGGTTATCGCTGCCCACAAAGCAGCCTACGGCGCGGGCTTATACGGCACAGCCTTACCGCTGTTGCAAAACACAGAAACCAACATCAATGCTGATCTTAACGCATTGACGGACTCAATCATGGCTTATGGCCTCGGTAAAGACGAGGTGACCGCACGCCGGGAGACAGTTCGTTTGAACGTGGATACCAGCCGGATGTTCCTGACACTTGGCCGTGACGTGTTCAAGCCGACGCTCGGGAGTGAATACAATCAAGCCTGGGACAATACCGGCCTGATTGGTTCATTGGTGATCCCTCGCAATGCGGATGACGTTATGTCCGTGCTGCTCTCCTACAAGAACTTCCTCGCCTCTCACCCGGAGTTGGAGTTCGCTGCGAAGGAGATTACGGCCGCCAAGGCAGACGATCTGTTCACCGACCTGAAGGCGGCGGTCAATGCCGTCGATCAGCAAGAGGGCATCAACACCACGTTGATGGCGGCGCGAGATGCCAAAGCGAAAGTCCTGGGAAAACGTATCAGCAACCTCATTCATGAGTTGGATATGCGCATGGACGGCCTCGATGGACGCTGGCAGGCGTTTGGCTTAAACATGCCGGATGCGCTGGAAACACCTGAAGCACCGGAGCATGTCTCGGCTGTTCTGATCGGACCAACCGCGGCCGCGGTGAAATGGGATGCAGCACAACGTGCGGAGTATTATCGCGTGTTCAAGAAGATTATCGGCATCGACACCGAATACGTGGCGGCCGGTTCTCCAGCGGATCTCGACTTTGCCCTCGAGAATTTGCCTGCGAATTCGACGATCGAAATTGTGGTCACTGCGGTGAATAACGGCGGCGAAAGCCCGGTGTCTGAAAAGATCACCATCGTCACGCAATAGTTTATTGCGATTCGAGTTCAGCTAGAGCAAACACAACCCGCCTTCGATTCGAAAGAATTGGAGGCGGGCTTTTTGTTTTCCGTTAAGATTCTAAGGCGCAACGACTCGATAAAAGCGCACAGGGAAATTCGCTGCGTTCGTGTCGCTATATTGAAAACTCCCGTTATTGTCGCTGGAGGCGAAGCCTATGGGTGTCCAGGTTGTTAAATTCGTGCTCGCTTCGATACCATATAAAAGGTTGCTCAGGCCCAGACCTTGAATCATGGACTGTCCATTCGCAGGCGCTGTAATGGAGCTGAACTTCGGACTGAAAATGGGAGAGACTTGCGTGAGCACAACATCGTTGCCGTCACCGCCGGCGTATGAAATTTTAAATTGCCGGCTGCTGGCAAAGAAGATCGCTCCCTCGGTGAGATTGCTGAACGTGCCGGTAACTGCGTCGATACCGTCGTTGCGAATAATCGTGAACTGATTACTGACGGTGGAATTGAAACCGGCGTTCACCAGTAAAGACCCGCCGAGTGTTACCGATCCGGTGACATTGACCTGATCGTAATTTGTTCCGGCAGAAGTGCCGTTGAGTTCAATGAAAAAGGTGGAGTTCGTCGCACAGCTGAAATTCCCGGTATTGAGTTTGCCCGGACTGTTTCCGGGGCTGACCAGGCCTCCAGTACAAACCACTTGTCCCACCGTTCCTGTCCCACCAAGAGTGCTGCCGCTCAACAATGTGATCTTGCCGCCTTGTGATCCATTTTGAATGTATTTACCGGAAAGGAGAATAGTTTCACCGGTAAACAAACTTGCGCCCGTGAGAGTCATCGAGCCGGTGCCTGTTTTTATAAGCTGCGATTGAGCCGGATTGGCATTGCCGGAAAAAGAACCCGTTAACGTCGTCGAAAGATTATTTTGCCCGCAAGTCAGGACACCGGTCCCGAGCAAAACGTTGCCAGCACCTTCGAGTGAGCCAATGGTTTCGGAAAGATTGTTGCAATCGAGAGTTCCTCCCAATCCGAGAGTCACGCGACTGACATCGGAGATTTGGTTTGAGCCGAGAAGACGCACTGAGCCCAGGGTAACAGTTCCAATATCCAATCCGGCTGGCACGGCATTGCTGGAACTTTTGTTCAGCTCCAGGCTGCCGGCTCGCACGACGGTATTGCTCAAGTAAGTGTTCGCAAAACTTCCGCTGAGTTGAAGAGTACCCGCGCCATTTTTCACCACACCGCCGAAGCCAGTGATCAGTCCCGTCAGATTCAGGCGGGAGTCCTGATAGTGAGAATCGAACCAGGCATCGTTCGCGAGAACAATATTGCCGGTCCAGGTATTCGTGCCGTAAATGACCAATGCACCACCAGCAGGACCGGAACCTGAAATAGTCATTCCTTCGTTTGTGATATTCACCCCATCGACCAGGCTCAAAACAGCACCTGCAGAAACGGTGGTGCCTGCGGAGGTCGAACCGAGAGCTTTAGAATTCCAAAGCAGGACAGATCCTTCGTTGAGGGTCGTGACACCGCTGTAACTGTTCGATGCGAGAAGGCTCAGAGAGCCGGGGCCGTCTTTCATGAACCCAGCGTTATTGCCGCCGCTTGAGATCGTCGCCCACATATCGAGATTGGCATTGGTGAGGACGGTAAAAGTCCGGTTCGTGCCGTTCAGCGACACGTTGCCGGAAAGTTGCGCTCCAGAGTTGCCGATGTTTTGCATGACGTTGGAGTTCAGAATTAGTGTGCCGATTCCAGTCTCCACGGAGGAGGCATACAAGTTCAGCAGACCAACCGTTTGATTATTGCCGTTCAGATTGAAATGGCCGCTCGTGAGAATGTTCACCGGAGTATTCGGTGGAAATTGCTGCGCCGCTTGAAGAATAAGGAGGTCGGATTCGGCGGGATCGTTGGTGTTACCGATGGAAATGGATCCGCCGCCGAGAGCAGAAACGAGATTGGGCTTTGCCAATTCGAGAGTGCCGTCGACGGAAATACCACCCGTGAAAGTATTCGGCGTCGACCCTGCCAATTGCAAATAGCCTTCGCTGAAGAGAGATAACTTGCCCGGGCCACCGATCGTTCCAGTGATGATTAAAGAATCTCCACTTTGCAAATTGATGCCGCTATCCGCGGCCAAGGTCACGGGACCAGCCCATGAATTCGCGTTGTAACCAAACAAGGCGGAGGACCCGTGCAGCGTTAATGATTCCATCCCGATGTCGACGCCGGTCAAAGCCAAGGTGGCACCAAAATCGACGGTCGTTCCCGCCGTCGTAGAGCCAAGCGCATGGTCATCCGTCGCAAGCAACAATCCATCGGAGATCGTGATTGGACCCGAGAAGCTATTGGACGATTGCAAGTACAAGGCTCCAGTCCCAGTGTGCGTGAGTCCTGCGCTGGCGCCGCCATCAATGATATTGGCGGAAATCTGCAGAGGACTATCGACATTGAAAATTCGCGTTACTCCTCCCAGGGACAGTGTTCCCGCGATGGAAGCGGTTCCTCCTCCCACCGCGCTCGAAACATTCCCACTTAATGTCAATGTTCCTGAACCTGAACTAATATTTCCGCCTGTGAAATCGAGTGAACCAACGGCGTCTGAAAAGTTATTCAAGTCGAGCTTTCCAGATTTCCGGATCTTGATGGTGGCGTTGTTGGCAATTTGATTGTTCCCAAAAAGAAATACCTGCGCGCTGTTGGCCGCGCTGATGGTATCGCCAATCACCAACGTTCCCGGAACAGCCGTGGCTCCGCCGGTTTTGAACAGATTCAATTTGCCGGCTCGGACATCGAGTGCGCCGACGAAAAGATTGTCGGAGGTGCCGCTGAATTGAACCGTGCCAGCGCCAACCTTAATGAAACTGCCCGGACCGCTGATGCCACCGCTGAAATTAAAGGCCACGTTGGTGTCGCTGAAAATATAACTGTCCGAAGCCAGCGTGATGGGGCCCGTCCAATAATTGGTTCCGAACCCTTGCAAGGCATTAAAACCATTTTCGCCGGCTCCACTCAACGTAAGTGGTTTTCCGAGAAATGTTGCGCCACCCAGTTCCAATGTCGCTCCGGCGGCAACCGTCAGGCCAGAACCCGGAGGCCCGAAAGAACTGCCGTTATTACCCACGAGTTTTCCTGCGTCGATCGTTATTGCACCGCTAAACGAATTGGAATTAATCAGAACCAAATTACCCGCACCGGTTTTATGGATACCTGCCGATCCGCCTGATTCGCTCACGCTCCCTACGAAATTGAGAGTAATGCCCAGGGCAACGTCTACATCGCGCATGGCGTTGCCGAGGGAAAGATTCCCGTACACGTAACTGGTCGTAATCCACGTCTGCGGCGCCGTGATATTTCCATTAACGGTGAGCACACCAGGGCTGGAGATTGCGTAACCGCCTTGAATCACGAGACTGCCAATCGCGTCCGAAGCGGCCAGGACCAAACCGCCAGACGGATAAATGGTAACGGCTGACGTGTCGGCAATCTGATTCGCAAAGTTGACCGTAACGACGTCCGCGTTGAGATCATCACTTCCGATAAACATCGAACCGGGGATCGCCGTCACGCCCACGCCGTTCCACTTTTGTAGATGATAGTTGGCGTTGCCCGCCAGATAAGTCGCGCCGGAGTAGGTATTCGCAAGCGATCCGAGGAAGACGTAAGTTCCGCCATTGGTTGTCACCAATCCGCCGGCTCCGGAAATGACGTTGCTGAAAGAGAGCTGTGAATTTGGCAGTTGCGGAGCAAAAGCTGTTGGCGCAGGGAAGACCATGTTACCGCTCCAGAGATTTGTTCCACTGAATTGAAAAGCACCATTGCCTCGTCCAGTCCCGGAAATGGTGAGCGGCTCTGCAATGACTGGTATGGCGGGAAGAAACAGAACGCCTCCGCTGGCCACGGTAGTTCCTGCGCTCGAGGAACCCAGAGCGTTGGTGCTCCCGACAACAACCCCCGCACCAGCGTTAATCTGGACTGGTCCAGAAAACGAGTTGGAACCGCTCAACGAAACATTTCCGAGTCCGTCAATGATCAGGCCGCCCGATCCGGTGCCGTCGGAAATATTCGCGGGAAATTGCAGCACGGCGGTGCTCGCGACGGACAACGTGCGGTTTCCACCATTGAGTGAAACGACGCCGGAAATTGAATTCAAAAAAGTTCCAGATAACGGAACACTGACGGCCCCGCCGAGGATGAGATTTCCCGCCACGGAGACAACGCTGCCATTTTCAATGACCAGATTGTCGAGCCGTTCGGTGTGTTGATTCAGGTCGAGCACCCCGGTGTAACGGACCGTGACTGGCCCTGCGTCGGTAATCTGGTTATCGGCGAGCAACTGGACCACTTCACTGCCGGAGGTTCCTGCTGGATTTCCGATTTGGAGGGGACCGGGAATCGCGGTAAGGCCGAAACCGAGAACGGATTTTCCTAATTGTAATTTACCTCCATTGACCATCGTTGTGCCGGTGAAACTATTTCCGTTTTGACCGTTCAAGAGGAGTGTTCCGGATCCGCTTTTGTTTATTCCATTCGTCCCCTGAAGAATACTGGAGATAGTCAACGTTAACCCTGCATTTACTGACACTTCGAGATTTTGATTTTCGATAACAAGATCGAGCGATTGGCTGATAGCATTATTCGCCGCTGTCACCGCGATGTTTGACCGAATGATTAAAGTCGAACCCGATCCGATTCCGCCTAACATGTAGCCGGTGCCGTTGATCTGGATTCCATCAACGGAAAAGCTGGAACCAGGACGCGACCCGGCGAGGTCGTTGGTGGTATTCACCCGCGTGGCGGCGGGAGGAAACACAAGGATGATCGGTGCGGATTCGTTAGCGCTCGGGACATTGTTGCTTTGCCAGTTGCCGGCATTGCTCCAGAGCGAACTGGTGTTACCGGTCCAGTAATGCGTATCGCCATAGGTGCTTCGTGGTGAAATGAAAGCCAGTGCCAGTGCCCCGCAAAAACCAAGCGAAAGCGAACTCGGAAATAATTTTCTCATATGAAAAGTGGCATCGATTCGGAAGACCGGAATCCAATCGCATGACAATTCGTCTATCGATCTCCGCACACACGGTTCGAGACAGGCGCACGTTCTGGTCAAAAACAAGGTGCAAACGCCTGGCGACAGGATCCCGGCCAATCCGGAAAACGATTTAGCCGATGAAGTTGGGAAGAAGGATGAGTGCGGATCTCTTGCCTAAAGCCCGCAAAAAGCTGGGGCAAGCTTTCACGGATCAACGGCGAGGAAAGACAACACTTCATGCAGTTACCGGTATAACCGCGTGGTGAAGAAACCAGCAATACGACTTAAGACGAATGGGTTCTTCCGGGACGGCGGGTGGGTGTCGGTGCTCTGACTCTCACCCTCCATTCGAAACGCGTTAATCAATCGCTTCGCGAAGACTCAAGGTACGAGCGTTGATTTAACCCGCATGAATCGGCTGGTATTCGTCATTGGCATTGCGTCACGGACGACGATTGTCTCAACAGGATTTCCAGTGCGGCTGACTTCAATTGTTACAGGCGTTGTCGGAATGACGTTAGTAGCGCTGTAGAACGAACCTTGAACCCAATTCGTCAGATCGCCGGACACTTCCACAACATCTTCGATGTCGGTGGCTCTAAGGTCTCGCGTGAAACGAAGAGTAATATAATTAATGTTGCTGACGATGGAGATGCCCGGAATCGGTATGTTGGTTTTCAAGGCGAGGTTGGGATCTAGACCAAAGGCATATTCCAGAACATTGACAATCCCGTCCCCATCGGGGTCGGCCAAGTTCCCTCCGGCAACGACATTGGTTCCAAAATGGTTTGCTCGCCATATCTCAATCGGCGGAACAACTACATTCAAGGTTGTGATGGCGCTGTCAGGTCGGTTCGCAGCTGAAGCAATCGCCTTGATCGAGCGACTGTCGGTTATCAGAAACGGACCGGTGTACAAAGTGGCGGTTGGGACGGGGGTAATGGTCGCGGTCGTCGGATCCGGACCATCCAGTGTGTAATAAATATCGGCGTTCGTGGTGGTAGAACTCAGTGTTACGAGAGTCGCTGCCGCATTGATATAATTCGTTAAAATCGTGGGCGCGCTGGCGGGTGAAAGCGTTGGAAGCTTTTTGTAGGTTGCGACCAGACTAACATCATGCGCGGGCATGATGAAGGTGGTGTTACTTGATGTAATATTGCCGAACGATCCTGTGCCCCCACCGGTCCATGCGTAGAATATTTGCCCCGGTGGCGGCGTAGCCGCGGCGAGGTTCAACGTCGTTCCCGAGTGTGCACTGGTCTGAGTCTGCCCTCCGGTTGTGCCAGCAATAATTGTCACAAAAAATGTCTGAAACGGATCAGGTTGATATGTAAACCCATTTTGCAAGGTGGCTCCTGCACCTGAAGGAGTTGTTATGGTGACGGGCACGGGACCGCCGACGCCGTAGGTTGGGCTGCGACTCACATTCGGTGCGTAACAGGTTATGGCGTTATTGGTAATTGAGATCGTGGAAGCGACAACGCCTCCGAAAAGCACGACAGAGTTGCTCGGAAAGTTACCACCAGAAATAGTCACCACGGCGCCGCCGAGAACCGAACCAGAATTTGTTGAAAGCCCACTTATGAACGGAAGAGCATTCGTCACAGCTATGACAACGGCGGTTCCGGTAACATTACTGCAGCTGGCGGAAATGACGTTGGTGCCCGCCATCTGAAACGGAGAGAGAAATAATCCGTTGGAGTTGATTGAGCCGCCCGTAGTGCTCCATGAAAAAACAGGTTGCGGCGATAGAGGAACTCCGAACTGATCGTTCGCCGTGGCGGTAAGCGAAAGCAGGCCACCGGCGACAATCGTGTTACTCTGCGGAGACACGGAAATGCTCGTAAGGACAGGCACGGTGGCCGAAAAATCGATGGAACCAATTGAAGGCATTACGACTTGTTGAACCGCGAAAGCAACACCAGGGACTTTGGCCGTGACCGCAATGGGATAACGACTGTTTCCGACATTAGTGATCGCGTAACTGCCGTCGTCGGCCGTCAAAGCCCAGTGTCCGAATGTGGTTGTAACCACAACGTTGGGAAGCCCGCTGTTATTCGAATCGCGCACGATGCCTGTTATAGTATTGGTTCCAGATGAGACGAAATGGTAGATGCTGCCGGATGACGTCGCCATGAAGACATCATCCCCATCAACCGCCACGGAAGAACGTGCGCCGTTTCCGAGCCCACCACTGATTTTGGGGTTCATCGAGTAATTGATGCCTCGATTTATATTTTCCCAGGAGACGCCGTCGTGTGTCATGTAAATACCTCCTTGTCCATTCGCTGGAAACGTCGGGCTCTCGACAAAAGTCCATCCGGATGATGTTGTGCGTAACGTTTGGCTTTGCACCCCCTGGCCGCCTGCGAAAACTTCGCTGGCGATTCCGCTCGCAACGAGGTCTGGGAGGTCGGGGCGATTCAGCAGAAAGCTGTACAGGCGGACCGCATCGCTTCCACCAGCCCCATTCGGGCCTGACCCACCGTAGCCAAAAGCACCTGGAGTCTGATGAAACACACGTCCGTGGTCACCCCGCCAGCCCAGGCCTCCAGTATCTCCGGCCCCGCTCGAAACCTGATTGGGAATGGTCAAATCATAAAGTGCATGGGCGCGCGCCAATGGACTGACAGGATTTAGATAATCCGGATCAACACTCATCCAGTTTGTCCCCTGGTCGAAAGAACAAACGAGACCGTTGTTTTCCCCGGCGGTGAAAATAATTCCTTGTGGATATCTGCTGCTCGGCGAAGCGATGCTCAAGGCAAACTCGCGAGTTTTCGGAGATCCACCGCCGCGGAGATTCGATGGCAAGCGCCCTTGCTGATCAAAACCGGTAAAGGTATTCCCGTCTGGCGACATCCATAAAGCGGGTGAATCGCCAACCGCATATAATTTCCCATTCGAGGGGTCACTCTCCATGATTCGCACATTGTAGAAGTAGAATCCGTTTGGAATGAGTGCCGAAGGAGCCCATCCCCCAAGTCCGTTATTCAAATTTGGATTGAAATGATAAAACCAATTGACGTTTGCCTGGGTGCTTCCGACCGTGGATGAGATAGCCGCAATTGGATCTCCATTCGCGTTTACCTCGAGATCGCCAACATTTTGTTGCACGGTTTTATCGATCGTAAAACCGTTTGTTTTGATGAGACTGAAGGTGTGTGGAGTCGCCGTCGTGTTTTTATAGACGCGGCCGATGCCGGTTGGAGTGCCATTCCAAAATGTGTAAAAGATTTCATGCTGCGCATTGATTGCCAACGTTGGGCTTCCTCCATTTGCCAGACCATTCGAGCGATCAGCCCAAAGTTCCCATGAAGGGGTGGCTGCGCTTTTGAAACTGGCCCTGACCGTGGCGTTGGCGGAGGGCATAATCAACGTCGTCGTTGGAGCCATCGGCATCGTTACCGGGACGCCTATCCATTGATCAAAAAGAAGGCCGGGCGGTGGCGTTCCTGCTTTGATTGTCACGACTGTTCCTGCTGCATAACTTCCCGAACCTGTCCCATTGAGAACAGACAATGAGTAGTAATTTACAGGTGCCGCTTTGAAAGTTGCAGTTACCGTGACGTTTGTACCGGGGATCGTTAAAGTAGTTGTGCTGGAGAAAGCATTCCCGACCGCGAATCCAACCCACTGGTCAAATACTTGTCCCGGGGATGCCGCGGCACTGATGGAAACGCTGGTTCCTGCAAGGTAAGATCCGCTGCCGCTTCCGTTGACAACGGTCAGGGTTACAGTCGGAGCTGTTTTGTAAGTCGCCGTTACACCTGCGTTGGTGGCTGGCATGATTAGCGTGGTTGCTGTTGCCGAAGCATTAGCGACCGGTAGGCCTATCCATTGATCAAAAATTTGTCCGGACAATGGCGGATCGGCGGTGATTGAGACCTGGGAGCCTGCAGGGTAGACGCCGCTCCCGATACCGTTCGTTACATTCAGTTGATAGCCTTGAGCAAAATTTGCCGTTACGGTGATATTGCTGGCAGGCATGTAGACAGTGGTGGTGGAATTGTTTGAGTTGACGACGCTGTAGCCGCTCCAGCTTGCGAAAACCTGGCCCGCCGGAACATTGGTGGCACTGATAGAAACTGATGCATTCGCAGGATAAAGGCCGCTTGCGCTTCCATTCACTACCGAGAGAGCAAACATTGTTGGTGCGCCCGAGGGTGAAAATTGGAGCACGCCTGCGGCGTCAGTAAAGTAATTGGTGCCTCCAGGAGATACTGTGACAATCCAGTTCGAGGTGGAGAGCGAGCTGATTATTTGATATGGCGAATAAGGGGGAAGGCCGCAGAGGTAATGTTGATTCGCGTTTGTCGAAACCGCATAGGTGACGTTCGAGATATTTCCCGGCAGCACATTTAAGGGAAATAGAACGACGTAGCTTTTAACCTGTGCGCCTTCGAATGGATTGCCGTTGGCGCTCCGGACAAAAAGAGGGATGTCATGAGGTGAACCGGAGTCGGCACCTTGCAGAACATTCAAGAAGCGAACGTCACTTGGATTTGAGGAGTCTTCGATCATCAGCTGGTGAGTCGGCGGTTCGCCTTCCGCCTGATCCTTGTAGAGCACTGCTGGCGAACTGCTGAGCGTTGCATTGGCCGGCAGTAAATTTTGCACGAAAAACTTTTGGCCGTTTGCTGTGGTGGATGTTGCTAATTTCCCGCTGATGGTCGGCGGAGAAAGGGTTTGCAAAAACCAGCGTTTAAAGCGATTTGCTGTCTTCGAGGTCGCCCTGTCGTAAACAACAATGTGATCGGGTTTCAGCCAAATGATGGATCGATTGGCTTGCGTGATGTCTCGGAAATCGCTGTCTGGCGTAAAACTGGGGCGGTTATAAAGGTTTGTCATCTCCGCGAAGGCGTAAGTGTAATCCAAGGCGAAGCTCGCGTAGGTCGTGGGGTCCCCTGCACACAAGCCTTCTTTCCACTGCGCTCCGTGAGAAGGAAAATGGGACTCATACCATTGCAATGCCGTTGGAGTAGAGTTCGACCCGGCCGTAGATGTGTTTTCCAATCCGAGGGTGTTATGAAATTCGGGACAAGAACCCAGGTTGTCGCTGGTGTAGCCGCTCAGCTCTTTGCAGAGCCATTCCCCTTTTCGAAAAAATTCAAATTGCCCGCCGTCTCCGATCTGGTGGTTGATACTGATGTAGGTGCATTTGAAATTGAACCAGGAACAATTAGTCGTCCAATCATTCCGGGAAAGCAGCCTTCCGATCGCTGGAGCGTGGAAATTTAATGGTAAAGCGGGGCGTGGATCTGTCGCTTTGGCAGCCGCCGGATCAAAAAGAAGAAAGTGAAGAATGGCTCGGGAACTATTTGCATTTCCCCAAATATTTGCTGTTCGGGAAACCAGACCAGTGGCTCCTCCTTCAATGACGTTTTCCACAATCCAACGATCTTTGTTCAGGCGATTGGTGTTGCCTAAAATTTCATCGAGTATCCCGAGCGAAGCAAACGTATCCGCATGGTCTGGCGTGATCCAAAAACGGAGCACATCGCCATAGCTGGCGAATTGATAAAGCGGCCCCAGATAACTTCTGGTTGGATCGATAGACGGAGTGGGAGTTAAAGAGACTAAAAAGCCATCCGCAAAGTCTTCCCAAAAACGTGAGGTCATGAGTCGGACTTGGGGCCCGCTTAGAGTTTCGTCGTGATAGCCAGCTGTTTTTAGTCCTAGCAAAGCCTCGCTCAAATACCCGAATGAATGGCCATAAAGGAACCCCTCTACTGACAGTCCCCCTTCGCCTACTCCCATGCCTGCCGCCGGCACCCCGAACGTTGTTGCCACCGTGTTCGAGTTTTCGTAAACAGCGAATTGCTGGTAGAGCCACGCGCCAGTCGCATTCGTTATGTAACTCCTTAGCGTGTTTCCTAACAGCGTTGCGGGCAGCGCTGGATTAACAGGTGAGTCGTTGTTTGCATCAATGGAAAGGGCGCAAAGAGCGATATTACGCATATGGCCGGTGTAATAGTTATTTAAAGCGGACCGAAGCTGGATAGAGTCGGACAGCAATTGGGGATCATTGGCCATGCCAATGGGCAACGGGTGGTTATACCCGCTCAACATTTCATTACACCACCGAAGAAAAACAGAACGGATATCATCAAGGTCTTGCGAGCTGAGAGCTCCTGAAGCCTGGAGCCAGTCGACCGCCGTACCCCAACAATCCCCCCAATAATTAGCGCGATTATATGTCATGAGGAACTGGTCTCTATAGGGAACTTCGTTTCCATCGGCGTCATGAGGGGCCTGACCTTTCAGCGCTTCGTGAATGCCGTGCATAAGAAGATTGCGCCCATATTGGGCGTAACGGACCCGATTCGTTGTATTCGGATCAATCATCGCCAAAAAAGCGAAGAACTGGGCGTAAGCTTCCACGGGATATGGTTCCCAATTGGTCGTGCCGTGATCCGGCCAGTTAGTGCTTTCTATGCCGCCGGGATAAAAAAGCGAGTCATACGTATTCTCTGCACTTGCTCCTGCGGAGTGTAGGGCGTTCCACATTGGATTTCCCGTATTTGCCCAGCTACGGAGTTTTGGGATGTCATTCGTGGTAATCCATAGCCTGGGGTGAGACGTGACTGGCGCAGCGGACACGGGAAGAGTTAAAAAAAGGAGCAAATACGCCCAGATATTCTGGAACGAGAAAATGGTCTTCATTCTCCCAGCATGCTGGCCCGATTAGACAACGATCAATACGACTAAGGTCGTAGGCTAGGGTGACAACCCAACATTTACTCGAAGAAATTGCTGCGCCGCATTCGTGTAGGCCGTATTTCCACGAACCATGATTATCTCGATGGGATTCCCGGACCGGCTTATTTCCGTGGTGTGCAAGGTTACAGGTGTCGAATTTGTCCAGGAGTAATGCGAACCGCTGAACCAGTTGGTGAGATCCGGCGATGATTGAACTGTAAACTCCAAATCAGAAGCTGAGGCATTTCGACGAAACTCCACCGCAGGATAAATAGTGTTCAGGATATTAGTGAAGAAAAAGCGGGGACGATGTACGGAAGTCGAGTCCATCGGATTGGATGCAAAAGCGTATTCAAACAGGTTCTGCAATCCGTCACCGTCGGGATCTGCGGCGTTGTCTGTTGTTAGGTTTGTGGCGTTCGTACTAAAACAGGCTAGACGCCAGCTCTCGATAGTCGAAGTAGCTACAGTCGCAACAGCGCTATCGGGACGATTTGCAGCGGAGGCGATTGCCCGAATAGTAACCCCCGGTCCTACGCTCCAAGGAGTCAAATATGTTTTACCGTTGGGAGTTGGGGACACGGACGGGGTGGTGGGTACCGAGCCGTCCGTGGTGTAATAGATGTCGGCGTTGGTGGTTGCGCAGCTGATTTGTAAAACGCCATTTTGAATTTGAATTTCGGGCGTGGCCGTCTGCGGGAGGGTTGGAATGAGTTTGTAAGTGGCCACGATACTTACATCATGCGCCGGCATCGTAAACAGAGTATTGGTTGATGTCGGATTGGAAAAGGATCCCGAACCGCCTCCGCTCCAGGCGTAAAACATTTGCCCAGGTGGCGCTGGTGCTGCGACGAGAGGAAGAATTGCTCCGGGGAGCCGGCTTACTTGACTCTGGCCGGCCGTCGTTCCCGCAGCGATTGTAGCGAAAAATGTCTGCGCCCCACTCGGCGCGAACTCAAAAGCATTCAACAGCGTCGTTCCAGCCTGGTTGGGGTCCGCAATGCTGACCGGTGCAGGTCCTCCTGCCGTGAAAAGAGGGCTGTGACTCATGTCTGGCAACGTGCAGGTGATAGAGGTGCTGGTGACACTGATAGTCTGAGCAGTCAGACCCCCGAACAATACCGAACTGTTGGAGGTGAAATTGCCTCCATAAACGGTGACAGTTGTTCCGCCCAGAACAGGCCCTCTGTTCGTGGAGAGTCTCGTGAGAAAGGGATACGATGTTGGAAAGCCGCTCGCATAAGCAAACGCCGTGACATTGCTACAACTCGCCTGAATCTGACTGTAACTGGACCCAGTTGCAGGAGTGGTAAAAAGACCATTGGTCGTAATGGTTCCCTGATCCGCAGTCCAGGTGATCGCGGGCTGTTGCTGGAGAACTTCTCCGAATTGATCATACGCAATGGCTGCATAACTGATCGATCCCCCGCCAACAGTGCCGGTAAACGGCGAACTAATTTTAAGGGTCGTCAAGACTGGCGTTTCGCCAATGAAAACAATATTTGTCGGATTGTCGGTGGCGGTGACTGATTGCCGCGGAAATGTAAAATTTGTAGAAGAAACGAGAATTGCAGTGGGATAGAGACTCGCGCCGACATTTGTAATTGAGTAAGAGCCATCGGCATCGCTAACGGCCCATTGCCCATATGCTGTTTTAACGATCGCGTTGGAAATGGGTTGATTATTTGAATCCACAACAAACCCGCTGATGCGATTCGTTCCTGGCGGAACGGTGTGGTACATGCGCCCATTCACGGCCATGAAAACATCCTCGTCGTCGATGGCGATTGACGATCGCCCTCCGCTGGAAAGCAAAAGCGGCTTAGGATTTGGAGGAAAAATGATTCCATCGCTCGCGTTCTGCCAATGGATCCCATCCGGTGACATGTAAAGGCCTCCGTGAACGCCGTCGGGGTAACTGGGACTTTCAATAAAAGACCATCCTGACCTGGTGCAACGAATCGACTGACTCTGTACCCCCTGCCCCCCGGCGAAAATATTATCGGCTACTCCGCTGGCAACCAGGACTGGAAGATCAGGACGATTCAGCCAAAACGCGTAAAGGCGAGTAGCGTCGGTACCGCCGGCACCGTTTAGCCCAATGCCGCCATAGCCAAAAGCCCCAGGGCTTTGGACCAGTATTTTTCCATCCGTTCGCCAACCTAGCCCGCCAATGTCGCCGGCTCCACTGAGTACTTGATTGGGAACCGTCGCATCATACAAGGGATGAACGCGAGCGAGAGGACTAACTGGGTTTAGATAGTTCGGATCAATGCTTTGCCAACTCACGCCCCCGTCGAGTGTGCAAACCAGGCCGTTATTTTCCCCCGCAGTAATCAAAACACCCTCGGGGTATCGGCTGGTCGATGGTATTCTTGCAATGGAATATTCTCGGACGCGAGGTGGTCCGCCGCCTCGTAAATCGTTTGGCAAGAGGCTCTGTTGGTCGAGAGCGGAAAAAAGATCGCCGTTATCCGACCACCAGACTGCTGACGAATCCCCAACGGCCCATACGGCTCCACTTGTCGGATCAGATTCAATCATCCGAATGTTGTAGAAGTAATTGGTCCCGACAAATTGAGACGGCAACCAGGCTTGATTCGTTGAATCGAAACGGTGTGTCCAAACAACTGAATTCGTTGTACTGCCGACGAGTGAAGCGGCGGCGGCAACGGGTTCTCCTGCTCCGTTTATAGCGAGGTCATTGACATTATCCTGAACGATTGGATCCAAATTAAAGTTATTGGCCGAAATCGGAAAGAAATGATGAGGATCTTCAGCCGCAGCTTTCCAAACGCGTCCATAGCCGACGGCGTTTCCTGTGGCCCAGGCGGAAAAGTAAATGTCATGATTGGAGTTAATCGCGATTGTGGGAAAGCCACCAAGAGGAAGGCCGTCGGTTGTATCGGCCCAAAGCTCCCAGCTGGAAGCAATAGCCACCTTAAATGTGGCGGTTACGAAAATGTTGTTGCCCGGAACCGTTATCTTAGTAGTCGAGGAGAGGGGTGTCGCGACCGAAGCGCCTGTCCATTTATCAAAAGCATATCCCGGTGCCGGCGGGTTTGCGGAAATGGACACGACTGTGCCTGCGGGATAATTGCCACCTCCGGAGCCATTTGAAACAGTCAAAATCCCGGCGATGATTTCGCAAGTGCTAGACACGAGAAAAAGACCGAGCCAAAGAAAAAGAACGCTCGAAGATGTGTGTCGAAGTCTGCCGAAGTTCGTAATATTCATGGCAGGCTTTCTTTAAATTCTGTCCATTCGGCAAAAGACGTATTTACGCAAAATTGCAAAACCATTACGAATAAATTCAACATCACTTTTTGTACCGATTGGTGACATTCTGTCGGTATCGGCGGGTTTTCCGAATACGTCTTTGGACGTATATCCACGAATTCGGATTTAAAACCTAAGGAAAATTAGAATACAATACCAACTCGTGCAGCGCCCCCGCCCCAGTTTGAAAAGCCGCCAAATGATTCCGGCGTACCTTGTGTTATGCCTGGGGGCCGGCCTCACTCTCTTTTGTGCGAATTGGTTGCAAAAGGAAATTGAACAGCGGGCCTGGGAGCGATTTAAAGCCGAAAGCAAGGTAAGCTTCGAAATTATCGGCAATGGAATACTGCGTTACCTTGATGCGGTTCGATCCGCAAAGTCATTCGCTGAAAGCCACCCTGAGGCAACAACGGCGGACTGGAAAACATACACTGATGGACAGGAATGGAGAAGTCGCCTCCCTGGCCTTCTGGATCTTGGTTACGCGGAATTAAAGGGAGGAAATGAGAACTCCAAGCTCTTTGTGCGCTTTGTTGCGAGTCGAATGACGGAGTTGCATCCGGCCGGAACGGTGTTGGTAAGTGATGGAAATACGACTGCGACGCAGGATCGAGCGCGTGATACGGGGTTTCCGCAGGCAACTTCGGTGATTGCACTGAGGGCAAGCACTAACCAACTCGGCAACCTGCTGTTTCTTGCTGCATACGAGGGCTTGGCATCGCCTGCAATCGATGATCGCCGTGTGGCTTTCAAGGGCCTCGCCTTTGCAAGTCTGGATCCAGAAAAACTGTGGCAGGATGTCGTTCAGAAAACGTCGCGGAGCTCCATCGCCGTGGCTCTCGCTGGAACCCCCGAGGCTTTGGAGTTGGCAAGATCCAAAGAAACGTTCAGGAAAACGATTCGGTACGGCACCTGGGGCCAACAATGGCCATTATTACTCGTCGCACGTATTCCCTTTATAGACCCAGCATCACAGCGAATGCCAGGCATGGTCCTCGCATTCGGGGCTGTCACCAACCTGTTCCTCTTCTTCTTCATAAGCAAACAAGTGCAAGATCGACTGGCCATCGAGCAGGAAAAAGCCAACGTCACAAAAGCTAACGAGGAACTCGAAAGGCGAGTCGCCGACCGCACCCATGAGCTGAGCCTGACCAACGAAACTTTAAAAACGTCTCTGTCGCGTGAGCGCGATCTGAACGAAATGAAAAGTAATTTTGTTTCGACGGTCTCGCATGAGTTTCGCACCCCACTCGGGATCGTTGTCTCTTCAGCGGAAATCCTTGAACGGTATTTCAATCGCCTTTCCTCGGCCGAGCGCGAACAGCATTTGCGTAGCATTCGGCAATCCGCGGCGCAGATGACTGAATTGATGGAAAGTGTCTTGCAGTTCAGCAGGGCCGAAGCCGGAATAAAGGAAGCGGAAAAAGAGTCGCTGGATCTCGTTAAACTCTGTCATCGCATTGTCGACGAGGTGAAATCATCCACCGATGGCCGATGTTCGATCGAACTGACCATGCCAAATGACCTCCCCTGTGCGATTAGCAATGAACGTCTGTTGCGGACAATTTTTATAAATCTTCTGCACAACGCGGTTAAATATTCAGCTGCCGGCAAGAGCGTCCATTTCAGACTGGAACGGGATCATGGGAACGGAGTGTTTCATATCGTGGATCAAGGCATTGGAATTCCAGAGGGTGATCGCCCGCGGCTGTTTTCTGCTTTTCAACGAGGGAGCAACTCCAGCGGCTATTCCGGGACCGGGCTTGGTTTGAGTTTGGTCAAGAAATGTGTCGATCTGCACGGAGGGACGCTTGAGTTAAAAAGCCAGGAAGGTATCGGCACAACCGTCTCAGTCTGTCTTCCGTTGTTCACCTTACCCGACAAAACGTAGCTGCATGAAAAAGATTTTAGTCATCGAAGACGAACCTCATTTGCGCGCGAATCTTTGCACTATTCTGAAAATGGAAGATTTCGAGGTTTCCGCGGTAGCGGATGGCCGACAGGGGATTGATCTCGCTCGTAGTGAACAACCAAACCTGATTCTCTGCGATGTGATGATGCCGGGCCTCGATGGTTTAGCTGTTCTCCGAAATTTGAGGAATGATCCTAGAACCAACCACATTCCGTTTATCTTTCTTACCTCAAAGAGCCAGCGCGAAGATCTCCGCGCAGGCATGACGCTAGGTGCGGATGATTATTTGACAAAGCCTTTTACTGTTCCGGAGCTGCTGACGGCAATCGACGCGCGCTTCAAACGCCTTGATCAGCAACAGCGAGAGCGGAAAATCGACTTCACGACCGCAGAACCGTTGCAAAAGATGGGGTTAACACCCCGAGAGGCGGAAGTTCTGTTTTGGGTTGCCCAGGGAAAATCAAATGCCGAGGTTGGTCTAATTCTGGAAATGAGTATTGCGACAGTGAAGAAGCATGTTGAACATATCTTTTCCAAACTTGGGGTGGAAAATCGCTCGGCGGCGATTCTGCGCGCGGTAGAGTTTCTAACCGGGAACCATTCGGTTGTTTAGCGAGTCTGGGCGATTGTATTTTCATTTGATTCAATTATTTTCGACGTGCGCGATTGCATGTCGAAAACTCGCCTTACCCGAAGTCTGCGAGCCACGTTTGTGGGCATGGCGGCCAATACCTTGTTGGCGGCAGGTAAGCTTCTGGCCGGGATTTTTGGCAATTCTTATGCCTTGATCGCCGATGCGGTAGAATCCATTGCCGATATTTTTAGCTCACTCATAGTTTGGCGGGCATTGGTTTTGGCGGCTGCGCCCGCGGACGAAGAGCATCCCTATGGTCATGGCAAAGCAGAACCAATCGCTGCAGCTATTGTTTCAACAATGTTGCTCTTTGCTTCTGTTGGAATCACGATTCAGGCAATCCACCGGATTATCGCCCCGGAGGGCGGACCTCGCGCCTTTACCCTTATCGTATTGCTAGCGACGATCGTAATTAAAGAAGGACTATTCCGTTTCGTTTTTCGCGAAAGTATTGAAATCGAAAGCGATGTTGTGCGAACCGACGCCTGGCATCACCGGAGCGACGCAATAACGTCTCTGGCCGCGTTTATCGGCATTGGCTTTGCGGTGCTCGGCGGGAAAAAATTCGAATCGGCGGATTCGATCGCGGCGATTGTTGCAGCGGGTATTATCGCGTGGAACGGCTGGCGACTCCTGCGTCCGGCGATGGACGAGCTAATGGATGCGGCGCCAAGCCGGACTTTCAATTCTGAGATCGAGAAAATTGCGCGAAGTATTTCCGGGGTCGACGACGTAGAGAAGTGCGTGGTTCGCAAAATGGGTTACCATTATTTTGTAGACATGCATGTGGAGGTGGATCCTGAAATGACGGTTCAAGTAGCACACGACATTGCGCATCAAGTCAAAGATGCGGTACGGCAGAAAATGCCTGCGGTCTACGATGTCCTCGTCCACATCGAACCGCGCGGACAAAAACAGCGCCGTGAATAATCTACCAACGCCGGTGATGGTGATACCCGCGCCCTCCGAAATAAAATCGAAATTCCGGCCCATAATACGGTGCTGGACCGTAATAGTCGTACGCGGGATATGGATAAACCGGCACCGGGACATAAGTCGGCTGCGGCTGAGTCATGTCGAAAGTAATCTTCGGTGGGATGACGTCTTCGCCTGACATCATATGGCCGGTCCTGAACACATGGACTTGTGAAAACTGATTTGTTGTCAGCGGAAGGGCCCGAACAACATAGTTGTAGGATCCAAAATCGTGAAAAGTTCCATCTGGATCGCCGTATATTTTCAAATGTACCGGCGTCTGGCCAATTACGCTGCCATTGACTTCAATTCGGGCTCCCGGCTCTGACGCTTCAATCAGGACATCGTAAGCCATCGTTCCATTCGGACCGCGTTCGGCGCCAGGAGGAATGGGGGTTCCGCAACCAACGAGAAAAAGGGCAAGTACTGCACTTACCGCGAATACGAATTTCGCACTCATACCGATAATTTCGCTCAGGATCAGAAATCGACAACCCCGCTAGAATCGTCAGGATTGCGCCGGGATCTCTCAGCTTTATTATTTAGACCCGTGTCCACCGATTTAAATTCAATCTGGAAGAGCGAATCCGTTATTGACCAAACAATTTGTCTCGCACGGAGTTTAAAGCAATTGACCGGTCGAGAGATGGTTCCCTTGTTGGGATTAGATCCGCAAGATTTGTCCCGGGAAATTTTTGAATCCCCGTTCGTAGTGGCTTCGCACGGCACCGAAGGAGACCCGATCTTGAACTACGGCAATCGGGCAGCCTTGAGTTTATGGGAAATGTCGTGGGAAGAGTTTACTTCAACCGCCTCTCGTTACACCGCCGAAGCCCCGAATCGCGAAGAGCGAGCACGTCTGCTGAAGGCCGTCACAGCTAATGGATTTATCGACGACTATTCCGGCATCCGCATTTCAAAAAGTGGACGGCGGTTTCGAATCGCTCGGGCAACCGTCTGGAATTTACTCAACGAAAATGGAACATGTTGCGGACAGGCGGCTATGTTCAGTGATTGGGAGTTCATCTGAAGCTGTCAGGAACTCCTTTCGTAAAAGATAAAAACGTAGTTCAATTCCCAGCGATGTCTCCAATCCTTTCTGTTGACAATTTAGAGAGTCGGTTAAGCGAGCCGACGACGGGGGCCATTGAAACACTTCGTCGCCTTGACGGTGATATCATGTTGCTCGGCGTTGCTGGAAAAATGGGACCAACCCTTGCTCGCATGGCGCGCCGCGCTGCGGACCTCGCTGGGAAACCACGTCGAATTATCGGCGTTTCTCGATTTTCTTCCGGCAATGACGAGCGGCTACTGCAGCAAGCCGGAGTAGAGACGATCCGCTGCGATCTACTCGACGAAGCTGCCGTCGCAAAACTTCCTGATGCACCGAATGTCATTTACATGGCGGGGATGAAATTTGGTTCCACCGGTCAGGAATCGTTTACATGGGCAATGAACGCTTATCTCCCAGCCATTATTTGCAAGAAGTTTGCGCACAGCCGAATCGTCGCCTTCTCCACAGGAAATGTGTACGGGTTGGTTCCAATTTCCTCCGGGGGATCATTGGAAACGGATACTCCGAATCCGGTCGGCGAATACGCGATGAGTTGTCTTGGGCGCGAAAGAATATTTGAACATTTCAGTCGATCGCTGAAACTCCCCATGGCAATCATCCGACTCAATTACGCTTGTGAGTTGCGGTACGGAGTCCTCGTCGATCTCGCGCAACAAATCGCGGCTGGAACAGCCATTGATCTTGCGATGGGTTGTTTCAATGTGATTTGGCAGGGCGACGCCAATGCCATGACTTTGCAGGCTTTCGATCACGTCGCGTCACCCCCGACTTTCATCAACCTGACAGGGCAAGACATTCTGAGAGTCCGAGAGGCTTGCCAGCGCTTGGCCGCCAAAATGAACAAGCCGGTGACTTTCATAGGGAAGGAAAGCGACTCAGCGCTTTTAAATAATGCGGCTAAAACTTTTGGCCGGTTCGGCACGCCGCAGGTATCCACGGCGCAAATGATGGATTGGGTCGCGGACTGGATTGGGCGAGGCGGGCCTACGTTGGGAAAGCCAACCCATTTTGAATCTCGCGACGGAAAATTTTAGACGCATGAAATCTTCGCAGAAAGATTGGCTGATCAACCTCCAAGGCGGCGTCGCCATTCCCGCTTCGCCTCTCGCTCTAAATGCTCGCCGCCGCTTCGATGAACGCCGCCAACGAGCCCTGTTCCGTTACTATGCCGCCGCAGGTTCCGGGGGTATCGCCGTCGGAGTTCACACCACCCAATTTGCCATTCGTGATCCGAAGATTGGATTGTTTCGACCGATTCTCGAGCTGGGGCGTGAAGAGTTGGATCGCGCGGACACCAAACATAAAATCACGATGGTTCGCGTTGCCGGCATCTGCGGGAAAACGCCGCAAGCGACGAAGGAATCAAAACTAATTCGCGACCTTGGTTATCACGCTGGGCTGCTGAGTCTGGCTGCGATGCGCGATGCCACCGAAGCGGAACTCCTGAAACATTGCCGCGCGGTTGCGGAGATAACGCCTGTAATCGGTTTTTATCTCCAACCCGCAGTCGGAGGACGCGTGCTCCCGTACTCTTTCTGGCGGCAGTTTGCTGAAATTCAAAATGTCGTCGCCATTAAAATGGCGCCATTTAATCGTTACCAAACGATTGATGTTGTTCGGGCGGTGATTGAAGCGGGCCGTGACGACATCGCTCTTTACACCGGGAACGACGATAACATCGTGCTGGACCTGCTGACACCGTATCGCTTACAAAAAAACGGCCAACCGGTGGAACGTCGTATTGTTGGTGGGTTATTGGGACACTGGTCCGTCTGGACGCGCAATGCGGCTCAATTACTGAAGCAATGTCACCGCGTCGCAAAAAGGCAGAACACCATTTCCCGTCAGATGCTGCGGCTCAACATAGAAGTTACTGACAGCAATGCCGTATTCTTCGACGCCGCAAACGCTTTCGCTGGATGCATTGCAGGTTTGCACGAAGTGCTTCGTCGGCAAGGACTGCTGGAGGGGGTTTGGTGCCTCGATCCTGAAGAGAAGCTAAGCCCGGGTCAGAGTAAAGAGATTGATCGAGTTTATCGCGCCTACCCTCATTTGCATGATGATGTTTTTGTGGCTAGCCATTTGGATGAATGGTTGCGGTAACCTCCAGTAAAACTGGTGGCGGAGCAGAACCAGAGGAACGCGAGAAAAATCTATGAAGAAATCAGGCCGAAAATTTTGGGTGTTCGCGCTGACGCTTTGCTGTGCTGCGTCCACCCTGCGGAGTGAAAACAGTGCAACCCAGGCGGAGCCGCGAGATGAAAAATGGCTGAAACAACACGAGGCTTATGTAGCGGAAGCGAAAAAAGGCGGAATTGACCTGCTTTTTTTGGGTGATTCAATCACTTACGGATGGCGGGTCAGCGGCAAGAGTGTATGGGAGAAATTTTACGGTTTGCGCCATGCCGCCGATTTCGGCATTCCAAGTGATTACATTCAACACATGCTTTGGCGTGTTCAGCATGGAGAACTCGACGATATCAGGCCCAAGGTGATCGTTTTGCTGGCGGGGGTGAATAATGTTACCAGTGACCCTACCCAACCGCGAAATAGCGCCACGGAAATTGTGGAAGGTGTCTCCAGGTTGACGAAGGAGATCCGCTCCCGATTGCCGAGAACTAAAATCCTGTTGCTCGGCGTTTTTCCGTTTCGGGAAAAAGAACATCCCGTGCGCAATACCGTCAAAGAGATCAACCGCGGTCTCGCAAAGATCGCTGACGGAAAAAAGATTCGGTTCCTCGATATCGGAGACAAATTCCTTGGCCCCGACGGGACACTCCCCCGCGACATCATGCCTGATTTATTACATCCCAGTGCCAAGGGTTACGAAATCTGGGCCGAGGCCATGGAGCCAACGCTCGAGAAGATGCTTCGGTAATTAAAAGATTTTTGTCCGGTTTTAAGTCCGGGCGGCTCTTTAATGGTAAGAGATGTCTGAGACCCAACAATTGCTCGCGGACTACGTGGAAAACGGCTCGGAAGAAGCCTTCAGCCAACTGGTGAGGAATTACGTCGATTTCGTCTATTCTTCAGCGCTACGACTCGTCAATGGAGATGCGCATCTGGCGCAAGACATCACCCAAAGCGTTTTTATCGACCTTGCCCGCCAGGCACGATCCCTCTCTTCCGAAGTGATGCTGGGCGGTTGGTTACATCGACATACGTGTTTTACCGCCCGCAACGCTATTCGTGGTGAGACCCGCCGTCGCAATCGCGAAAGAGAAGCCTTGGACATGAATGGTGAAGAAGATCACTCGGAGGAAAACCTTGCGGCTGTTGGACCCGTTCTCGACGAAGCCATCAATGAACTATCAGCCGCTGATCGGACTGCGATCCTCCTTCGTTTTTTTGAGAAACGCGATTTTTCGTCGGTCGGCAATTCCATGGGGACTAGTGAAGAGGCTGCGCGCAAACGTGTGGATCGAGCCCTGAATAAACTCCATGGTCTTTTGACGCGGCGAGGAGTCGCGCTGTCGGTTACAGGATTGAGCGTGGTCCTAGCGGCTGAGGTCGTCTCGGCAGCCCCTGTCGGCATGGCCGCGCAAATTACCTCGACAGCCTTGGCAACAGCTGCGGTTGGAACCGCTGCCTCCGGCACAATTTTCCAATTGATTACTATGAGCAAAATTAAAGTAGCTATTATTACTGGCGCCATCGTTGCCGTAGGCGCGATTATTCCGGTTGCGTTAAATCACCAGAAGCACGCACGTATTGACCGCGAAAATGCTGCGTTGCGTGAGAAGCTGGCGAAGCTGGAACAAAGCAAAGGCAAGAGCGCCCCTACCACTGCCACAATTAAGCCTGTTGTTACGGCAGATGCGTCGAAAGACGATCAATTTCGGGAACTACTTCGTTTGCGTGGAGAAATCACGCGCTTGCGAGAACAGGCGGCGGCGAATACGAACCGCGCAAATCAAGCCAGTGAGTTGAGCCGAATCACGGCTGATCCGGATATGTGGAAAAGCATACGCGATCAGCAAAAGGCAGGGCTCGGGATGGCTTACAACCTGTTTACGAAGAAACAGAATTTTTCGGACGAAGAGAAAGAAAAGTTTACCGACGTCCTTGCCGACAACGTCATGGAAAATGTCGACTTGATTGCCGCGGTGTTGCGCGATGGGAAAACACCCGAAGAAGCAGGACCGCTCTTCGATGCGCAGGAGGCAACGCTGAGGAAGAAGTTGGAGGAGTTATTGGGTCCCGAAAAATCTTCTGCATATGATGAATACACACGCGAGTTGCTGAACACTCTTACTGTGGAGCAGTTCAAAGGAGTGATGACGGGGAAAAAAGAGGAGAAGACCGAAAAGGCAAAACAGCTTCTCGCCTTGATGCAAGAAGAGTCTCGCGCTGCCTTGAGTGAAGCTGGTTTGCCAATGGACTACCAACTGGCACCAACACTTAATTTCCGAAATTTTGCCTACGAAACCGAGTCAGAAAAAAATCTTCGTCTGCTTGACGCCATTTACGACAAAGTAAGTAAGCGAGCTTCGTTCCTCACGGCTGAGGAATTGAAAAAGTTTCAAACATTCCGGACGGCGGCGATCAACAACAACCGAATGACTTTCAAGGTGAATCGCACCCTAATGTCGCCAGGGAGCAAATAGTTTTCAGAAAAATGTCTGTAAGCGGTGTCAAACAAGGTTGCCCAGATCGCGCCGAACGTCCTGCTCGTGCACACCGGTGATTATACGAGCGCCGCGCTTGTAAGTGAAGTAGGAGTAGGCCCATTGCCAGAGCACGGAAAACTTGTTGCGGAAGCCAACCAAGAAAAAGAGGTGAATCACCAGCCATGCGATCCACGCGAGAAAACCACTGAATTCCAATTGTTTGATTTTCGCCACGGCGGCGGAACGTCCGATTGTCGCCATCGTGCCTTTATCCCAATATTTGAAAGGACGTCGCGAGCGGGCGGGGAACTCTAGTTCGTCGTAGATAATATCCGCCACGTGACGTGCCATTTGCATAGCCGCAGGCGAGACACCCGGAACCGGCTTACCATCCTTGTCGACGACCAACGCCATGTCTCCGATGGCAAACACGTGTGGATGGTCGGGAAGGGAAAGGTCCGGATTCACTTTGACGCGGCCAGCTTTGTCGAGTTCCACGCCGAGTTGCCTGGTGATCGGCGAAGCACCCACGCCCGCAGCCCAAACAATATTTTCTGCAAGGATCGTTTCACCGTTTTGGAGCTCGACCGTTCCAGCGGAAATATTCTTCACCCGGGTACTCGCCAACACCTCAACGCCAAGCTCGTGTAATTTTTTCTCGGTTTCGGTCGACAAATGCTCAGACAAATGGCTGAGCACACGGGGGCTGGCTTCGATGAGAATAACACGGGCTTTCGTCGGATCAATGTGATCAAAGTCCCGCGCCAGGACATGACGACGCAGTTCCGCGAAAGCGCCAGCAAGCTCCACCCCCGTCGGTCCGCCACCCACCACGACAATGGTCAGGAGCATTTCGCGAATTTTGGGGTCGGTTTCTCGTTCGGCCTTTTCAAACGCCAGGAGGATGTGGCGTCGGATTCGGATAGCGTCGTCGAGAGTCTTGAGGCCAGGGGCGAACTGTTCCCATTCGGCGTGACCGAAGTAGCTCGTAACGCCGCCGAGCGCCAGCACGAGGTAGTCGTAGGTCAGTTTTTCTTTTCCGAGCACGACTTCCTTCGCTTTCAGATCAACCGAGACTACGTCATCCATAAGAACGCTAAGGTCGTGTTCCTTGGCTAGAATGGATCGAATGGGCTGTGCAATGTCGGGGGCGGAGAGACCTGCGGAAGCGACCTGATATAGTAGCGGTTGAAAAAGATGATGATTTTGTCGATCGACGACTGTAACGCGCGCGTGAGGATGTTGAAACGTCTGACAAAAGGTCAATCCACCGAATCCCGCACCGAGGACGACGATGTGCAGCTGATTGTCCATCGATGCAATGTTGGGCGGGACTAGTTAAAATGCAAACGAAAGAAAGCTTTTCCCGGTGCGTTCCGACCGGTATACAACCTTTGTTTGCCATGAAAAAGGCTTTATATCTCTCGTTTGGCCTCGCGTTAGCCGCTTTCACTTTTGCCTGCGCGCCCTTGCGCACTGAGCGCGGTGAAGCGAAATCCAGTGACAGTGACGTTGCCATTGAGCGAAAGATCCAAACAGTTCGCGAAGCGTTCGCCCCCGATAAACACCTGGCCGTATTCGACGTAGAAGTCATACAAAAGGGCAGCGGTGTTATTCTCGCAGGGGAAGTTGACAACGCGGCGGCCAAGCAAGAGTTAATCAAAGCCGTCTCCGAGATTAACAAGAATGTGACGGACGAAATTTCCGTCCTGCCCGATAAACGATTGGGCGACAGAATTTATGGCATCGCGGTCGTCAGCCCCGCGACGGTTCGGGAAGAGCCGGGTCCGGGAGCGGAGTTGGGAACACAAGTACTGCTCGGATATGGCTTCAAAATTCTGAAGGCTCGTGGCGCGTGGGCGTATGTGCAAACCAAAGATGGTTACCTGGGCTGGATGGAGCATGACCAATTTATTTCCTGCAATTGGGAAACGCTTAACGCCTGGAGCAACGCCACGAAGGTAATTGTCACCAGTTACGCGGACCATGTCTGGACGGATTCCACCAAATCGCTGCCGGTTTGCGACGTTGTGCCGGGATGCTTGTTAAAGAAGCTCGGAACCGAAGGCGAATGGACGCAAGTCGCCTTGGCGGATGGAAGAAAAGGTCTTATCGCCAGCAGCAGTGTTATGGACCAAAGCGAATGGAAGAACTCGCGTCACGCCACTGCGGAATCCATCGAAAAAACGGCGAAGTCTTTGCTCGGAGTTCCTTATCTTTGGGGCGGGACGTCCACCAAAATGCTCGATTGTTCTGGTTTTACCAAAACGGTTTATTTTCTGAACGGCGTCGATTTGTTGCGCAATGCGAGTCATCAATGGCGGCAAGGAACACCAGTTGAGCCAGGGAAAAAACTGGAAAACTTGCGCAAAGGCGATTTGTTGTTCTTTGGTCGCCGCAACGATGGCAAACCGAAAGTCACCCACGTCGGAATTTACCTCGAAAATGGTTTGTTCATCCATTCTTCTGGACTCGTGCATATCAGTAGCCTGGATCCGGATTCAGAATTGCGTGATGAGGCGCGTATTCGCGGCCTCCTGGGCGCACGCCGGATTTTGACCCAGTAGAATTTCTGTATTTCATGCAGGAGTCGCAGATCTTCGCCAACGGGCAACCGATGTCAGTTCGGTTGCCGATTACCATCGAAGCATTTCTTGTTGCGCAGAATTTATTGCCTCGGAGTGTGGTCGTGGAACACAACGGCGAAGCGGTGGCTCCATCGGAATTTTCGCAACGCCAACTGTCAGTGGGAGACCGACTGGAAATTGTAAAAATTGTGGCGGGTGGTTGACGATTTTCTTTTTTGCGCTAAATACGCAGTCGGTTTTTGCAGAAGGGCAAAAACCACTCTGAAATTGCGGCTAGGCCGCTCTCTTATGAAAAAACTGAAGTTCGATTTTCTTTTTCGCAGCACCTTGTTTTTCATCGGCGCACTGTTCTGCTGGTCGTTCTACGCCGAAGCGCAAACAACCAATTCCGCGGCACCAATTACGATCAAGAGCCCGGAGAATCATTCCAAGTATCGGGAAGGCTCTGAGGTTCAATTCACATTGGACATTTCACCGGCCGAAACGAATTACGAAGCAGTTTTATTTTTCGATTACGACAAACCAGTCAGTCTCGCCAGCAATTCGGCTAATGTTTTCCTCTGGAGCAACCCGCCACGGGGGAATCACCAGATCGTTGCGAAGCTGATGTATCCGGGGAAAGTTACGAAGAATTCCGCGCCGGTAAATATTCGCATCAACAATGCGGCGCTAACGTTCGGGCTCGATAAAGCAGAGTTCCTGACAACAGCCTTCCTCGGCATTCCTTTGTGGCAATATTGCGCGTCGCTAATCTATATCTTTCTCGCGTTCTATGTTTCGAAGGGAATCGACTTCGCTTTTCGTTCCTGGTTGAAGAAATGGGCTGAGAATACCGATACGAAGTTCGACGATCTGTTGCTCGAACTACTCCACGGCCCCGTCAAAGTCATCGCGTTCGTGGTTTTCCTTTTCATCGGGCTGGATCTCTACGATTGGCCACCCCTTCTGGAAGGCGTCCTCGATAAAGGCTTCCGCATCATCGTGGCGTTCTCCGTGACCTATACCGCGCTTAAGGCCGTGGACATGATGATGAATTATTGGAAGGAACGCGCAGCGGGAACCGAGGACGTCGCTTTGGACGCGCATCTCTTCCCCATCGTCAGCAAAACTTTAAAAGTGTTTATCGTCGTCGTGGCGGTATTGGTCACGTGGCAGAATCTTTCTGAAAAACCAATCACGGCAATTCTTGCATCATTGTCCATCGGTGGTTTGGCGATCGGCTTGGCGGCGCAGGATACACTTTCCAACTTTTTCGGCGCCGTGGTGGTTTTCGTGGATAAACCTTTCCGCGTCGGCGACCGCATCAAGTTGCCGGATGTGGACGGAACGGTAGAAAGCATTGGGCTTCGGAGTACGCGCGTGCGCAATCTCGACGGACACTTAATTACCGTCCCGAATAAAACCATGGGTAATGCGACCATTACCAACATTACGCGTCGGCCCAATATCAAGACCACGATGAACATCGGCCTGACCTACGATACGCCGACGGAAAAAGTGAAGCAGGCCATTCAGATCCTGAAGGACATTTACCAACCTCATCCGAAAACACAGGACCTGATCGTCAGCTTTCATCAGTTCGGCGACTCCGCGCTAAACATTCTCGTCGTGCATTGGTGGAATGGTCTTGACCAAAAAGAATATCTCGCGGGCATGCAGGACCTTAACCTCGCCTTAAAAGAGCGTTTCGATAAAGAAGGAATCAGCTTCGCCTTTCCGAGTCGTACGGTATATGTTCGGCAGGATTCCCCCCTTCGAATCGAAAATACTAAATAGAAAGACGCGAAATAGTTCTGAACAGAACGCGCTTTCGCGCATCTAAATCATAATCATGTCTGTTTTTACGCTCGGAAAAGAAGTGTTCGCCCTGGCTTTGCTTGGCGGAATATTGGGGCTCGCACAAGTCAATCACGCGGCTGAAGTCACGAACGCCGCTGCTGCTAAAGTCAACGGCACGAACACAATTTCCAACGGAACCGCCGCTTCTGTCGTCACAACGAACGCAGAAACGAATGGTATTGTCCGAAGCGCTGCCGACGGCGACAAAGCCTGGGAAGAAGTGGTCGCTTCGCTTCCGAAGCAAAATCCCCCCGAGGAGTGGAACAGTCGGCAGCCTTCGAATGAGGAAATTCGCGCCTACAACGAGTCCCAAAAGCGCGCCTTGTTGAAAACGATCGAGAAAGTGGGGCAGTTTCGGAAAGATTTTCCAAGCCATCCGAAGGCAACCGAGGCAGGTAGTTTGGAGACCGAAGCGAAAAGTACCGCGTATCGACTGGGTTTGTTGTCCCCGATCGATGGACCGAAGCAGAAGAGTGACGAGGAAATGATGGCGGAATTGGGTGTCATTTTGGAGAAGCTGGAGCAGCGCAAGCAGGAGCTGTTCAAACGCGCCATGGCCAAAGAAAAGGAAGGCATCCAGTCGGTGCTCCAGGAACTGGAGGCGGGCCTCTTGCCGTTGGCGCAGGAATTTCCCCAGGATCCATCGCTCGGTCGTGACTTCAATAGTGTCGCCAGCACCAAAGGCATGATCATGCGCATGGCGGTCTATGGCAAACCGGTCCAAATAAAATTTACCTCACTCGATGGCAAAGAAGTGGACATCGAGAAGATGAAGGGGAAAGTCGTGTTGATCGATTTCTGGGCGACGTGGTGCATGCCTTGCCTTATGTCGATGCCGCACATTCGCAGCGCTTACGAAAAGTACCACGACAAAGGTTTTGAAGTTCTTTCCATCAGTCTCGATCGGGAGAAGGAAACGTTGGTGGATTTCATCAAAGAAAAGAAAATTCCCTGGCCGCAGGCTTACAATCCTGAATGTTTATTGGCGGAAAAATATGGCATTGGGCCGATTCCCGCCGTCTGGCTGGTCGACAAAAAAGGGATCGTGCGCGATCAGGTCGCTCATTACGGGCTGGACAAGAAAATCGAAAAACTTCTGGCGGAGTAAAATAGTTTTCTTGGGTTGACCGATAAATCCACCTAGCATTCGAACGCAATGGATTCGATTACCAATCTGATTTGGCACGATGGCAAATTCCTCGGTATTGAGTGGGGTTTGTGGAAAATCATCGGCTGGTGTGGCAACGCCGTCTTCTCCTCGCGCTTCATTGTGCAGTGGTATGCGACGGAAAAGAAAAAACAGGTAGTCGTGCCAACCGCATTTTGGTGGTTAAGCCTCGTCGGTTCTTTGCTTCTTCTCATTTACGGGCTGCATCAAAAAGATTCCGTCTTTATTTTCGCCTACGCCTTCACGTGGATTCCCTACATCCGCAACTTGATGATCCACCACAAAAATGACAAAGCGCGGAAACGGTGTGGCGGCTGTGAAACCACATCGCCTGCGACCGCGAATTTTTGCGCCAAGTGCGGGACGAATCTCAATACGACAACGCCTGTCAAACAAGTCGCCTGAGCGATTTATTTTCTTGCCTGTTCAAGGCGGGCTGTCATTTCAAGGACATGCAAAAAATCCTTCTCATTGGATTTCTCTCGGCATTTTTGTTCAACGACGTCGTCGCGTCCGAAGCGGGTGCCCGCAAAATCGAAGACATAACCATTTACAAGGACGAGGCGTTCCATGCCGCGTTTCCATCCATTGCTCGACGTCCCGACGGAGAATTGCTTGTGGCTTTTCGACGCGCACCGGACTGGCGCAATTTCGGGGCGAAGGGTTACACCCACACCGATCCGAATAGTTACCTCGTCCTGACCCGCTCGAAAGACGACGGCAAAACCTGGACCTCGCCGAAAGTTTTCTTCTCCCATCCCTACGGAGGTTCGCAGGATCCGTGCATGGTGCAGCTCAAAGACAGGTCCATCGTTTGCGCGAGCTACGGGTGGTCTTTGGTGCAGAGCAATATTTACACAAAACTGAAACAGCCGCTGTTGCATCATGGGCTTTATGTTTTTCTCGGCGGTTATCTGCTGCGCTCCGAAGACGGCGGGAAATCCTGGGGCGATCTCATCGTTCCGTCCCCCCGTGAAGGCGAAAAGAATTTCAACCTCTTCGGCAAGCCGACTCCCGCATTCAATCGTGGTGCGATGTGCGAAGGGAAAGATGGCCGCTTATATTGGGTCGTTGCGTCGGATGAAAACTCCGCCCCGCGCCGCACCGAAACGCATTTGATGATTTCCGAGGACAAAGGCCAAACGTGGAAATATTCCTGCCCCGTGGCTCAGGACGAAAAGATCACGTTCAACGAAACATCAATCTACGAAACTCCAAAAGGCGACCTCGTGGCTTTTTTGCGCACCGGTGACTTTGATGATCATGGATGTATCGCTCGCTCGACGGATCACGGCAAAACTTTTCAGAAATGGCAGGACATGGGTTTTCAAGGTCATCCTTTTCACGCCACTCGGCTCCCGGATAATCGGGTCCTGCTGGTTTATGGTTATCGGCATCCTCCATTCGGAATTCGCGCGCGCATTCTCGACCCGGAATGTTCGAACGTTTCCACTGCGAAAGAAATTATCCTGCGGGACGATGGCGGCAGTGTCGACCTCGGTTATCCCTGGGCAACCGTCTTGTCGAAGCACCGCGCCCTGGTCGTCTATTACTTGAATAATAAAGACGGAACGCGTTTCATCGCCGGGACGACGTTGGAAATCGAGTGATCATGAAAAGCGCGCCGAAAATTGGAACGACCGAAGAACACGTGTTCGAAGTGGAAGCCAAACACGCAATCGAATTTGCGGGGGACGCCGGCATGCCGGCAGTGCTTTCGACTCCAAGTCTGATTCAATTTCTGGAGCGCACTGCCCGTTTCGCGCTGCTTCCGTTCCAGGACGAAAACGAACGATCAGTCGGCACCGAAATCGAACTCCGTCATCTGGCGGCAACTCCCGTTGGCAAAAAGGTGACGTGCCTCGCCCGCATCGTTCATACCGAGGGACGACAAATCTCCTTTCATATTGAAGCGCGAGACGACCACGAAATTCTCGCGCGCGGAACGCATCGCCGGCACATCGTGCGCATTGCCAGCTTTGCCCGTCGCGTCGGTGGGAAATCCTGAGAGCAGTTTTGGGCTTGTTCGCAGGGGCCTACGCTGATTTCCTATCGGCACAGCCATTTAACAAAGGGAATCTGAATGTTTCTTATCCTTCCAACCGGGGTTGATTACCACGCGCGTCGTTATCCTGTTGTGACGTTTACCCTGATGGGACTCAACGCGGTCCTCTACGTCATTTCACTGATTTATTTTTTTGGGGACCATTTTAACGATCCTTTGATTCCAAACCTTGGCCTGATCCCCGCAGAAAAGACCTGGTACACGTGGATTACTTCTATCTTTGTTCACGCGGACTTTTTCCATTTCGCGGGCAACATGATTTATCTCTTTCTGTTTGGCTCATGCCTTGAGGATTTGATGGGGCGCCCATGGTATACCGTCTTCTATATCGGGGGCGGCCTGCTTGCCAATCTCACCCAAGTGATTTTCACCACAAGCACGGAAGCTGACATTCCGATCGTTGGGGCTTCCGGAGCTATTTCTGCGTGCATCGGCGGCTTTGTAATTCTACTGGCCAAAACCAAGATCAACTTCAAATGGATCTTTTGGATCTGGTTTCGGATTTTCAACGGGGAATTCGCATTACCGGCGTGGCTGGTGATTACGTTCTGGTTTTTGATGGATTTTGGATCGCTTCTTTTGTCATTGCACGAAAATGACGGTGGAGGCGGGGTTGCGGTCACGCTCACGTTGGCGGGACGGTGGCCGGCGCATTCGTCATCTGGCTTGTCCGCAAAAAACTGCCCGCCCTGGATGATAACGAATACGAAGAATCACCCGTTGTCCGCCATGGTCCAATTCATTCCGGCAACGAACCGGCCGTGATTTATTTATCGACAGGGGGCAATCAAATGGGGCCGTTCACCGCTTCGACAGTGCGGGACATGATCGCGCTCGGATCGGCGCCGGCCCACGCGCATTATTGGCAGGACGGCATGGCGGAGTGGCGGCCTATCAGTGAGTTCTAACACATTCGCGCCATCATCTTGCCGCGCGGGGGCATTCTGTTAACCTCGCCGCGTATGGCTTTTGATTCATTTCGCGAATTCGTCAACGCCCTCGACAAAGCAGGGGAGTTAAAACGAATCGCCGAACCGGTCGCCTCGGAACTGGAAATCACCGCCCTCGCGGACCGCGAAATGAAATCCCCCGGCGGCGGCAAAGCGCTGCTCATCGAAAAGCCCACCGTCAACGGCGCCGCCTCTCCTTTTCCGGTCGCCATCAACACGATGGGTTCATGGAAACGCATGGCCATGAGTATGGGCGCGGAATCCGTCGACGACGTCGCACGCGAACTCGGCGCGCTGATGAAAGCCAAACCGCCGACCTCGATTCGCGAGACGATTAAACTTTTAGCCACCGCCATGGATCTGCGTCATGCCCGTCCAAAAATCGTCAACGACGGCGCGTGCAAAGAAGTCATTCATCGTTTCGACGGGAAAGAATTGTCCGCGACCACCTCCACATCGACCGCACGCGCTTCGTCACCGCTTCCGCCGGGCTTTGCGCAATTGCCTCCGACGTCGCCAACGCCGCCAACGTTGTTGAATCTTCCGATCCTCAAATGCTGGCCGCTCGATGGCGGACGTTTCATCACGTTGCCTTGCGTGGTGACGAAAGATCCCGACACCGGCGAACGAAATGTCGGCATGTATCGCATTCAGATTTACGACGACCGCACGACGGGAATGCATTGGCAGTTGCAAAAGGTCGGCGCACGTCATGGTCGACGTTATTACGAAACCGGCACGCGCATGCCCGTTTCCATTTTTGTTGGAGGCGACCCGGCGTTTCCGTTTGCGGCGACGGCTCCGTTGCCTGACGGACTCGATGAATTTCTCCTCGCCGGTTATCTCCGCAAAAAATCGGTCGAACTTGTGAAATGCGAGACCAACGACCTAGAAGTTCCCGCCAACGCCGATTTTGTCATTGAAGGTTACGTCGATCCGACGGAGCCGTTGCGCGACGAAGGTCCCTTCGGTGATCACACCGGCTATTACACGTTGCCGGAGCCGTATCCCGTCTTTCACATCACGGCGATCACGCATCGCAAAGACGCGGTGTATCCCGCGACGATTGTCGGCATCCCGCCGATGGAAGATTTTTATATTGGCGCGGCTTCGGTGAAATTATTCCTGCCGATCTTCAAAATGAATTTTCCGGAGATCGTCGACATCGCGTTACCGGCCGAAGGCGTTTTCCACAACCTCGTTTTTGTCAGTATTAAAAAGACCTATCCCATGCAGGCCTACAAAATCATGCATGGCCTTTGGGGCATGGGACAAATGATGTTTACCAAGTATATCGTGGTTGTGGATGACGATGTGGATGTGCACAACACAAGCGACGTGTTGTTCCGTCTTTGCGCCAACACCGATCCACAACGCGACAGCATTGTGACGAAAGGTCCATCCGATGTTCTCGATCACGCGACGACGGACATTGCGATGGGGAGCAAAATGGGTTTCGACGCGACAAAAAAAATCCCTGGTGAAGGTTTCAAACGTCCCTGGCCTCCGATCATCAAGATGGACGCCGCCGTCCAGGCGAAGATCGATAAACTGTTCCGAAGTTAGACTACGAGTCATAAGCAGTTTGGACGGGAAGCAACCTCACCCTAACCCTCTCCTTCCCAGGAGAGGGAACAGCGGAAAAAAATTTTTCTAAAACTCTCACGACCGTTCGGCCGCCGGCAACGCTCGGCTTTCGCTAAAGGCTGGATATAATTCTCCCTCTCCTGGGAAGGAGAGTGTAAAGACTGGAAACATAGTGGACAGGTGTGCGGAGACATGGTGGAC
>CBHTTJ010000026.1:0-38986 GCA_966095605.1 uncultured bacterium | reverse complement strand
TACAGGACGAAATTAAGCCGTCGACGCGTCGAAGCACTTTCTACAAGACTGTAAATCAGGGATTTAGGAAAATTTCCGTCAAAAAAGGGCGTTTTAATCTCATTTAACATTTTTCCGTGTTGGATTATCACTATTTGACAGGTCTCATAAGCTTTTCCTGTCCGAATGCCAGAAACTCCCTACCAATTACGCGTCAGTCATAAAGCGCGAAATGTATACCTCCGAATGTCGGTCGGTGGCGGTTTGCAGGTGGTCGTGCCGTGGGGTTACGACCTGAAGAACATTCCGGCGATCATCGAAAAGAAGCGAACATGGATCGAACGGATCCGACGTCGCTTTGCCGAATACCAGGCAAAGGCACCGACGGAGCCGATGGAGATATTACCTTGGGAGATTCATCTGACCGCTCTCAATGAAATTTGGAGTGTGACCTATCGCCCCTCGGAGTCCAAATCGGTGCGGCTCAAAGAAAATCCATCAACTCGCTCGCTCCAGATATCAGGAAACGTCTCCAGCGAACTCGCCTGCCGACGCGCCTTGCGTTCTTGGTTGAGTCGACGTGGAGTGGAAACGTTGGTTCCCTGGCTCAAAGCGGTGAGTGTCGAAATTCAATTACCTTTCGCTGATGCCGCCGTGCGCTTGCAACGAACTCGATGGGGAAGTTGTTCTCGCCGGAAAAATATCAACCTCAACGCGAAGTTACTTTTTCTCCGGCCGGAGTTGGTGCGATATCTTTTTATTCACGAGCTAAGTCATCTTGTGCATATGAATCATTCGCCAAGGTACTGGAATTTTGTTGCAGCCAAACATCCGGACTACGAACCACTCGATCGTGAGATGAGGACAGCAATGCGGTTGGTGCCTCGTTGGGTATGAAGGAACGGGGACGTCCACGTCCCCGGTTAGCGGGAGGTGCCCAAAAAATTTCAGATCGGACCTGAATCCGGAGACCGCTGCGGGTGACAAACCCGCGGTCCCGACCGCCGGTCTATGACCCGCAGCAATGTGGACTCGACCGTGATGGCAGGTTTTTTTAGCGATCACGATCGAGCTTTTTCCGGGGACGTGGACGTTCCCGCTCCAAGGCGCGTTAACGAGCCTGCAAATGGTATGCCCCGGCGACTGCTTCGAAAATGACACGGCCCTTTTCCATTCGCACAAACTTCAGACCGTTCGCATGCACCGAGGGTTTTCCGCTTTCGGTTACGCTTTGCAGATCTTTAGCCGGGACGTAAACCGTCGCCGTCGTATTGGCGGGAACAGTAATGTTCCAGGTGAAGGTGTCTTTTTCTTTTTTCCAATCGCTGGCAATCAAGCCATACGGTGAACGGTGCGTGGCGCGAACATTACGGAGGTCACCGATCGGTTCAGGTTTCATGATGATGTGTTTGAAACCGGGTTGTTCAGGGTCGGCTTTGATCCCCGCCAGCGTCTCATGGAACCAGATCACCAGGTCGCCCACGAGCATGAGATGGTTTCCGGAATTCATCGCCGGATCCGCGGTGTCGCCATTCCAAAGTTCCCAGATGGTCGTCGCACCTTTTTTAATCATGTAACCCCAACTCGGATAATCAGTCTTCGTCGCCATCGCATAGCAAAGATCGGCGCGTCCGCCCTCGGTGAGCACCCGATTCAACCATTGTCCGCCGACCAGACCGGTTGCGATATGGCCGCCGGTAGCATCGAAGGTTTTGACGAGGTGATTGAAAACCTTCTCGCGTTGATCATCCGGAACGAGTCCAAAGGCGAGCGGCAGAACGCACGAGGTTTGCGTGCCGTTGTCGTACTGGCCGAGTTCGGGTTTGTAGAATTCTTTGTTGAACGCCGTCTTCAATTTCGAGGCGAGAGACGTGTAGCGTGCGACGTCGTCGGTTTTGCCAAGCATTTTGGCGTAACGCGTCATGAGGCGGCAGTTGTTATAAAAGTAAGCGGTCGCCAACAGCGGCTTGCTGGTCTGGCGTTTCGGATCCTTGGAATGAATTAACGTTTGTTCTTCGGGTGGCACGCACCAGTCGCCATAACTATCCTTGGAAATGATGTTGTTTGAGCTGATAAATCCGCTCATGTAATCCATCCACCGCTTCATCGATGGATAATGCTGGGCGACGACGCCTTCATCGCCAAATTGCTCATGCAACATTTGCGGCATGACGATGCTGGCACTGGGCCAGGTCACGTTGTCGTTGTAGAGCGGCCAGTAGCTGGGGCAAACGTCGGAGATACTGCCGTTATCGCGTTGCGTGTCGGCCATGTCACGGAGCCACTTCGCGTAAAGGGTGTCGGTGTTGAAGACGTAGGTTTCTCCTTTGCATTCGAACGCGCGGTCACCGAGCCAGCCCTGGCGTTCGTCGCGCTGCGGACAATCGGTAGGTGCGCTGCGGTAATTATCGCGCAGACCCCATTTGACGTTTTTCTCAATTTGATTGAGCAGTGGATTGGAGGTGACGAATTCGCCGGCGCTTTCGAGATCGTCGTGAACGCAACGACCTTCGAGTGTGGAGATGGAAGGTTTGCCGGGGAATCCAGTGAGTTCAACGTAACGAAAACCGTGATAGGTAAAGCGCGGTTCGTAAACTTCTCGGCCTTCGCCTTTCAGAGTGTAGGTATCTGTTACTTTTGCGGAACGGAGATTGTCGAGATACAAGGTTCCATCCGGCTTCAACTGCTCCGCGTGGCGCATGGAAACCTGTGTTCCCTTCGGTCCAGAGACGGTGAGACGACACCAGCCCACCATGTTCTGACCCATGTCGTAGATATATACGCCGGGCTTGAGTTCTTTGATCGAGATCGGCTTCAACGTTTCTGTGACGCGAATCGGTTCCGCCATTTCGGCAGTGACTTTGCCGCCGGGCGATTTTACGAGCGTAGCCGCTGGCCAGGCACTGTCATTGAACCCGGGTTTGGACCAATCCTTCAGTTCCATGCGGGCGTCGTATTCTTCGCCGTCGTATTCGTTGTTCGCACGAATAGGTCCTTTGTCCGTTAATTTCCAACTCGCGTCGCTCAGGATTTCTTCCGTCGTGCCGTCGCTGTATTCAACGCGCAACTGGAACATCAGTTTGGGATAACCATAAGTGCGGGTCGTCGTCGGGACGCTGAGTCGCGGCGCATAGTAACGCCCGTTGCCAAGAATTACGCCGATCGCATTCGGTCCTCGATGGAGCAGGGATGTGACTTCGTGGGTCACGTAAAGTGCACGCTTGTCGTACTCCGTCATGCCGGGAGAGAGCACGGCGTCTCCAACTTTTTTCCCGTTAATGTAGAGCTCTGAAAGACCCAGACCCGACATATAGGCCGTGGCGCGGCGCACCGATTTCGGTGTCGAAAATTCTTTTCGAAGATAACGCGCTGCGAGGCGACGATTTTCAGGCGTGCTGATTTGTCCCCACGGTGCCATTCCCACCGGCCCCAACTTTTTCGCTGCTTTCCATCTGGAATCGTCGAAGTCTGCTTTCTCCCAGTTGTTCGTCGACTTCTTTGCCGCTTTCCAGGTCTCATCCGTAGGGATCAACAACGGCGGGTGATTGGCGAAGGTAATTCTGAGCAATCCGAGTGCGCCGCCGGGATTCGGAGCGTCACCGGTATTATTGATGACAATCGCGAGAACGTTTTTTCCTGCATGCAAACGATCCGCGATATCAAAGCTGGAAACGGCCTTGAAATTGTTGCCGATGCCGACCTGGGCACCGTTGATGAAAGCATTGAAATGATTGTCACCGGTCACGAGCCATTCTGCGGAGGCGACCTTATGATCGGCTGGCAGATCGAAGCTGCGACGGAAATAACGGCGGCCAATCGGCGCTTTGTCCGAGGGATTGACATCCTTCTCGGGATACCAAATCCATGACGTCCCCGAGATACTGGAGGTTTGCTCGGAATCTTCTTTGCCGATCCATTGCCCATGCCAGTCTGAAGCGTTGAGAAGGCCAATTGTCCATTTCGCTGGCTTGCTCCAACTCGAAGCGTTGCCGTCCGCACCCCAGACGCGCACTTTCCAGAAACATTCCTGATGCGATGACAACGGCTGTCCGGCGTAGCGTACGTGAATGGATTGGTCAGATTCAATTTTGCCGCTCCTCCAGAGGTCGGCGTCGGCCGGCTTCAGATTCTTTTCGCTGCTCGCGACGATGATTTCGTATGCGGTTTGTTTCTCGCCGCGTTCCTTTGAAGAAAGCACCCAGCTGAGACGCGGTTTGCTTTCGTCGATACCCAGTGGATTGCGCAGATATTCGCAACGCAGGTCGCCAACGTTAACCGAGGCGTGCGCAACGGTGACAGCAGCGCTAAAGAGCGCCAACACGATTTTGTTCATATAAAATTCGCCGCTCTATTTCGCGAGCGGGCCAGCGAATGTGTAATTTCCGGAACCGACTTCAAAAATGGTTCGATTGTTTTCCGCACGAACGAACTGAATGCCTTTAGCCTTGTCCACGGATTTACCGCCTTCACGGACATCGGCCTGGTTGGGAATCGGGAGGGAAATGGTCGCAGTGGTATTGGCGGGGATGACCGCGTTCAAGCGGAATTCATTCTTAACGACCTTCCAATCGCTCACAATTTTGCCGCGAATGGAATCGTATTCAGCCTTCGCGTGAGTCAAGTCGCCGACAACATTCGGCTTGATCCAGAAATGTTTGAAGCCGGGCGATTGTGGATCCGGACGGATTCCCGCGAACGCTTTATAGAAACAGGCCACGATATCGCCATACATGATGTGATTGCGGGATTCTGCGCCGTTCCATTGTTCCCACAACGTGGTTGCGCCTTGTTCGATCCAGTAACCCCAGCTCGGCAAATCTTTTTGCGCAGCAATCTTGTAAAGAACATCGGCGCGATCATTTTCCAGAAGCGCGTTCAGAAGATATTTTGAACCGAGAATGCCGGTATCGATGTGCCAGTTGTTGGTTTCTACAGCGTGAACAAGATGTTCGAGCACGCGAGACTTCTTTTCCGGTTCAACCAAACCTTGATAAAGTGCGCAACTGAGTGCGGTCTGGCTTCCGTTGCCGTAGCTGCCGGTTTTTTTGTTAAAAAACTTCTGGTTGAACGCAGCTTTAATTTCATTCGCGAGCCTCGCATACTTCTGCGCGTCGGCGTCATTGCCCGAAGATTTTGCCGCGAGGGCGGTGATCTGGGCGTCGCGATAAAAATAGGCGGTCGAGGTAATGTCGGCGGGCGTTTTGGTTTTGTAAGGAGCCCAATCATTCAAGCCAATGTCGACGATTCGGCCTTTCGCCTTGCTGGTGAGATAATCAACGTAACGCTTAAACCCTGCGAAATGATCGCGCAGGATTTGCGTGTCACCGTAATATTGATGCATGTAGTCAGGGATCAGTAAAAAAGCACTGTCCCAGGCAGGCCCATTGCCCCACGAATAGCCCCAACCGCTGGTTGGAACGATACCGGGAAGCATTCCGTTCGGCGCTTGTTCTTCGTCGAGATCGTTAATCCATTTTGAATAAACGGTGCTGGCGTCGAACGTGAATAATCCTTGTTCAGCCGCGAGATGAGCATCACCGGTCCAGCCATTCTTTTCACGATGCGGACAGTCGGTCGGTATGCCTTGTAAATTGCTTAAGTAAGACCAGCGCGCATTGCGGGCGATTTTGTTAAAGAGATCATTGGAGCATTCGAACTTTCCCACGGGCGGAACCGCGGAATGAATAAAAATCCCCGTGAGATTCTTTGCCGTTGGCTTTCCGGGAAAACCAGTTACTTCCACGTATTGGAAGCCGTGATAATCGAAATGCGAATGCAGTTTCTCGGCGCCCCGCCCGTTCAGAATGAAAGTGTCGGTTTGATGAGTTTGAGATTTATCCAGTTTTTTGACGTGTTGCTCGATGTCGCGAGTATCCAGAGAACCGTCTTCGAATAAACGTTCGCCATGACGCAGTTGCACCTTTGTTCCCGACGCTCCAGTGATGTTCAATTCACAAAAGCCTGCGAAATTTTGTCCCATATCGAAGACGAAAACACCCGGCTTCGGCTCCGAAATTTTCACGGCCCGAATCTTTTCAAATGCTTTGATCGGCACATGCACTTGTGCAGACAGCTTTCCTTTCGGACCTTCCACGGCTTTTGCCGGTCCCCATTTTGAATCGTCGAACATCGCGGTGTCCCAACCCGGAACCTCTAAACGAGCGTCATAGGTTTCTCCCCCGTAGATGCTGTCGAAAACGATGGGGCCAGTGGAAGTCCGCCATGACGTATCGCTCACGACAACTTCGCTGCTGCCGTCCGTGTAATCGACGTGCAATTGCAGGAGAAGTTTTGGTGCGCTACGCCATGGGGATTCGTGAAAATTCCAAACAGCACGCGTGTGACAATTATACCAGCCCGTGCCCAGGATCACGCCGATGGCATTGCGGCCTTTCTGAAGATCTTTGGTTACATCATAAGTGACATAAAGATCCCGTCGATCATAGCGCGTGTAACCCGGATCCAGGAGATGATCGCCGACTTTTTTCCCATTGAGATGCAATTCGTAATAACCGAGACCGCAAATGTAGACGCGCGCTTTTTTAATTTTTTTCTCGAGTGCAAAAGTCTTTCGAAGAAACGGCGCAGCCTCATAATTCGTGTCGGTCGTGCGACCAATCCAGATAGCCTTCCAGTCCGTTGGTATAAGAATTCCCATTTCAAAGGAAGCTGGCTCGCTGGTTGAAACCTTCTTCCCATTTTCCCAAACGCGCACCTTCCAAAAAGCCTGCTGTCGGGAGCCAAGCATTTTGCCCGCATAGGCGATTTGCGTCGTATCATCTGACTCAATTTTGCCACTGTCCCAAAGGTCAGCTTCGTTTTGCTTTAATTTCGTTTCCGTGCTCGCGACAACGATTTCGTAGGCGGTTTGTTTCACACCGCGATCGTTGGATTTAATTTCCCAGCTAAAGCGCGGAGTGGCGCGATCGATACCAACCGGATTCTCGAGGTACTCACAGCGCAGATGAACCGGTTGCAAGGTCGCAGACAGTGAACAGATGGAGAAACCGATAATTGAACCGACAATAAAAAGGCCACGCATAAAAATAAAAACCGCCAATCGAAAAAACTTCGATTGGCGGTTGGCGCCAATTAAAAATTAAACTGATCGATGTTGGCTTTATTAAAGATGAACGGCTTGCCGAGCATAATGTTGTCGCCCTGAATCTCAAATTCGCGGAGCTTGCCGGCTTTGACCTTTTTGTCGCCGGGCTTCAATTCCCCTTTTGCCAATTTGCTGGCGGCATAAACAGTCAGGTAGCCGAGGTCTTCGGTATTCCAAAGGATCACACTGTCAGTGACGCCTTCGTGCACATAGCGTTTGTTTTCATTGGGCAAACCAAGTCCGAGGACTTTAACTTTGCCGGTCTTGCCCGCTTGCTTTACAGCTTCAGCTGCACCCGGAACGCCCGGCGAGCAAATCGCCATAATGCACTTTAAGTTTGGATTGGCGCTCATCAAAGCGGTCGCTTCACTCTGGGCCTTGTCCTTTAAGTCGTCGCAAGGGCGCGTCGCCACGAGCTTCATCTTGGGATATTTTTCTTTGAGGCGAGCTTCGATGTTCTTTTGCCATTCGCGCATGTTCGCGGCGGTTAGAGTTGCGGTGATGATCGCGAATTCACCTTCGCTCGAGCAAAGACGTGCGGCTTCGTCCATCAACGTGTAACCAATGCCTTCCGGCGTGGCCTGGTTTACAAAGAAGCTGCGCGCATCCGGCATGGAATCGGCGTCATAAGTGATGACTTTCACGCCGGACTTCTGCGCTTTGCGCAAGGCGGTGGAAATGCCCTCTTTGTTTTCGGCTGCTACGGCGATTGCGTCGACCCCGAGAGTGATCCAGTTTTCGACGATTTCATTCTGCTTCGCGGCGTTGGAGTCGGTTGGACCATCGAAGAGCAGATCGATTCCTAATTCCCTGGCGGCCTTGTCTGCGCCGGATTTGCACGAGAGGAAGTAAGCATTCCCTTTGGCTTTTGGCAGCAGGGCGATCACCAGCTTGGGATCGGCTGCGTGTGAGTAAGTGGCGACCAGTGCGAAACCGGCGACGACGAGTGAAGCAAGGATCTTTTTCATGCGTTCTTTTGATTTTGGGATTGGAGAGACAAATTCTGGCGAGCGAGCCGCCACTTTGACAAGAGTTTTGGCAGCACCGTGCTGCAAAGCGCGAGCAACAGGAGGGCTCCGGTCATCATCCCGGAGAGTTCCTCCGCGCAATTGTGTCGAATGACAATAGGCAGGGAAGCTAACCCGCTTTTGAGAACCGCGATGGCGGCAACGCCTAACAACGTTCCATGCACAGAACCGACGCCGCCAAAAATACTTGTTCCTCCGAGAACCACGGCGGTAATGGCAAACAATTCGTAACCCATTCCTGCATCCGCTTTAGCTTGTCCAAGGCGGGCCGTGTAAATGATTGCTGCCAGCGCGGAGATAATGCCCGCGAGGATGTAAACCATCATTAACCGACGTTCCACCGAAATGCCTGCGTAGCGTGTTCCTTCTGGCGCAAAACCAATCGCACGGAAGGAGCGCCCGAAGGTTGTCCGGTGGACCAATAACCAAATGGCAACAGCGACCAGGATGAACAGCCATGCTTGCGTCGGTAATCCCAGCCAACGTTCTTGTCCGAGAAATAAAAATGAACTGGGGAAATCCGTGTAGGTTACCGAACCATGCGTAATCGCTTCGGCCAATCCGCGGAACAGCGAATAAGTTCCAAGCGTGACGATCAGCGGAGGCAATCGCAATGTCGTGATCAAGATTGCGTTCAGACCGCCCGCTGCAGCGCCGATCGCAAGCGAACAAACGGCCGCCATGAGAATGGATAATTGAGCGTCGTGCCAGAGTTTTCCAAAAACGATCGCCGAAAAGCCAAGAAGCGAGCCTACGGATAAATCGATACCACCAGACAAAATGATTGGCGTGAGCGCGAGGGCAAGCAGGCCGATTTCGCATGAATGACGGAGGATATCGAATTGACGATCCATCGTTCCGAAACCGACCGTGATTCCCTTGCGATTAACCGTTGTCCCAAAGTAGTAAAAGAGCAGCCATTCCACGACGAGAACCAACAGCAGGATTGTCTCGTGCCGCAGCAGAACTTTCTTCCAGGGCTGTTGTTGGTTTGTCATCACGCTCTTTGTTTTCTACTGCGAACACCGTCCGCGATTACCGCCAACAAAATGATCGCGCCTTGGATCGCTTTTTCCCAATAAGCTTCGATGTGGAGATGCGTGAGCGCGGGACTTACGCATGCCAGCAGCAGCAATCCAACAAATACTCCCCACAGATTGCCGCGTCCGCCGGAAATCGCGACCCCACCTACTACGACGGCGGCAATAACCTTTAATTCAAGGCCGGTGCCGGAAAGTGGCTGCACCTGCGGGGACTGAGCGATATTCATCATCGCAGCCAGACCAGTGAGGGCGCCGATGAAAACGAACGTCGCAAACGTTACACCTTGAGGATGGATGCCAGCGAGGCGAGCTGCTTCGGCATCCGTCCCCACGGCATAGACAAATCGACCGGCAGAAAGATGTTTGGAAGCGAGCGCGAGAAGAACCAACAAAACCAATGCTGCGATAACCAAAGTCCATTGTCCTGCAACCTGACTCAAACCGAACCATTGCACCCCATCAGGGAGATTCACGAATTCACCCTGGCGCGCCATGTTCAGCCCTTGTCGCAGCGTTACCATGGTTGCGAGCGTGACAACAATGGAAGGGAGTCGCAGCCCGGCAACGAGCCAGCCGTTGATGGCCCCCATGAGACAGCCAAGCGCCACCGATGAACCAAACACCAGCGGCAGAGATTTTCCCTGAGCGGCGAGCAAGCCTGCACACACACTGCAGACAGCGAATTGTGAGCCCACAGAAATATCAATTTCCCGCGCAATGATGATAAGCGCCATTCCGCAAGCGACCACGAGAGTTGGGGCTTCTCGAGTGACGAGGGAAAGCAGTGGCTGCGGTTGAAAAAACGCCGGGGCAAAGATGGCCAAACTGATCAACAATAATGCCAGTGCCGTCGCAACAGAGATTTCGCGAAAGTAACGCTTCATGCGGCGTTCCTTTCGGTTTGTCCGAGCGCCGCAGCCATCACTGTGTGTGCGTCTGCGGTTTTGCCGTTGAGAATGGCGCTGATGGTTCCTCCCCGCATTACTCCGATGCGATCGCTCATCCCAAGAATTTCTGGCAAATCAGACGAGATCATAATGACCGCGAGCCCTTGAGCCGCGAGGCGACGAATGATTTTATGAATCTCCGACTTCGCACCGACATCGACACCCTGGGTGGGTTCGTCGAGGATCAATACTTTTGGCCTGGTAGCCAGCCAGCGAGACAACGCTACCTTTTGTTGATTACCACCTGACAGAGAACCGCCCGGCGCCTCTGGGCCAGCAGTCTTTATTTGCAGATCGCGAATGTAACTTTCAGCGAGTTCCTGTTCTTTGCGGAAACGCAGCCACGTTCCCGGAAACAACTGATGATGAATTGCCATCGTGATGTTTGCGGCAATTGGCATCTCCAGGATTACTCCGTGACGCCGCCGATCCTCGGGGACATACGCAATACCTTGCGCAACGGCGTCGTCAGGAGAGTGGAGGTGGACCGGTTTTCCATTTAGAATTATTTCACCTCCGTCGGCGGGCGTGATCCCGAAAAGAACGCGGGCCAGCTCTGTTCGTCCCGCACCGACAAGGCCGGCAAGTCCAAAAATTTCTCCGGCACGCACGTCGAAACCGATGTGATGAATTTTCGACGCGAGGCAGGAAAGATCTTTTAATGAAAGCACAGTGTCGCCGGGCTGTCCTTCCGCGGGTGGATAAATTGCCGCAACTTCGCGGCCCACCATCATTTTGATCAAAGAAGCTTCGTTGATGGTTGAGACGTCGGCGGTGCCTACGCTTTCACCATCGCGCAAAACGGTCACTCGATCGGCGATTTCGAAAATTTCCTCGAGGCGATGCGAAATGTAAATAATGCCGACCCCGCTGGCGCGCAGGTCACGCACTACACCGAGAAGCAACTTCACTTCCTTTTGCGTCAACGAAGCCGTTGGCTCGTCCATGATCAAAATACGAGCCCCACTGCCGAGGGCTTTTGCAATTTCGACCAGCTGCTGCTCTGGCATGGATAAGCTTCGCACTTCTGCTTCGGAATCAATATTCGCACCGACACGAGCCAACAGTTGTTTTGCTTGTTGTCGTCGTTCGGCCCAGCGGACTCGACGAAAGGTCTTGGGTGGCTCCAACGAGAGTGCGATATTTTCGGCAACGGACAAATCGGGGAACAGTGCCGGTTGTTGATAAATGGCAGCGATTCCTAACTTGTGCGCGATCGACGGCGACAATTTGCCAACGGGCTCTCCATTCAGCGAAATAATACCACTATCAGGCTGATGCGCTCCCGTGATTACTTTGATCAACGTCGATTTTCCTGCGCCATTCTCTCCAAGCAACGCATGAACTTCACCTGCCTTCAGATCAAAGGAAACTCCTTTCAAAGCCCTCACCGCAAGGAAGGACTTCTTGATATCGTTTAACCTGAGCAGCGTGTTTTCCATTTTAACAACGCTTCGACAGCACGTCCGTCTCGTACTGCTTGGCTTCTTTCAGCCAAGCCTCGTTTACAGGCACATCCTGTTTCGCACAGTAATAATCCCATACAGCGCCAAACGGAAGCGACTTCATTTCCTCGAGCAACGCCAGGCGGGAGGTGAAGTCTCCATTGGCTTCAAATTGTCGCAACTGAGTCGTTGGTTCGAGCAACGCAATCAACAACGCCTTGATCATGCAGCGCGTTCCAATCACCCACGCCGCCACACGATTAATGCTCGCGTCGAAGAAATCCAGGCCGATATGAACACGATCAAGATAACCACCACGCACAATTTCCTGTGCAATCGCGAGAAGATCGTCGTTGAGGACGACAACGTGGTCACTGTCCCAGCGCACTCCTCGGCTGACATGCAGGAGAATTTCGTCGAGGTGCGTTAAAACGGCCGAAATTTTATCGGCAATCGTTTCGGTCGGGTGATAATGCCCGGCATCGAGGCAAACGAGTTTTTCGTTTTTTACCGCATAACCGAGATAAAATTCCTGCGAACCGACGACGTAACTTTCCGAGCCGATGCCGAACAATTTTCCTTCAACCGCATCAATGTTGAGCTTCGGTGAAATAGATTTTGCAAAGATTTGGTTCAACGAATCTTCCAATCGTTCGCGTGGGGCTTTGCGATCGACGGGCGTATCCTTGTAGCCATCAGGAATCCAAACGTTGGTGACGCAGGTTTTTCCAAGCGCTTTGCCGATGGATGCGCCAATTTCCCGACAACAAATCCCGTGTTCGATCCAGAACTTCCGAATCGATTTATCACGATGCGACAAAGTGAAACCATCGGCCGCTTTCGGATGGGCGAAATAGGTCGGATTAAAATCCATCCCCATTCCCTTCGTTTTCGCCCAGTCGATCCAATTCTTGAAATGTTCAGGACCAACGGCGTCGCGGTCGACTTTTTTACCGCCGAACTCGCCGTAAAACGCATGAAGATTCAGGCGATGCTTTCCTGGAATTAGCGACAAGGCCATATCCAGATCAGCCCGGAGTTCATCGGGCGTTCGTGCTTTGCCTGGATAATTACCCGTCACTGCCAGACCCCCGCCCAATTCCGAACCGAAATTTTCAAAGCCACCAACGTCGTCTCCCTGCCAACAGTGCAAAGAAATAGGAATCGTGGAGAGCTTTTTCAGCCCGGCGTCTACATCAACGCCTAATTCTGCATAGCGTTCCTTCGCCAGCTTGAAACTTTGTTCGATTCTGCTCATACGATTCATGAATGGTTTTAGAAAACCATTTTGTAGCCAGATCGTGGACGCGTCTCCTTGACAATCGTGCCGACAATTAGCACAAAAGTGCCAAGAGCTCGTTTTCCATGATTCGTGTCTTAAAGAAATCTGAATGGTTTCATGCCGATGGTTTTCCTCTTTCCGTGGAACGACGTGAACCACAGGAGCCCTTCGGTCCGCACCGACACGAATTTTCCGAAATCGTCATTGTGACCGGTGGACACGGATTGCACGTGGTGGGCGCGGAGTCGTGGACGTTATCCGCTGGCGATGTCTTTGTGATCAGCGGACCGCGAGCCCACGACTACCGGGATATGCAGAGGCTGCAGCTGATTAATATTCTCTACGATCCCCAAAAGCTGCGCATGGATTGGGCTGACTTAAATTCATTGCCTGGATTTCATGCGTTGTTCAATCTCGAACCCGCTTTGCGAAAACGCCACGGATTCAAGAGTCGTCTGCGTCTTTCCTCGAAAGAACTGGCAGTGGTGATCAATTATGCCGATCAATTGGAAGTGGAACTAAAAACGCGTAAGCCGGGCTTCGGATGTCTGGCCACCGCGCTCTTCATGCAGATCGTCGGGTTTCTTTCCCGTTGTTACGCACAATCATCGCATCCCGATTCCCAGGCATTGCTCCGAATTGCGCGTGCCATCAGTCACCTGGAATCGAATCACGACAAACCATTGAATCTGGACGAATTGGCCAAAATCGCCCAGATGTCCCGTCGCAGCCTTTTGCGGTTCTTTCACGCCGCAATGGGAACATCTCCGATCGCTCACCTGATTGATTTGCGCATCAATAGGGCCGCGTCACTGTTGCGTCGCACGAACGAAAGCATCACGGACATTGCTTTTCGGGTCGGATTTTCGGACAGCAACTATTTCAGCCGGCAATTTCGCCAGACCATGGGCCTTTCCCCTCGCGATTACCGAAATAAAAATTCCGCTCGTGAAGGTTAGGGGGGCTTCGGCTTTAATATCGATTCAAAAGCCCTTTCTCCGTTCGAAAACCTCAGCCCCGAACCCGAGGATGCCTTCTGCCCGCTTGCCGGTAGATGGTTAAGGGAAACCCGTAATTTTCCGTTTTCGAGTAAAATGTCTTTTCAAGACGATTAAAGCTGCAAATGTTCGACACTTTAATATGAGTTTTCAGCTGCGTCGAGTCACCCAACTCCTTTCCATCTTTCTTTCGTTGGTTGTCGCCAGAGATATTTTCGCCGCCAGTTACTCGGAGAGTGTCCGGCAGAAAAGTTTCGCCGTGACTCCACCCGCCGTCACTCGTGAGTTTCGCGGTGCCTGGATTACCACTGTTTTCAACGTCGATTGGCCCTCAAAACGAGGCCTGAGCACTGCCCAGCAAAAGGCTGAACTAATCGGCCTGTTGGATCGCGCAGAAAAACTTCATTTAAATGCGATTATTTTGCAGGTTCGCACAGAATGCGACGCCTTCTACGCTTCTTCCTTTGAACCATGGTCACCGTTTCTGACAGGCAAGATGGGCGAAGCTCCGAGACCTTTTTATGATCCGCTGGCGTTCGCGGTCGCCGAAGCACATCAACGCGGCCTTGAGCTGCATGCGTGGATCAACCCATTTAGGGCGCGAGTTTCGGAGCGGGAGATTCTTTCTTCAAATCATATCGGACGCAAAAATCCGCAAATGACCCGCAAACATGGGCAGTTCCTCTGGCTCGATCCCGGCGACAAGGCGGCGCAGGATTACACGTTGCGTGTAGCGCAGGATATCGTTCGCCGTTACGACATCGATGGCCTCCAGATTGATGATTATTTTTATCCGGGCACTCAAAACGGTCCGGACGGCAAGGCTCTCGACTTCGATGATTCGATCACTTGGAACAAATATCTTTCGAGTGGCGGGAAGATGAGCCGGAGCGATTGGCGGCGTGAGAACGTGAATACATTTGTCCGGCGCCTTTACCAAACGATCAAAGATACCAAGTCTTGGGTCAAATTCGGGATCAGTCCCCCGGGAATCTGGCGTCCGCACAACCCTCCGCAGATCGTCGGGCGCGATGTTTACGAAGCAATTTACGCCGATTCTCGCAAGTGGCTGTTGAACGGCTGGTGCGATTACTTCGCTCCGCAGCTGTATTGGCCGATTGATAAAAAGGAACAGAGTTTCCCGGTTCTCCTGCGTTGGTGGTCGGATCAAAATCCTTTCCGTCGCCATGTCTGGCCGGGGCTTTCAACCGATGACGTTGGCAAAACATGGAAGCCATCGGAAATCGTCAATCAGATTCAGATTTCCCGCTCAGCCGTCGGCATCACGGGGCATATGCATTATCACATGGGGACGATTATGAAGAGTCCCAAAGGACTGGCGGCTGAGTTGCAGAATATGTATCCCGGTCCCGCTCTGGTCCCGGCATCGCCGTGGCTTTCCAATATTCCACCGGAGAAACCTTCCTTTTCTTTAAAACGGCACGGCCGACAACCTCGGTTGACGTGGCAAGTCAGTTCGCGAAATCCAGCCCGACAGTGGGTTTTGCAGAAGCGAGTTGGCAATCGTTGGACGACGGAGATTCTGCCTGCGACCGAAACCAGTGTGAATTTGCAGAACGATGGAACGGAGGTCTACGCCGTTACCGCCATCAACGCATACGGTATCGCCAGCACACCGGCCATCTACCAGCCCTGAGCCGGTTGTTACGGTCACAATCAACTCTGCTGTTGCGGTGTCCAAACCAAGTCGTATATGGTTTGCGCCCAATTGCGTTAACCTTTTATGTTGTTGAGACTTTCGTTTGTTGCCGCCCTCATGTTTCTGCTTCCTGTTGGTGTCCTTGAGGCGGCTGATTCCACTAATCCGGTGCCGGAGTTGAACCGGGAATTTCGTGGAGTCTGGGTCGCAACCGTGGCGAACATTGATTGGCCTTCAACGAATAGCCTAAGCACCGAAGCCCAGAAGGAAGAGCTGATCGCAATTTTGGACCGCACAAAAAAGCTAAACCTCAACGCAGTTATTTTCCAGGTTCGCCCGGCCTGTGACGCTTTGTATGCCTCGGAAATTGAACCGTGGTCGGAATATTTGACCGGCAAACAAGGCCGTGCCCCGGAGCCGTTCTACGATCCTCTAAAGCTTGCGGTGGAGGAATCCCACAAACGTGGATTGGAATTGCACGTGTGGTTAAATCCCTACAGGGCCAAGCATCCCACCAGCAAGTCTGAACTGGCTCCCAATCATGTCAGCAAAAAACATCCGGAAATGATCGTCGAGTACGGGGACCACCTTTGGATGGATCCGGGCCTGAAATCGGTGCAGGACTATTCCCTCACGGTAGTCAACGACATCGTCAAGCGTTACGACATCGATGGGTTGCATTTCGATGACTACTTTTATCCGTATCCGGAAAAGAACGGCAGTGGCGAAACGATCGATTTTCCAGATGATAAGAGTTGGAAGATTTACCAGGAAAGCGGCGGAAAACTGGAGCGCGCTGATTGGCGCCGGGAAAACGTCAACACGTTGATCGAGCGCATTTATAAATCAATCAAGACGACCAAGCCGTGGGTGAAATTTGGCGTCAGTCCATTCGGCATCTGGCAACCTGGCTTTCCGGAAACCGTTTCGGGCTTTAATCCGTTTGAGAAACTCTATTGCGATTCCAGGAAATGGCTGACCAACGGGTGGTGCGATTATTTTGCGCCGCAGCTTTATTGGAAAATCGAGCAAACCGCCCAGAGTTATCCGATTCTTCTGGAATGGTGGGCGGAACAGAATCCTTTGAACCGTAATCTTTGGGTCGGCAATTACACCAGCAAGGTCGGCGACGGATGGCAACCGGAAGAACTGGTGAACCAGATCAAGATCACACGCGATCAACCGGGTGCGAGCGGCAACATTCATTTCAGCATGAAACCGCTCATGCGGAATAAAGGAAATGTCGCCGATGTTCTTCTGACCAATGTTTACGAGGAACCAGCAATCATCCCCACCTATCCATGGCTCAACGACAAGGCGGTGGCCAAACCCACGCTGAACGTCAAATCACAAAAGGGGGTAATGACTTTGTCCTGGGGTTCCAAGGAAGAAAATCTTGGCCAATGGGTTCTCCAGACCTGCACGCACGGCAAATGGGCGGCCCACGTTCTCGCCCCGACGCAATTGTCCCATACGTTAACCACCAACGAACTTTCTCCGATGCTTCCCGAGGTCGTCGCTGTCACCGCAGTGAATCGCTACGGAACGGCCAGTGTGCCAGCGATCGTAAAAAATAATCCATAACAACAACCAACTAGTTAATAATGCCGCTTGCGTTTTTTCCGGCGCTCAGGCACCCCAAACATATGACGTTCACCCGCATTCGATCCATTGCGCTCAGTTTATTGGGCGTTTTGGTACTCCAATCAGTTTGCGCGGCAGAAAACCCTTCTGCGTTGCCGACTCCTCCGGTTCCAGGTCGCGAACTTCGCGGTGCGTGGATTGCCTCCGTTTTTAATATCGATTGGCCATCCCGCAAAGGTCTACCGGTGGCACAACAACGCGCTGAATTGATCCGAATTTTGGATCGTGTGGTTGAACTTAAATTCAACGCTGTTTTTTTCCAGATCCGTCCTTCCTGCGATGCCTTGTATCCATCGCAACTCGAACCCTGGTCGGAATTTTTAACGGGTGAAATGGGTAAAGCTCCTTACCCATATTACGATCCTCTCGAGTTGGCGGTGGAAGAAGCACACAAACGTGGATTGGAACTGCATGCATGGCTGAACCCGTATCGTGCTTATATTTTCTCGAATGGGCGGAAGGAGAACATCTCCGCCGATCACATCAGCAAGAAACATCCGGAATGGGTTCGTCGCTATGGCAAGCATCTCTGGCTCGACCCCAGTGAAACAGGTGTTCGCGATCACGTTTGCGCGGTGATTCGCGACATTGTCACTCGCTATGACGTCGATGGCATTCATTTCGACGATTATTTTTATCCGTATCGCGAGCAGGTAAACGAGCACACCAAAAGCACGGAGTTTCCGGACGAACCGAGCTGGAAGAAATATATCGAAACGGGGGGCAAACTGAAGCGGGACGATTGGCGCCGCGACAATGTCAACATCCTCGTCGAACGCCTGCACAAGGAAATCAAGGAAGTGAAGCCGTGGGTTCGCTTCGGCATCAGCCCATTCGGAATCTGGAAGTCCGGTGTGCCGCCGCAGATCAAGGGACTCGATGCCTATGACGTTCTCTATGCCGACTCGCGCAAATGGATTTACGAGGGTTGGATGGATTATATCGCTCCACAACTTTATTGGGCGATTGATGCGCCTCAACAAAGTTATCCCGTGCTTTTGAAATGGTGGACGCAACAAAATCCGAAGCACCGTCATATCTGGCCCGGCAACAGCACCAGCCACGTCAGCGGCAAATGGACGGCTGAGGAAATCATTAATCAGATTAAACTCACCCGCGCACAAACGGGCGCCACGGGCAATATCCTTTGGAACCTGAAGCGCGTTTTGAATAACGACGCGGGGCTTGGTGAGGCGCTCGTTTCCGAAGCGTATGTTCACGATGCTCTTGCGCCTTCTTATCCCTGGCTCAGCACGAATCTTCCTCCTCAGCCGGAATTGAAATTGAAAAAAGGCAAGCAGTTGAATGCCCGATGGAATCCGGGCGAACCGGTCGAGGTCAAATCCGCTGATGGAAAGAAGGACCCGATGGTCAGCAAGCCATGGCTATGGGTGGTTCAGATGCACAGCATGGAAGGATGGACCACCGAAGTGCTCCCCGCCGAGGATCTCAAATTGGTAGTTGAAGAGGACATCGATGCGGTTGCGGTCACGGCGGTGAATCGTTATGGCAATCTGAGTGCACCAGCGGTGGTTTCCGTCAAGTAATCGCCGCAAAGTTAAACTTGCGCGCGTGCGCCAGTGTTGTATTCACTCCAGTTCCTGCACACTGGAATGATTATGCGAACACTTTTGCTCGGAATCGATAGCGGCACACAATCCACCAAAGTTCTCGTCGTCGACGCGAAGAATGGCAAAGTTCTCGGCGCTGCTTCTGAAGCGTACGGCTTAATCCCGAACCTTCCTCCCGGTGCAAAAGAACAACATCCTCACACCTGGCGCGCCGCCACCGCAAAAGCCATCAAAGCGGCTCTCAAACAAGCCAAAGCCCAGGCAAACGAAGTCAAAGCCATCGGCGTCAGCGGACAGCAACACGGTTTTGTTCCTCTCGACAACAACGGCGAAGTGATTCGTGCCGCGAAGTTGTGGTGCGACACCTCGACCGCCGCAGAATGCGAAGAGATTACGGCGAAGCTCGGCGGTTTGAAGGCCACGATTCGAGAACTCGGCAACGCTGTCCTCCCTGGTTTTACTGCTTCAAAAATTCTCTGGTTAAAGAAACGCGAGCCGAAGAACTTTGCGAAACTGGCCAGCATTCTTTTGCCGCACGACTATTTGAATTTCTGGCTCACCGGAAAACAATCGATGGAGTATGGCGACGCCAGCGGCACTGCGTTGTTGAATGTAAAAACTCGCAAGTGGTCGGATGCAGTTTTGAAAGCGATAGATTCGGATCTCGCTTCCAAACTGCCGTCGTTGCAATCGAGCGATCGTCCGGTCGGTTTTCTTCAGACGAGCACCGCGCAGGAACTCGGTTTAAATATCGACGTGATTGTCAGTGCCGGTGGCGGCGACAACATGATGGGGGCAATTGGCACGGGAAATACAAAACAAGGTGTCATCACTGCCAGCTTTGGCACCAGCGGCACCATCTACGCCTGCTCGGAAAAACCAATCATCGATCCACGGGGTGAGATCGCCGCGTTTTGTGATTCCACGAATCGTTGGCTCCCGTTGCTTTGCACGATGAATGTCACCGTGGCCACGGAGATGGTTCGCGAAGATTTCGGCTATACCCACGACAAGTTTGCCGCCGAAGCCGCGAAAGTGCCCGCCGGGTCGGAAGGTTTGATCCTGTTGCCGTATCTCGAAGGCGAACGCACTCCCAACGTTCCGGATGGCACAGGCGTTTGGCTGGGAGCGAATCAGCGCACCTTCACGGCCGCGCATTTTGCTCGCGCCGCCATGGAAGGTGTGACGCTCGGGATGAATTACGGTTTGCGTCGTCTCGCCGAACTCGGTGTAAAACCAAAACAGATTCGTGCGACTGGTGGCGGTGCAAAATCAAAACTCTGGCGTCAGATCATGGCCGATGTTTTCAATGCGGAAGTGGTGACGCTTAAAGTTTCGGAAGGTGCAGCTTACGGCGCCGCATTGCAGGCACTCTGGTGCTGGCGTCAACAACAGGGCGAAAAAGTTTCCATCAATGACATCACCAATGAGTTCGTCCAGGTGAATAAAGCTGAAACAGCGACCCCGAATGCCAAAAACGTTGCCGCCTACCGCGAAGTACAGGCGATTCAGGACGAAACCTCGCAGGCGTTGCGCGGCGTGTTCGCGCGTCACCGCAAATTTGTTCTCCACTGATATGCCCGAAGATTCCGAACGCATTCAGAAACTCGAAAGCCACGTCGCCGAACTGGAACGCCAGGTCGAGCAATTGAATGAAGTGCTCGTGCAACAAACGCGCGAGCTGGATCGTTTCAAACGACAGCTGGCGAAGCTTTCGGAAAGTGTGGAAAACGCCGAGCTTGAACGCATCAAATCAACCAATGCCAAGCCACCGCATTATCAATAAAGTCGGGTCTTTCCTTAAGACCGTTTAGTTCTCTGAGGACTTGCCGGAAATTGTTTCAACGTTGTAGTTTTGCGGGGCATCTGGTGTGGCTTATGTGCAATTCCTTTTTTAGGTCCAAATTGAATTTCGTTCCTATCGGGCTGCTTTCGCTCTTTCTTTGCTTCGCCTTTCCTGTCCGGTCTGCTGAAGTTTTCCAGTGGGGCTATAAAGTTGCGAATCCGGTGGCTGCCAAAAGCCAGCGATTTCAAAAAATATCTTCGACCGGCGATCATAACCTCGCCCTCACAACGAATGGGACGGTCGTAGCGTGGGGTTATAATTCAGATGACCAGTGCAACGTTCCGGAGGACGTCACGAATGTCGTTCAGATTGCCACCGGGGATTACCACAGCATGGCTCTTCTCCAGGATGGGACGGTGCGGGCTTGGGGATATAATCATTACGGTCAAACCAATGTGCCTCCGGGATTGACGAATATCGTCGGAGTTTTTGCCGGGAAAGATCAATCCGCTGTTTTGAAAAACGACGGCACGATCATGATCTGGGGATACGGCAGTTTCGGCGGAACCAATATCCCTGCGGGTCTGTCCAATGTCGTAAGTCTCTGCTTCGGCGGCTATCACGTTCTGGCATTAAAAAGTGACGGCACCGTTGTAGCATGGGGCGCAGGGGGACCCGGCTCTACCGGTTTCCCGAATCAAGGACAAAGCACGGTGCCGGCGGGACTAAGCAATGTGGTCGCCATCAGCGCAGGATATTATCACAGCCTTGCTGTAAAGGCCGATGGAACTGTCGTCGGCTGGGGCAATTCGGATTTACCGGCCGGTCTCAGCAACATCGTATCGGTGAGTGCCACCTATGGTTTTACTCTTGCCTTGAAGAATGATGGAACAGTTATCGGATGGGGCGATACAAACTATGATGGATTAAAAATTCCAGCAGGTCTCTCCAATGTTGTCGCCGTTGAAGCGGGCGACGATCACGGGCTCGCGCTGAAGGCTGACGGCTCAATTACGGCCTGGGGATACGATGGTTACAGTTCGGCGAGGACTCCCGGTGATTTAAAAGATTTTGTGGCGATGCAAGCGGGGGCGGAACATGCCATTGGACTGAAAGCTGATGGAACTGTGGAAATCTGGGGCTCAGATTCTGTTTGGGGAGGAGTGCCGCCTCCTGGATTAAGCAATATCGTCTCCGTCGCAGCCGGCGCGTGGCACAGTATGGTTTTGAAAAAGGATGGAACCGTCCTTTGTTTAGGGAACAATTATTTCGGCCAGAAGAATGTTCCGTCCGGGTTGAGCAACGTCGTGGCAATCGCCGGGGGCGGCTGGCACAGTTTAGCTTTGAAAAATGATGGTACGGTAGTCGGCTGGGGCGACGGAGGTGATGGGGAAAGCGTCCCGCCACCGGGCTTGAGTAATGTTGTTGCGATCGCGGCGGGTGGCGGCATCAGCCTCGCGCTGAAAAGTGACGGAACAGTTGCCGCATGGGGCGAAAATAATTATGGCCAGACCACGGTTCCTTCTGACTTGTCCAATGTGGTTGCCGTTGCGGCTGGCGAATTTCATACGATGGCTCTCAAACAGGACGGCACTGTGGTGGTATGGGGACAGAACACCCACGGCGAAACCAATGTTCCTCCGGGGCTGACCAATGTCGTCGCGATCGCTGCCGGAGAACAACACTGCATCGCGCTGAAGGCGGATGGAACGATGGTTGCGTGGGGAGGAAATCAATATGGTGAAGCAACGATTCCTCCTGGCTTGAGCAATATCGTCGGTCTTTCAGTTGGCGGTGGATCAATAACCACCGTGCTCGTGTCGCAAACCCCCGAAGTCCCTGGAAAATTTCTGTTTCCGACCCTTCTCGCCAATGGCAACGCGCAATTTGATCTATTGGCGGAGCCGAAACGCGACTATGAAATTCAAGCGTCGGCCGACTTGGCTTCCTGGCAACCACAGGCAACAGTGACGGCTTCGAGTGGCTGGGTGCGCTTCGTGGAATCTCCTTCTACAAATACCTTGCCGAGGTTCTATCGGGCGTTATTGAAATGATTCCACGGCAGGCAGGAGATTGACGTTTTTGAGTGATAGAACCTTTTCTGGTTTCCTCTTCTGATTCTTTGTTTAAATTGGGCTTGTGAGTTTTGTCCCTGAATTCAATGCGTTGCCGCTCGGAAGATTGCTCAAGCAATCGCTTTCGACGACCTCGACGCAAGTCCGAGGTCTAATTGGTAACAGCAATTTTTCCCTCAGCGATTTTGCGCAACTGATTTCCCCGGCGAGCTCGGAGCACCTCGAAGCGCTCTGTCGTCGCTCGCAGCAGATCACGCAGCAACGGTTCGGGAAAGTCATTCGTTTCTTTGCGCCGCTCTACGTTTCCAATGAATGCATCAATAACTGTTCCTACTGCGGTTTCTCACGGGACAATCCGATCCTGCGCGTCACGCTTTCCATTGAAGATGTCTTGCGCGAGGCACGGGCATTGAAGGAACAAGGTTTTCGCAACATTCTTCTCGTGGCCGGAGAACATCCCAAGTTTGTCTCGAACAATTATCTCGCCGACTGCACGCGCGCGTTGCACGCCGAGGTGCCGAGTGTGTCGTTGGAAGTCGGGCCGATGGAAACGGAAGAGTATCGCCCGATTGTCGAGGCTGGGGCGGATGGACTGGTCGTTTACCAGGAAACGTACGATCGCCAGATTTACGGCGAGATGCACACGGCGGGACCGAAACGAAATTTCGATTGGCGCCTCGAAACACCGGAACGCGCTTACACCGCCGGGTTTCGTCGACTCGGCATTGGTGCTCTCTACGGTTTAAGTGATTGGCGCGTCGAGGCGCTGTGTGTTGCCGCGCATGCGGATTATTTGTTGCGCAATTGCTGGAAGGCGCAGGTCACCATTTCTCTTCCGCGGCTCCGTCCCTGTGCTGGTGAATTCCAGCCGCTTACGCACATGTCCGATCGCGAACTCGTTCAACTGGTCTGCGCTTTTCGGATGATGTTCCCGGACGTTGGGCTTGTTCTTTCTACGCGCGAATCAGCAAAACTTCGTGACGGTTTGTTCCCGCTCGGCGTGACCTTGATCAGTGCCGGAAGCCATACGGAACCTGGCGGTTACACGGGCGCCGGCAAAGAAAAAATTCACCAGACCGTTCGTGGTCGTATCGTGGAAGTAGGCGCGAGCGAGTTTGCCACCGCCGGTGACAATGCGACAAACGCGACGGGCCAGTTCAACATTGCCGACGAACGTTCCCCTGAAGAAATCGCCACCGTGATTCGGCGATTGGGTTATGAACCCGTCTGGAAAGATTGGGATGAGGCGCTCGCCGTGAATTGACCATGAGCAAGAAACCGCTTCCTACCAAGCTGCCCGTCATTATTGGTTTCCTGATACTCTGGGGACTGATCGGCGGATTCGTTCTGATGTTTGCCGGTAAAAATTTTTCCCGTACCACGTCGACTAGCGCTGAACTTCAGATCATTGCCAAATCGATTGAGGCTTATGCCAAAACGAACGGCGTCCTGCCGGAAGGCGATAATCGCCAGATTTTCCAGGCCTTGGCTGGTTCCAATGCCACGAAGACAGTTTTTCTCGTCGCGATCCGCACGAATGCGAACGGAGAGGTTTTGGATTCGTGGCAAACACCTTTTCAAATCGAAAAGCTTGGCACGAACAGCTTCTCCATTCGCTCCGCCGGAAAGAACAAAGTTTTGGGAGACGAGGACGATATTGTTTCCGAGCCGCCTAAATAAAAAAAAGAGCCGCCCAGTTTCCCGGGTGGCTTTGATTTTTCCATGGTTCAACTTTGAACTTTAAACTTCAAACCTTGAACTTCGTTCTTACGCAGGCGTTGTAATGGTCACCACTTGCGACATCTGGCCTTCGCCGCCGTCGTTTAAGGCGGAGACAGCGAAGTCGAGCGTGGTGTTCGCGGGCAGCGATTCCAACGGATAGTTCGGATCATCCGGGGTGGCGATCAACAACAGTTCGTCGTCGGTGCCGTGGACGCGTTGGAACACGTGGAAGTAGCTGGCGCGGGCCGGCACATTCCATTTCAGCGCGGCCGTCGTCGGCGTCAGCAACGTCACCGTCAGGCCTTCGACCTGGTCCGGTGTTTCCTCGGCGCCGGGCATGTTCAGGCCGAACGCTTTCCAACGTGGATCCAAAGGACCCAGCACCTGGTTGCATTCGTCGATCACGCCGCGGATCCGTTTCACCAACGCTGCGAAGGCCGCATCGCGAGTGTCAACGAGTTGTCCCACGGTGGCTTCCTGCGTGATGACCGCTGCCTGCGCATCGGCCAGGGCGTCGCCGAGCGCCTGGATGTGAACTGCCGTGATGTTGCGCACGGCTATTTCCAATGTTGGATTCGCCGTGAAGAACGCCGCGAGTGTGTTCATTAACACAATCAGATCATCCACGTTTTTGGGGATCTCCAATGTGCCGATGATGCCCGTGACGTCCCATGCCGGCGTGTACTCTGTGCCAAAGGTTGGCTTCAGGGCATCACGGGCAAAGGTCGCCAGACGACGGGCGGCCACACGTGCTGTTTCAAACGCCGCGCGGAGTCCACGCAACAGACTTCGGCCGGTTTCGCAGTTTTGGCGGGCCGTTTCGGCGGCCTCGACATCTGCGTTGATGGCTTCTTCCGTATTGTGTGGCATCGCTGCCGGACCCAGGAGCGCCGAACCTACCGCCAATTTCTTGGCGCCGGCTACCTGGCCATTCATGCTTTTTGCTATTTCATTTTTCATACTTTTTTACTACCTTTCTATCTGCAACGAAGCGTCAGGGTCGCAGTTTTCAGTGCAACAGACACTTAAGCGGTCCATTCAACACCGGCGATGATCCCGTCTTCGTTTGTTCGAGTTTTCTACTTTCGAACGGAACCAGCTTAACAAAAGCAAACCCGCATCTACTGCGGGTTTACTTTTTAGGGTGAAAAATATTTTTGGCGTCGTGAGTGGTTGATTATCAATGACCTGTATGAAAAACGGGGGTGGTTTTACGGCCTGGGATCGTAAATATTTTTCGGTATGTCCATTGGTTTTGGTGAACGGAGGGGTAAAAATGGAGCGGCTTCAAGTATCCGGATGCAATAGGGATCGAAAAAAAGTCGGTTTTGGCCGAAACGGAAAAGGTTGGAGATTTTTCGCGGCAACTTTTTCCGGATCGGAAAAACCTCCAGATTTTTTCCGCCGACTTTTTCTGCTTCGGAAAAACCCGGCGCAGTTTGGCGGCGAGTTTTTCTGATTCAGAAATGGGTGGAGATTTTTGGCGCGAGGTTTTTCCGTTTCAGAAAAAGTCGGCTCCAAACTGCGGCAACTTTTTCTGGAACGTCGCAGACTCGAGATTTTCTCCTCCGGGTTTTTCTGAAGCTGACAGCGGAGAAAAAATTCAGGGCTCGGCATGAGCTCACTGCCATTTAGTTAAGAAATTGAGAACGGCAACGGGCCGCCCCTCTGTGAGCCGCAGCGACGTGGTCATAGAGAAAGTTTTCAGCATTCCGAACCACCCCCGAAACCGCGTGCTACTCCGGAGATGAAACGTTCTCGAAGCCAGTCGCAAAAGAAAATGATGCTGGTCTTCGTTCGAACATTGCTGCGGCTCGTAGAGCCGCGGTCCGTCTTAGCGCCTCCCTAACTAAATGGCAGTGCGGCAGGAGCCTCGCCCCACCATTTCTATTCCACTCGCGCTTCGCCTTTGCCCTTCACAACTTCGCCGATGATCCAGGCTTCCTGCTTTTGAGCGCGGACAAACTTCAGAATCGCGTCCGCTTTGTCCGCGGCCACGATGACCGTCATGCCGATGCCCATGTTGAAGACCTGATACAATTCGGCTTCATCGACGCCACCTTTCTTCTCGATGATCTGGAAGATCGGCAGCATGTCCCATGAACCTTTGCGGATGACAACATCGCAGTTCTTCGGGAGGACGCGTGGAATGTTATCCACGAAACCGCCCCCGGTGATGTGCGCGAGACCTTTTACATTGCGCGTGCTGCCGGGATTGAATTTCTTCAGCAACTTCTGCACCAGCACGCCGTAACTGACATGCACTTTGAGCAATTCGTCGCCGATGGTGTTGTTGAGTTCGGCCACGCGGCTCGTCGGCTTGAACTTCAATTGTTCGAAGAAAATTTTGCGCCCGAGAGAATAACCATTGGTGTGCAGCCCACTGGATTTGAGGCCGATCACCACGTCGCCGCGACGAATTGTTTTGCCGTCCAGCATGCGGGATTTCTCCACCACGCCGACAATCGTGCCGCTGACGTCATATTCGCCGGCCTGATAGAAGCCGGGCATCTGAGCGGTCTCGCCGCCGATCAGGGCGCAATTATTTTCGGCGCAGGCACGGGCAAAGCCTTGGATGATTTCCTTGAAAACGTGTGGCTCGAGTTTGCCGGTGCCAAGGTAGTCGAGAAAGAAGAGCGGCTCTGCGCCGAGGACCGCGATGTCGTTGACGCAATGATTGACGAGATCGGCGCCAATGGTGTCGTGACGATCCATGGCGAAAGCGATTTTTAACTTAGTGCCAACCCCGTCGACGCTCGAGACGAGGATCGGCTGTTTATATTTTTTGGTATCCACCGCGAACAGACCACCGAAGCCGCCGACTTTGCCAAGGACCTCGCGACGATGCGTGGAGGCGAGCAGTTGAGGCAGGGTCGATTTGACTTTGTTACCGAGATCGATATCGACGCCTGCGGCGGCGTAAGCTTTCTGTTTCATGCGCCCGAGAGTAAAACGGGAGAACGGCAACTGCGCAAAGAGATTTTTGCCGGGGTAGGGGAAAAGAAAACTGGCCTGGCAACTTTCGTTACCAGGCCAGCTCGTTTGCTTTTTTGCTTTTATTACAGAACCGGGGCTGCGTCGAAGAACATACCGCTGATCACGGAGTTCACGCCGCCAGTGCGAGTCACACGCACTTTAACATTGCCGCTGATGTTCCAGACCAGATAGCGGCCGCCGCTGAAGCTGCTGACCGTCTGGCTGTTCAACACCGCGCCAGTGGTGCCATCAAGGATTTCGATGGTTTCCGAACGACCGAGCTTGTCCCAGTCGAGAGCGTAAACCGCGAGTTGATGCGCTTTTCCATCCGTGATCTTGATGTTCACCGTGTAGCTGTTGAATCCATACCAACAAGCTGCGACGCGCGAAGTAGTGGTCGTGGACGCCTTCAACAACGATCCGGCGTTCGAGTCGGATGACGACCAGGTCCAGGCGGAGTTGCCAGTCGGAGTGACCGTCGCGTAGGACGGAGACTTCGTAACGTCACCGATAACCGTATAACCTTCGGCGCCGTAGACGTTCTTCCAGTTACCGCGTGTGGTATTGTCGGCTTTCACGAACTTCGCGGAGTTACCGACGACCACAGGCTTCGTGATCGTGAACGTTGCGCTCGAAACCGAGCTGGCGGTCATGCCGGACGCAAAGGCGATGGCCTTGACTGTAGCGGTGTTCGTGAGCGTGAACGCACCGGTGTAAGCAGTGGAGCTGCTAGTCGGCGTGCTGCCGTCGAGCGTGTAACGAATCGTGGCGCCGGACGTCGTGGTTGCGAGCGAAACCGTGGCTGAATTCGTATACGTTCCACCGTTCGGCGAGATCGTCGGCGTGGCGACAATCACAGGAGCATTGGTCACCGAGACCGAGATCGCGGAGGACGTGGTGCTCAAGCCGAGCGTGTCCGTGGCCTTCGCGGTAACCGTGTAGTTACCGGCAGCGACGTTGTTCCAGACGAATGTGTAAGGAGCGCTCGTCACTGTTCCGAGGCTCGTCGAGCCCTGGAAGAATTCCACCTTGGCAATGCCGTCGCTGTCCGTGGCGTTCGCGGTGAGCGTGACGCTGGCAGGAGCAACAAAGCTCGTGTTGTTTGCGGCGACAGTCACCACAGGGGCCGTATTCGTCACGACGACCGGAGGTGTGTTCGTCGTGGTCGGAGGCGTAGTGGGTGTCGAATCAATGGACGGATCGAAGAACAGACCTTCGATCACGGCGTTGTTGCCGGCGGTGCGGGTCACACGAACTTTCACGTGACCGCTGACGTTCCAGACCAGGTAACGACCCGTGCTGAAACTGGAAACGGTTTGCGAATCGAGGACAGCGTTCGAGGTTGCGTCGAGCACTTCCACCGTTTGCGCACGGCCGATTTTATCCCAGTCGGTGCAATACAGCGCGATTTGATGCGCATTTCCGTCGGTGATGTTGATGTCAGCGATCATGCTGTCGCCGGTGTACCAGCAGGCCGCGATGCGGGTGCTGGAAGCAACGGTTTGAAGCGAGTTCGGATTCGTGTCGGAATAATTCCAGACCCAGTCGGACTTGCCGCTTGACGTCAAGGACGCATAGCTCGGAGTCTTGGTGTTGTCACCGATGACGACGTAACCGTCGTTACCGTAAACATTCTTCCAATTACCGGTCGTGGTCGTGTCAGATTTCACGAACCTGGCGGAATTACCTGCCGGAACACTGTTCGTCGGCGGTGTATTCGTGACGGTGCTGCCCGTCGTGATGACGAAGCTGGCGCTTGTGACAGAGCTGTTCGTGCTGTTCGCGAAGGCAATGGCCTTGACCGTCGCGCTGGTGCTCAGCGTGAACGGAGAAGAATACAGCGTGGAGCTGCTTGTCGGCGTGCTGCCGTTGGTGGTGTAACGAATCGTGGCGCCGGACGTCGTGGTTGCGAGCGAGACCGTGGCTGAATTCGTAAACGTACCGCCATTCGGCGAGATCGTCGGAGCAGAAACTGTCGCAGGAGGCGTGTTCGTGCCCGAGCCACCGCCACCGGTAGGAGGCGTGCTGGTGCCGATGTGCTTCACTGTGACTTCGTCCACCCAACCATCGAAGTTACCGATGGTGAGGGTCGCTGTACCACTGTTCAACCAGTTCGCGAGATCGCCACTGGCCTGGGAGGCAACCGTCTTGCCGTCGACTTTCACCGAGTAACCGGTTTTGTCGATCGTCATGACGAGATGATGCCACACGTTCTTGGTCAGAGCGTCAGACACCGTGGTGCCACGAACGTCCCAGCTGTTACCGCCGCGGAAGACCGGGCCGGCATACATATCTTCGTTGAATTCGAGACTGGAGTTCCAGTTGTTGACTAACGAGATGAGCTTGCTGTTCGCAACATTGTATCCTTTGTAAGCATTCACATAGACCATGGCATCGAGAACGATGGCCGTGGTGTCATTCGCGCAAACGGAACTTTCAGGGAACGAAACCGTCGCTTGTTGACCGATCGCCTGGAAGTGCAGGTTCGCACCGGTGCGAGTCGTCATCCAACCCAGGTTGCTGGTGTCAAATGCCGCGCCACCGGAAGCGGTCAGAGCTGGCTGTTTCCCTGTCGCATCAGCATAGCTGTTGTCGAGGTGATACAGAGCTGCCTGATCATTGCTCGCGCTTAACGGAGCAGATTGATCGCCGTTCGGCGGAGTGTTCACAGCCGTGGTGGCATTGAAGTCCGCTTTCGCGAAAACGCGACGTCCATCAGGCAACAACGCTTCTGCTTCTACCCATTGAGGACCAGTATTGATCGCCGAGAAGGTGAACGTATCAGCAGCGGTTGGCTCCTGATCGCGTGCTTCCCACGTGATGAGCGCTTTGCTCAGGTCAACACCAGGCGCGGACAAAGTCGCGCTGATCGGCTGCTGGGCAGGAACCGAAGAAGGCAGACCGGAGATCGTGCCCTGAACGGACTTCCACGCTTGCGACTTGATGGACGTTTGCGCCATCAGGAATGCCATCGAGGCCAAACTGTGACCCTGTTGCGGGTTCACCATTTCCTGCGATGTATTGAAGGTATCGATCCATTGATCGTAAGGAGCGTAAGCTGCGGTGCTCGCGCTGTCGGAAGGGTAAACCACCGTGCGCATGGTATTTCCATATTGCCAATTGTACGGCGCGCCTGCCCAGATATTGCCGAGAGGAATACCGCTCGGAGGCAACACGCGACGATCGTTTTCGGCATATTGGTTCACCGTTTCACGTTGGCGCTTCCAGCCGATACCGCTGACGAGACCAACATTCATCGGATTACAACCCGCTTCAAAGTTCATGTTCGCAATGAGCGTGTCGATGTACGACTGCTTCGCATTGATCTGATACGCGGTCGCGACGTCAAACGTCTGGTCAACCGAGAAGAACCAACCGGCAGTGCGATAAGGCTTGTTGGCGTCAGGGAAGCTGCTGCCATAGGCATTGTCCTGCGAGTACTTCACCTGGTCGTCACCAGCGGCGACGATTTCAGCTTCGCACTTCGCGAGGAACGTAGAATCTAGAGCGCTTGCGCTCACGCGTCCGCTGCGGACAGCGAAGGCATAACTGCGGATCGCGCAGCCATAACCTTCCCACATGCGCCACCAGCTCCAGCGGCGGGTGTTCGGATCAGCAGGGTCGTAATGCGACTTCAAGTCGTTGTGATAAGTCTGGTCGCCGGTTGCGAGATACAATTCCGTCGCGAGCCATGCGATTTCGTCCTTGTCACGGAACTCATTGCCGTAATGCGTAATCTTTTGGTAAGCGCCATCGCGGCCATATTTGTTCCACGCGTTTTGGAGGAACGTCCATGCGAGTTTCGCTTTGTTGAGATAATTCGCCGCTTCCGTCGGATAATACTTCTTGAAGGTCGGAGAAGAAGCCGCTTGCGCGAGGGCAGCAGCACCGGCCGCAGTCACGGACGTTGTCTTCGGAAACACAACCTGCGAGTCACCGAGATCAGTGCCTTGCAGAGAAACGTTATCTTCGTATTCACGATTGCGAGGATAAACGAGGAAGTAAAAACCACCGTCGGTATCCTGCAGGTTCGCGAGGAAATCGAGTTCCCACTTGGCTTCCTGCAAGACGTCAGGAATTCCGTCGCCACTTTCAGGCAAACCCATGTTGTCGAGGCTCGAAACGCCTGGCAACGCATCCACAGCGAACATCAACGAGTGTGCGAGCTGCGCGACGTTAATCGTGTATTTGCTGTAATCGCCGGCGTCATGATGGCCGCCGATGACTTTGATGGGGTTCTTGTTCACGAACGGATACAAGCTGGAGTTGACGTCCTTCAATTGAGGAGCGCCGGATTGGCTGCTTGCGTAATCACCCGTCATGTTCGCCAGTTCGGCATTCACCGCGCTGAACGTCATGTCAGGAACAACGGCGTTAGGGGTATGGCAAGCGCCCTTGTTATGGCGCGTGTAAGGATAATCGTTCGCGAAACCGCAGCGCTGATGGTAAAGACCGAGCGCGTAAGTACGAGCGAACAATCCGGCAATGCCTTCATCGATCATGAAAGCGAGCGAGGCGCCCATTCCGGACACCTGCAAACGATATTCACCAGGCGTTTTGAAGGCGGAGAAATCCGCTTCGTAAACGGCCTGATAAGGAGTTGGCGAGTAGCTGTAACCGATGTCTTTGCGCGGCGACAACGTGCCGGAATAGACCTTGGCTCCAGTGTTCGCGTCGATGATGTTGAACGTCGTCGAAGGAACCGCCAATTCACCTTTATTCCCGAGGTAATAGCCGACCATCGCTTTTTTTACGTAGTTCGGCATGTAGCCTTCCTGGTTGACGTGGATCGCCGGATTGAAACGCACCGGGTCCGTCGTCGTGGTGTAATTGTCGGAAGTTCCCCAGAGCTTTCCGCTCGGATTCTTTACGACGACGGTTTGGCCGTCGGGAATCGCGGAGGAGAGCTGGAGATAAAGATAATTGCCGATGTGCAATTCGTACCAGTTCAACGGCGCATAGATCGGACGGCGTTTGAAACCGACCGATTGAACACCGATGGATTGGCCGTTCGCGGTCACCGCAAACTCAGAAGCTGCAGGGGCCGACAAATTGCCGCTCGAATCGACAAAGTTCCAGTTGGTGATCGACGCCGGGTCCTTGGCCTTCGAATTGATCAGAGTCACTTCGATCAAGGTCGGTGTGAGCACCCGCACGCCGTAGTCGCCGATGGCGGGCATGCGCATGGGATTAATATCCGTGAGTGCAACTCCGGCGCGCCCTACCGCACACAGAGCAAAGAGACAGACCCCAAAAGCGAAGAACCGCTTAAGAAGCCACAACCATTTCGTATTTTTCTGTTCTGTCATAAAAAGCATCTGCAAATGCTGTGCAAAAGGCACAGCGTCTTTCTGTCGTGTTGGGTCAATTGCAACGAAACTGTGGGAGATCCCTTCGTTCCGTTTCGGACTCGCCTCCTAAGCAAGTCCCGCAATTTTCATGGATGCTTTTAGCAGTGGTGATGCCAAGAGGGGAAAGTGGGCGGAAGATTTTTGAAAAACGCTTTTTAAGGGAAGGATCAGTGTCTCAGTTGTGGAAAAACTGTCTTGAGGCCGGTCTAACGAGGGTTTTTAGAATGGTCCACTGTCCCGGAAGAATTCGTGTCTGTCTCGAAAAGACAGTCAAAAAGACAGAATTCTGTCCAAATAATCTTGACGCGTTTTTCGAAAAACGGCGGTTTTTTGGCACTTATTCCAGGGAAACGACACTTAACTGCATCGTTCGGACAGTGTGATATTTGAGAGTTTTCTGGACGTTCGTTTGCCCTGTAGCCTGGCTTTTTCCAGAAGCAGATTCCGCGAACTTCAGGAGTAGTTTTGGAGGCGGATTGCCGGTGGGATTATCCCAAATCAGCACCGCATGCCCTTGAGTCTGGGGAAATAAATCTGCGAATTCCGGGGAGGTCACAAATTTCTCCGGGAACCAGAGGCGAAGATTTCCTGCGGTGCGATAATCGCCCACAATAATTGCATCGGCATTTTGAGCCAGTGGTCGCAATTCCTGTGCAAGTTGACGATACGGCGAATTAAGGATTTCGTTCTTCTTGAGGCGTTCTGTCAGAAGCATTCGCCCAGGAGCGATTAATAGAACGGCGAAGAGGATGCTATTACCGAGAACCAAAATGGCTTTGTAACGACGTGTGGTCAGTTCTTCTCGAAAGACCCCCATCAAAAGCAAAGGCACCCAGACAAAAAGCGGTTGCAGCCAGCGATCACGAAAACCGGTGACCTTAAAAAGAACGATAGAAATTGTGGTCAGGCCGAGAATCCACAGGAGTGTTCGCCAAAGTAATCTGTCTGACGGCGTATGGAGTTTCGGTTTTGTGAGCGCTGTGAAGAAGATCAAGGCGAAGACACCGAGAATCGGGCCAAGATGGGCCACGAGATCCGTGGCCCACTTAAAAAGCGCCTTCGCCATCGTTACCTGTCCTTCGCCGGTCTTGAATTTATGAAGGGAGGAACCGGCAAGTTCGCGATGCTCCAAAATCCAATGCAGAGTTGGCGCGCAAATGACAAGGGCCACGACCATCGCAACCAGCATCCTCCTGGTTAACACAACCGCGCGGAATTCCTTTGTCGTTAATGCGCCGCCCAGAATAGCGGCCAGAAAGAAGAGATAATTTGGCTTTGATAGCGTTCCCAACGCGGCGCTGATGCCAAAGAGAATATAAAATTTCCAGTCGCGGGAATTCAGCAACCGAAGAAAGTAATAAATCGTCGTCAGGACAAAGAAGGAGGTCAGGACCGAATGAGTCAGTTCCCTGTGAGATTCCCACGCAATCGACGGATTAAATTGAATGGCCAACGCGGCAGCGATCGAAAAGGCGGTGTTCCGCGTCAGTAAACGGGCATTCGCATAGGCAAGGGCCGAAATACCGAAAAGCGCGATTTCCTTGAGAGCGGTGACGGCGTAAATGTTATAACCGAACACGGTCAGAAAAAACTTCAGCAACCACGTGTAAAGCGGCGGTTGTGGACCGTAACCCCAGCTCCAGATTTGCGCTCGAACAATCTGGTCCGCATCGTCAATTCCTACTGTCTCCGAAATCCAGCCGCGCAGAAGAATGTGCAACGCCGATACGATCAGGAGAAAAAACAAAAAGTGGCGTCCGAAAAGAAATGATGAATGCGGTTCCTGCCCCGAAGCGGGGGACGCCATCTTTGCCTCAGGGCCGCTTTTCATCAATTCACCAGGCGATACCAGTTATCGCGCTGATGCGGCTCGTAGCCGAGTTCGCTGATGAGACGTCGCATATCGGTAACCGTCATGCGGAAGGTTGTTCCTGCCTGCGAGACCACGTTTTCCTCGATCATAATGCTGCCGAGATCGTTCGCTCCATACTTCAAAGCGACCTGTCCGATTTCGAGGCCTTGGGTAACCCACGAACTTTGCACGTTCGGGAAATTATCGAGATAAATCCGGCTTAACGCCTGAGTGCGTAAATATTCGTGTGCGCCAACGGTCGGCGCCTTCAACTTTGTGTTCTCCGCCTGAAACGTCCAACAAATAAAGGCGGTGAACCCTTTGCTCTTGTCTTGTTGCACGCGCAAACGATCGAGGTGTTCGATGCGATCCTCCATCGTTTCAACGTGGCCGAACATCATCGTGGCGGAAGAATTCAGGCCCAGTCGGTGAGCGACATCCATGACTTCGAGCCATTCATTGCTCATGGCTTTGAGCGGAGCGATGCGCTGCCGGACGCGATCGACCAGAATTTCACCGCCACCACCTGGAATGGAACCCAGGCCTGCCTTTACAAATTGGGAGATGATTTCTTCCAGGGGCAATTTGAAAACTTCGCGAAAATGAATGAATTCACTCGGGCTGAATCCGTGAATATTTACCTGGGGAAACTTCTGCTTAATATGTGACAGCAAATCGAGGTACCACTGCATCGTCAGCTTCGGATGATGCCCGCCCTGCATCAGGATTTGCGTTCCTCCCAAAGCAACCGTTTCTTCGATCTTCTGGTCAATTTCGTCGTGGGTAATGACGTAGGAATCGTCGTCTTTTTCTGTCCGGTAAAAGGCGCAGAACTTGCAATAAACATTGCAGACGTTGGTGTAATTGATGTTTCGATCAACGTTATAAGTGACGATCTCGTTGCCCCGACCGCTATAAGCTTCTTTTTTGGCGATCTGACGGCGTCGATCGGCCAAGGCTCCCAGTTCTTCCAGCGGCAAACGAGACAGGCGCAACGCTTCACTGCGATCGATGCGGTGGCCATCCCAAACCTTTTGCAACAATTGATCAAGGGATGCGTCGTATATCACGGTAAGGAATTTAACCAAGACACGGCGCGAAACAACGGCGAAATTCCGGGACGGTTCTGGCCTGTGCGAAAAACAATCGCTTGCGCAACGTCTGGTAGAGGGCTTTCATATAAATTGCATGACTGCTCTTGTCTTTAAGTTCGTCCTGGCCGCTGGCTTCGGCCTTGGAATCTTAGCGTTGCTGTGAACCGATTCCGTTATCTGCGTGATCCGTTGTTTATCTCCGGTTGCGCCAGTTACACCATCAATCGATGGCTGCTCAAACCGCACGTTCACAGCACCTTTCTCCGCGGTTATTTCAATGATCTTTTCCTGATCCCGTGTGCGCTTCCGCCTATTTTGCTCGTGCACCGCTGGTTCAAGCTTCGTCCCAGCGACGAAAATCCACGGATCAGTGAAGTTGTTTTCCATTTTGTCATCTGGTCTGTCCTTTTTGAAATCGTGGGACCGCGGTTTATGCGCACGACGGCGGATCCGTGGGACATTGCGGCCTATGCCGTGGGCGCGGTGGTGGCGATCCTTTGGTGGCGCGGTAAAGATCTGTGGAACGGACAAAGAACGAAATGAGTTTTGATCGTCTGGCACCACATTATCTTTGGATGGAAAAGGTTTTGGCGGGAGAGAAACTGCAGCGTTGCCGAACGGCTTTCCTGCCTGATGTCGCTGAAGCCAGGAATATTTTAATTTGCGGCGAAGGAAGCGGCCGGTTTCTGGCAGAACTTCTCCGGACTAATACGAAAGCAAATATCGTCTGCCTGGATGCCAGCAGCGGTATGCTTGAGGTTTCCTCTCGAAATATCCGCACCAGTGATCGAGAGCGGATTCAGTTTGTGCAGGCCGACATGTTGGTTTGGCCAGCTCCTGCATCCTGCTTCGACCTCATTGTGACCAACTTCTTTCTGGACTGTTTTCGCGAAGATCAATTGACGGTGATTGCCGAAAAACTGGCGAAAGCAGCCACACCCCAGGCGAATTGGTTGCTTTCCGATTTTCATAAACCTTCGGGCCACATCAGGCAATGGAGAGCACGGGTCGTTTTATGGTTGATGTATCGATTCTTTCGTGTGGCGACGAGTTTACCAGCCAACCGGTTGGTGAAACCCGATGGATTTCTGGAGCGCCATGGATTTCGGCTTGTCAAACAGCAGTTGACCGAGTGGGGTTTGTTGAGAGCCGACTTGTGGCGACGCGGTTGATCAACAACTGAACTATGAGTGCAAAAGATGCTTATTTCGATGTGATTCAGGGACAACTCAGTGCGATTCATCGCACCCAGGGTGTAACGATTGCCGAAGCAGCTCAATGGGTTGCCACCGCGCTGCATAACGACAAGTTCATCTACACCTTTGGGTCGGGACATTCTCACACGCTGGCAGAGGAGACGTTTTACCGCGCTGGTGGATTGGCCCGCGCCGTGGCGATTTTGGACGAAAAACTGATGGTCCACGAAAGCGCTGTGGAAAGCACGGAATGGGAACGTAAAGAGGGATACGCGGCGGAAGTCTTGTCTCGATACGCGATCTCCAAGGGCGATGTTCTTTTCATCGTCTCAAATTCGGGCCGAAACGCCGTGCCGATTGAAATGGCCTTGGGAGCAAAACAACGCGGCGCGAAAGTGATCGCGATCACGAGCCTGAAACATGGAGGCGCATTCAGTTCGCGGCATTCTTCTGGAAAGAAGCTTGTCGACGTGGCCGATCTGGTCATCGACAATCACAGCATCGCTGGCGACGCCGTGATTTCTGTTCCGGGGGTGTCGGCAAAAGCCGGTCCGACCTCCACGATTTCGAGTGCTTTTATTTTGAATTCAATCTTCGTCGAAGCCGTGGAGTTGGCCGCCTCGGCGGGGCATGTTGTTGAAGTTTGGGGAAGTGCCAACAGCGATGGCAGCAACAATGAAAAGATGCTGGCTCGTTATCGAGGAGTGATCCCGCATCTTTGAAAAACTTGACGGTCCTCAAATTTGGTTAGGTTAAGACAATGGTTGTCCTCTTAGTTTTAATTTTGATTTTTGCCAAATGGGCCACGCAAATCTGGCTCGAACGGTTGAACGCTGGGAACGTTCGAAGGCACGCCGGTAGGATTCCAGATGCCTTCCGGACGGTCGTTACGGAAGAGAACTACCGGAAGTCAGTGGACTATACCCTCGCGAAAAGTCGCCTGCACCAGATCGAGGCCACCTACGACGTGATCGTGCTGTTGCTGGTTCTATTTAGTGGGTTGCTGCCCTGGTCTCATAAACTTTTTCAGGAACATTTCGGAACATCCGTTTGGGCGGACGGTGGCTATTTGTTTGCGATCGCGATTCTTTTGGCAATTCCGGGGCTTCCCTTTGCCTGGTATTCGCAGTTCCGACTTGAAGAGCGTTTTGGTTTCAACACGACGACGCTAAAGCTTTGGATTATGGATCGAATCAAAGGGATGATCCTGGCGTTGATCCTCGGGTATCCGTTGTTGGTTCTTTTGATGAAGATGGTGAGTTGGGCAGGGAGCTTCTGGTGGATTTGGGCGTGGGGTTGCATGATGTTTTTCCAATTGCTGATGCTCGTGATTGCCCCTCTGTGGATCATGCCGCTCTTCAATCGCTTTACTCCGCTTCCTGAAGGCCCACTGCGAGACCGGCTGCTGGCCCTGGGTGAACGAACGGGATTCCACGCCAAAAGTATTCAGGTCATGGACGGCAGTAAACGGTCCCGTCATTCGAATGCCTTTTTTACCGGATTCAAACGGTTTCGCAAAATTGTCCTTTTTGACACCTTGATCGAGCAACTCGCCCCGGAAGAACTCGAAGCCGTGTTGGCGCATGAAATCGGCCATTATAAGAAAGGCCACATTCCCAAAATGCTGGCATGGTCCGCGATCAGCACGCTGGCGGGATTTTTTGTCATTGCGGTGCTGTTGCAAAGAGAATGGGTCTTCGCTCCTTTCGGATTTCATAGTGGGAATATTGCCACGGCATTCCTGTTGTTTTCATTGATGGGAGGCCTCTTCACGTTTTGGTTTTCTCCAATGGCCCATTGGTGGTCGCGAAAATACGAATACGAAGCGGATGCGTATGCCGCGCAAACCATGCGCGAAATCTCGTCCCTCACCGGCGCTTTGCGAAAGCTTAATGAAAAGAACCTCAGCAATCTGACACCGCATCGGTTCTATTCCGCTTTTTACTATTCCCATCCGACTTTGATTGAACGGGAACAGGCTCTCGCAGCTTTTAAAGGGGAAAATCCGAACTCGGTGTAGAGAGGTTTTGCACATCGCTCCTGATGCAAAAAGATCCGTTTTTCCAGAATGGAAAAGTGGTCAAAATTTTCGCTCAAAAATCGGGTCGGCGCTTTTCTCAGGTCGAAAAATTGGTCTGTTGCCCGGGAAAGCTATTTTTGGCGGTTTTAAAACGGTCAAAAAGTCGTAAGTGGTTGTAAAATGGCCTCTTCGGTAAGCCTGCAGAGGCGTCA
>CBHTTJ010000025.1:0-39074 GCA_966095605.1 uncultured bacterium | reverse complement strand
CTCCGTTACTTTGACGAGACCTGTCTGGATGTCCCGGAGGACAGATGTTACTTTGGAAATCCGGATCGGGACGTCCCGACGTCCTCTTGCAGCTTTGGAAAATGAGTCCCGATTTCTGGCTGATTTTGGCAGCAATGAACCATTCCGCCCGGGACGGCCGGCCCTCTTTTCCAGAGTGAAAACCGGGTGAATTACTTGGAGGGGAACCCCCCATCTCTTGACACCGGTTGAATGTGACTCCATAACCTCCGGGTGAAATTATGGCGCAGCGGCATCCTTTTATCTGTCGCTGGGTTCATAGGAGGGCTGGGGAATTATGCTTTCCAAGGGATCATCGGACGTCAACTCAGTGAAAAAGAGTTCGGTTACGTCAACAGCACGCCCGGATTTATCAATCTGCTTGGTCTTCCCTTAGGAATTATTGCGGCCTCACTTGTTCATTACATTGCTCATTTCCGTGCGATGAATGACGAGGCCCGTTTGCAGGGATTGATTGTCGGGAGCCAGCGCTTCCTGCTTAAAGCCACCTTACTGGCCACCATTTTGGCCCTGGTATTGATCTCTCCCCTCAGCCAATTTTTTGGTTTTCCTCGCACGAGCCTGATGTTGGCGGCGCTGGCGTGTTTGCTCGTCGGAATGTGGTCGAGCTATGCCCTGGCTTTAGCACAAGGAATGGGATGGTTTCAGCGGATGGCGGTCATAGGCCTGGTCGCCGTGGCTTTACGGCTGGGCTTCGGCTGGATCCTGACCAAACCGTTTCCCAACGCGGAAATCGCTGTTTCCGCCACTACGTTTTCACTTTTGGCAAACTTCGCCATTCTTTATTGGTGGAAAGACCTGTTTAAAAAAGGCGCCCAACCGATTTCTCCGTGGAACCGTGAGTTTCTGACGAACCTGATCTTTTCAGCAGCCTGCGTCGGTGGCACGTATTTCTTCACCCAGGGGGACCTGCCTGTCGCCCAGAAATATTTCGATGACAAAGCGCGCGGTTATTACACGGCTGCGGGAACATTGGGGCGCGCGCTCAGCGGGCTGGTTGGGCCGATGTTGATGGTGTTATTTACGTCTCGTTCCGGCAACAAAGGCCGATCCGCGCTTCAAGACCAAAAAATCATGCTCGGCCTTTACGCGGCTGGCTTGGTTTGCGGCGCCATTGGCGTCATCGTCCTTCGCGAGTTCCTGGTTCGATTGATTTTCGGGAAGTATACACCCGAAGCGGCGAAGATGGTTCCGCCCTTTGCCATCGGCATGGTCTTTATCGGATTGGCCCAGGCTATTGGCAGCTGGAGCCTTGCGAGCCGCTGGTTCAAGCTGGCATTGGTGTATGGAATTCTGGGAGTCATCTATTGGGTCGTGCTTCTTTTCTTTGCAACGACTCCAGAGAAACTGCTCCAATTGATGCCCATCATGAGTGGAATCTCGTTTGTCATTCTGTTGATTGGATGGTTTATTACGACCCGAAACGTGAAACCCACTGCTGAATCAATCCAATCCTGACCCATGTATCTTGGGTTCTATAACTTTTACAAACACTACAATCGAAACCGGATGTTTGAAGATCCGTCGTCTCCCATTGGCGATGATCTCGGGTATCCAATGGTCTATCTCGGGAAAAAACTGCGAGAACTGGGACACCAGGTATCAACGATCGACATGGACGAATTGTCGAAATTCGACGCCGTCGTTTTTCTCGATCATCCAACCTTCCTGAACGGTTATTACCGGCAGCTGCAAAAAATCGGTAAAGCGAAACTCTATTTACTTCAGCTGGAGAACCCGGCGAATCGTCCTGACAATTATTGGAAATCGAATCACAAACCGTTCACCAAAATTTTCACGTACATTCCGGAGCTGGTGGATAACCAGAAATATTTTCGGTTCTATCTCCCGAATCGGGTGCCGTCGAACTTCAAGATCAATCCGGCTGAAAAGACAAAGTTCTGCACTACCATTGCCAGCCAGAAATACATGGCGCATCCACAGGAGATCTACACAGAGCGCGTCAATGCCATCCGATGGTTTGAACAGGAACATCCGGAAGAATTCGATCTCTACGGCACAGGTTGGAATCGGTTTTTCTTCAAAGGCCGCCTGTCGCGCCTGAACATGTTTCTCTCGAAGTTCTATGGTGGACCGCTCAAGAGCTGGCAAACGAATAAATTTTCGTCCTATCGCGGCACCGTTAAGAGCAAGAACGCGACTTTACGGCAGTATAAATTTTCCATCTGCTACGAAAACGCGATCTTTCCGGGCTACGTCACGGAAAAGATCTTCGATTGCCTGTTCGCGGGATGCGTTCCGGTTTATCTCGGCGCTCCTGACATTGCAAATGAAGTGCCGGCCAAGGCTTTCATCGATAAACGGCACTTTAAAGACTACCAGGAATTGTATAGATTTCTGAAAGGCATGCCGCAGTCCCAATACGACAATTATCTCGCTGCAATCGAAGCCTACGTGAGAGGCCAAGAAATCAAGAGGTACGATGCCGAGGGATTTGCCTCGGTTATCCTCAAGGAAGTCGTTTCGTCATCGTGAGCGCGCCCTTAGTCTCCATCTGCACTCCGACCTACAATCGTCCAGATTTCCTGGAACGCGCGTTACGTTCGTGCCTCGCCCAGACTTACAAAAACTTCGAGCTGATCGTCACTGACAACAGCACGAATGATCTTTCCGAAAAAATGATCGAGCGGCTGGCCGACCCGCGCATCCGTTATTTTAAAAATCCGAAGAATCTTGGCCCTTGCGGAAATACGAATCGGGCGACGAGCCTTGTTCAGGGGAAATATGTGAAGTTCCTGATGGACGACGACCTGCTCAAGCCGCGTTGTCTGGAACTCATGGTGGATGCGTTGGAAAAGAATCCATCCGCGGGCGTGGCCATGGCACCGATGGAACTGATTGATGAAAACGATCAGCGCATTTTCCCGAAGTTCTATGTTTTTAGGACGATGCTCTATCGCTACCGCTACCAGGTTGGCGATGGATTAATTCCAAAAGAAAAAATTCTGAAGGAATTTTTGACCCTCGATTATCCCTGTTGCGTGCCGAGTGGCGTCATGTTCCGCAAAGAGGTTTTTGATAAATTTGGCCTTTTCGATGAAGCAGCTGATTTCGGAGGGGACCTGGACAAGTGCATGCAGGCTGCCACGGAATATGACTTCTATTACATCGACGAGGTCCTTTCGGCCTGGCGGCACATGGTTTCCAACCACACTGGTTCCCTGCATCAGACAGGGTTGAAGATCACGGTATTTTATTACATCACGAACAAAATACTGAAGCAGACTCGAGGTTTGGAATTGTACCCGGCGCAGGAAAGGCCCAGGATCATTCGAGACTCGATCTATTTTTGCTCGTGTCGTGCGTTCTTAAATATTTTGGCAGCGTCACGTGCGAAGAGCCCTAAACTTTTCCTTGCGACGCTCAAGACGATTTTCCGCGAAGATCCATATTTCTATAACAAGCTTCGCCTGCCCTTTTTCGTCTTCCGAGAAGTATGGGTGTCTCTTTTCCCCAAAAAACTTCCGCCTGCCCGGGAACCCAAAGCCTGAGTTACATCGTTGATCGCAAACGAAGGAGCACTGCCACACCCGCGACGGCGATTACGCCTCCCGCCAGGGATCGCCACGTCGGCCGTTCATTTTCAAGGTAAAGGGAGAACGGAATGACCAAGAGAGGAGTCAACGCAACGATGGGCAGAATTACGCCGGTTGGCTCACGTTGTAATGCACATTGGAAAAAGCTCACGCCCAGCGTTTGACCCGCAACCGCGTTTGCGAGAACCCATGGCCAAATCTTTTTCCATTTTTCCCTGGTGGAGGTGAAACGCACCGTCTGGCTCGTCTGTTTCACGACCAACAACCAAATCCCCGCGACAAAGAGTCCGCCGATTAAACGCTGAAACGCCGCCGTTCCCCCATCGAGTTTGTAATGAGCCGCTTCGGCGACAGCATAACCTTTCCGGCTCAAAACAGCGCCGGTGGCATTACCGAGAGCTGCGATAACGCCCGCCACAATTCCCACCCAAAGATTGCGTCGTGTGATCGTGAGATGCCCGCCCGGAGCCAACGCCATCGTCACGCCGGCGAGGATCGTCGCGCCACAGACCATCTGCTTCCAGTCCAACGTTGTCCCGAGGAGCAGCCATTCAATCAGGGCGGCAAAGGGTGCGGAGAGACATTGATTTAAGATCATCGAGAGACGAGAGCCGAGTCGCGGCAGGGCTTGAAACAACGCCACGTCGCCCACTCCGATTCCAATAATCCCGCTTAAAATAAAATGGGGAAATGCTACCCCGGAAACGCCGCCACCCAAAGCGAAAGCCCAGATACCCAGGAAAACGGTCGCAAAAGTCAGACGCCAAAAATTAGCTTCGCTGCCACCAATCAGTTTGGTGGAGCGACTGGCGAATGCCGCCGAACCCGCCCAGCACAAGGCCGCTAAGAACGCGTAGATCACGGGCGGATAGCATTACGACCTCGCGACCAGCAGGTCACGCGGATTTGTGCGAAAACTCTGTTCTCCCTGCGAAAACAATTTATTATCCGCGACGACTCGCATGAGCTGGCTGAACATTCTTTCCCGCTTGCCGGAGGTTACTCCCGGTGAATTCGATCCTGCCGAACTGCCGGCTTTATTGAAAAAAGAAAACCCGACGATCCTCGACATCGGTTGCAACAACGGCGGGCAAAGCGCTCAGTTCCTGAGTTTATTTCCCAAAGGCCGGGTTTTTTCCTTTGAGCCGGATCCACGCGCGCGCGCGGCTTTCCAAAAGAAAGTTACCGATCCACGCGCTCGACTGATCGACGTTGCAATCTCCGCTGTCGATGGCACGACCGAATTTTTTGTCAGCAGCGGCGTTCCTTCCGACGAATGGAAAGAACAGCTTCCTGCGGGGTGGGATTTGTCGGGCTCCATTAAAAAGCCGAAAAAGCATTTGGAATTGCATCCCTGGTGCAAGTTCGAGGAACGCATTCAGGTTACCACGATGAAACTCGATACCTGGTGCGCAAGAGAGGGCGTGACCGAAATCGATTTTATCTGGGCGGATGTTCAGGGCGCGGAGGTTGATTTGATTAAAGGGGCGGAAAAGGCGTTGCGGAAAACACGTTACTTTTACACCGAATATAACGAGAAGGAATTGTACGAGGGCCAGGCGGATTTGCGCACGTTGATGAAACAACTGCCGGAGTTTGAAGTGCTGCGCCGCTATCCGAATGACGTTTTGTTTAGAAACAAAGCGTTGACGTAACAATTGTCACCGGATTGTCACACGATCGCATTTTTGTTGTAACAGGATCCGCATAGCCTTTGAGGTGTCAGGAAACTTTAATGAAAACAACCATCTTGGTGGTCGATGACGAAACGGATGCGCTGGAGTTGATTTCCTACAATTTGAAGCAGGCGGGGTATCAGGTGGTTTCTGCTGCCGACGGCTCGGAAGCATTGACCAAGGCAAAAACACTCCTGCCCGCATTGATCCTCCTCGACGTCATGCTCCCTGAAGTTGACGGCTTTGATGTCTGCAAGATTCTTCGCCGCGAAACCGCTACCGCCGCCATTCCGATCATCATGTTGACGGCCAAGACGGCGGAGATTGATCGTGTCCTTGGCCTGGAACTCGGCGCGGACGATTATGTCACCAAGCCGTTCAGTCCGCGCGAACTTGTCCTGCGGATCAAAAAGCTTCTCGAACGAACCCAGGCTTCGGCGCAACGAAATGATCAACTTCGCGTGGGTGACCTTTTCATCGACATTCCCCGTCATAGCGTTGCTTATCGCAAAGACCAGATCGATCTGACCGCCACGGAATTTAAATTGCTCGTGGTGCTCGTGGAGCGTCGAGGACTGGTGCAATCGCGCGAGCGCCTTCTTCGCGATGTCTGGGAATACGAACGAGACGTCGATACGCGCACGGTGGATACGCACATGCGTCGTCTCCGTGACAAACTGGGACCGGCGTCGAAGTATTTGGACACGGTGCGCGGAGTGGGATACCGATTTGTGGACGTTTGAACGCCATGTGGCTGCCCAACATTTTTTTGACGCTGGTCGCTCTTATTGTTCTCCAGAGCTGGTGGCAACTGCGTCAAAACCGAAAAGTCCGCGCCAGGGCCGAGCAGGACTATACCGCGGCTCTCCTGAAACAGCAGGGCGAAGCATTTGCCCAGGCGCAAGCGCAACAGCAGGCACTTTTCAACAGCATGGTTGAAGGCGTGCTCCTTTTGGACGCCGACCAGAAGGTTCTGCTCGTCAATGAATCGTTGCGGCGGGTCTTCAATCTTCCCGGTGAAGTTCGCGGAAAGAGCCTGGTGGAAATCTTGCGCAGCACCGAACTTCTTGCGCTGGCGGACCGATTGAAAAAAGAAAAGAATCTTTCCGATGTGGAACTGCATTTACCCGGCGAAAAGACGCCTTACTTTCAGGTTACGGGAACGGTTGTTCTCGACCGCAATGGCGTTTTAAAAGGTTACTTACTGCTGCTCCATAACATCACGCGATTAAAGGAACTCGAGAACGTCCGGCAGGAATTCGTCGCCAATGTGAGCCATGAACTGCGCACTCCCCTTTCCTTGATCAAAGGTTTCACAGAGACACTGCTCGACGGGGCGAAAAACAATCCCGAAGTCGCAACTCAGTTTCTGCAGAAAATTGACAAACACGCGGATCGCTTGATTTATCTAATCGAAGATCTGCTCACCATTTCCCGGCTTGAGTCTGGCCGGGTTTCGATGAACTGCCAGGAAATTGTCCTGAATGACCTGGTGCAACGCGTCTATGACGACGTCGAAACTCGCGCGCAGGAAAAAAAGATTACTCTCGAAAATAACGTCTCACCTGAAGTCCACGTCTGGGCAGACGCCGACAGATTGCAACAGGTATTGTTTAATCTCGTTGAAAACGCGGTCAAATACGGGCGCGGACAAGGGAAGGTCAGCGTGCGTTTCCAAAAAACCCAGGGAGGACGAACCGAAATTTCTGTGGAGGACGATGGCGTGGGAATTCCGCCAGAATCACTGGAGAGGATTTTCGAAAGGTTTTACCGCGTCGACCGCGCTCGATCCCGCGATACGGGAGGCACCGGCCTCGGTCTTTCGATTGTTAAACATATCGTGCAGGCACATGGAGGCGAGGTTCATGTGAAGAGCGAGTTGAACAAGGGCAGTGTTTTTTCCTTCTCTCTCCCAGAACCCTGACGGCCAGTTATTTAACCTGGCTGGCCACTTGCACGTATTTCGGACCAAACTCCACTTTGTAAACGGCGTGATAAATGCCTTTCAACATGGGAGTGCACCAAACAGGACTCGTTCCGATCAGGACCAAAGCGATAATCAAAGCAATTCTCATCTTATTGTCGTCAGTTGTGATTGTTGGATTCATAAGACGACGCCACCTTAACCAGTCGACCGTTTCCTGTCTGTCGGCACCCGGCCAAATACCTTGTAGGAAAAGGGAGGACAGGGAACTCCCTGATCCCTGAGCCGGCACTTGGGAGAAAAGCTTCGTTTCTCAGCCAAAATACGCCGTCCCCTACTTCCGTTTTGGGGAATTGCGCCGGCTTAATTGGCCTTTGAGATAAGTGTCTTCGGGGGCGGTTTGCCACGCGGAAAACCAAAGATCTCCGAGCATTTGGCCGGACACGATCAGCTGCTGCGTAACGAAAGCCCGACCTTTGGAATTGCCTGCGCCGTGATCCGATAAATCACCGTCCTTGTTTAATTGGTACAACTGCGGCACCAATTTGTTTTGCGCGATGAGGAATTCCATAACGTTCGGAAAAATATCTTCTTCCTTGGCCTGACCATCGACGCCCGGAAAAATCTTCGCGGACCGGATGCGACCCTTCATCTCTTTCAAGCCGATGCCAGCGCTGCCGATATAACCTCCGTCGATCCAACGATGGATGCTGCTGTTGGTTGCGAAATGGTTTGGGTTATTGCCGATCCAACCGTGGTGATGGATGGTTGTGTGCAATGGCTGGCCGGCATCGCCGCAGAAATGGCCCATCACACCCATGACGTAAATAATGTTTTCCTTGGCGTTCGCAATTTCCTCAGGTGTGCCGCCGTGTTCTTCGAAGGTCTTCAGGTAAGAAAAGCCGGATTTTAATTTTGCGTAATATTCACAAATCGCCCAGGGCAACAGACCAATCTGCTCGTGGGTGTGCGCTTCATTCTTTTTCGGGTCCAATGCGTGGAATTTTTCCGGATGCTGCGCGCGAGCGATGTATAGTTGTCCTGCAAATTCGTAACGGAAATGACTGACTGCTTTAGGATTCAAACCGAATTCATTCAACGCCTCCAGGTCGAGATAATGATCCAGGTCATTGACGTGTTGCAGACAGAGGTCAGAACTATTGTTGCGCCAGCGATCGGCTTCACCGGCGAGGAAGGCAATCCGTTCCTGGGCGGCAGGCGCCAGGACGAAAGCAGGAAAGTTTGCCGGGAGCGATTGCAAGGCGACACCGTTGACGAGGCGATGACCATCATAGTCCCAGGCGAACAGGCTCGAAGCGGAAACCAAGAATGCGGCGGAAAGGGATAAGAGTTTCTTCATGTCGAGCGGAGCCTAAAGGACTGGCCTCGGATTGTCAGGCAACAAAGCTTTTTGCCCAGGGAAAAAGTCTTTGCAGATTCTCACTTGCAAAATCTTTTTTTGAATTCAGATTCCAATCCAGCGTCTCAAGGTTGTATTTAGGCGCATTAGATGGAAGTGCCGTCAGGTATTAACCTGATTAATAAATGGTAAAAAGCGCTTGACGGAAATAAGGGTTGGTGATTAATTGGACGCGGATTACACGAAGATTTCGGGCTGAAGATAAAATTGTTCTTTTGAAGCCCATTAGATTTCGATTGCTGTCCGTACAGCAGTAATCGAATTAGCTACGTAATCCTACGTTGTACCTGAGTTCGAATATTCCCCGGGCTTTTTGGCCTTCCCCAGGCTAACTAGCCCGGTTTTTTTTGTACTTTTTCGGCGCCCAGCCTTCTGAATCAATCTGGTTTACCTTCTTCCCTGCGAGATCCATACACTTTTTTCATTTGGTCCGAAAAGTGTGTCATTTTGTCCCACTTCCAACGGGGGTTGCTGCCTGGCGTTCGCGTTTTCTTCAATTGAGCGTTGAAGACTGAACGGGAGAAAAGGAGAACCGCACGAGCGCGATTTTTAGTTGTAAATCTCTGATCGGCAGAAGGTAGGATAAAAATTTGGCGAAATTTATTGGGAATAAAAACCGCCCGCCGATTTTCCGGCGGTAAAAATTCCCAATAAATGGGGTCGGATTTTTGGCGGACTGTTTTTATCCGGAATAAATGGCGTCGGAAAATTTTCCGACGATAAATATTGGGAATAATTGGCGTGGGAAAATCGGCGGACGCCAAAAATTCCGAATTTATGGCGTGGGAAAATTTTCCAACGGGAAAAATTGGGAATAAATGGCGCCAACTTATTTTCCGACGGTAAAAATCCAGAATAAATTTCGTCCGCCGGTCTTCCGGCGTCATTTATTGGGAATAAAAACCGTCGGAAAATTTTCCGACGTCATTTATTCCGGATAATTTTGGGCAGATTTTTAGAAAACGCTGCCGCTTTCCCCAGAAAAACGACTGGCACCCCGAGGCGCGGAATGTTTCCGATATGGGCGTGACACAAGCCTGATTTTCAGGCCACGTGAGACATTTTGTCCCATACTCTTCAGGAGGACGGGGAAGCCTTCCGCTTTCGACAGCGAATAAATGCCGAACCGCAAAAAGATTTCTTACTTGGCTGTCGCTTCGACCGGAGCCGGAGGGGCTTCTGTCAGAACCGCTTTATTGGTCTGGAGGTAATTTTCGAGAACAGCAATGGAAGCGATCGAAACCGGGGCGCGTTTCAAACCGCCTTTGAAATGCTTATAATGGACGAGCCGCTTGCCAACCATGCCGATCTGGATGTTGGACTCGGTCAATTCCCACTTTTGGCCTTGCTGCAGTGGAGGAAAACGTAAACGACTGGAACTGGTGCTCTTTTTCAAGGCGGGTAATATAGCAAAACCACTGTCTCGTTCCAAGACATTCCTGATTTCTCTTCATTTTAACTGAAAAATGGCCCGTAAATCCGTGATTCTCCGCCCTTGGAACTCTTAACGTCGCGTCCGCTGTGGGTTAACACGCGAAGCACACAAAGGTTAACGAATTCAAAACGGACGTCGATCTTCCATTGTCTACGGAAAATCTCCATCAACTCCATTTCGTTTCCAAATAGCTGGGACGATTTTTCTACCACGGATGAACACAGATAAACACGGATCAGAAAAAGCTAATATTTGAGGGACAATTTGTTTGGCTCGCACGGTTGGGTTCTGACCTGATATCTCTCTCCCTCGTCGTTCATCCGTGGTTTATTCAACTTGCCCATTGCATCGTTGCGCCTTAGGTCAACAGAAACGGTTCCAGAATATTTTTTTGCAGACTTGAGGCGAGGGCGACGGGCATTTACAGTTTGGGACGTGGCGAGCACACCTTTAAAGATGGTGGTTTGCGGCGGGTGCCGGGCGAAAAACTTTATTTCCGGCGATCTCGCCCCGATGCAGACCATTCCGTGCAGCAAATGCGGGCATCCCGTGATGCTGCCGTTCCGCATGCGCCAATTCGAGCTGCGCTCCGTCATCGCTTCTGGCGGCATGGCCACTGTTTTCCGCGCTTTCGATTTAAATCTGGAACGGGAAGTCGCCATTAAACTTCTGAAGAAAGAAATCGCCGCGGACCCGGAAGTTCTAAAAAGTTTCTATCGCGAAGCGCGTGTCATTGCGGCGTTGAATCATACGAACATCATTCACGTGTATACGTTCGATGAATTCGAAGGCGAACCGTACATCGCCATGGAAATCGCGGACAACGGAAGTCTCGATAGCCGGATCGAACGCGAAGGCCGCGTCGACGAACTGGTCGTTCTCGATGTCGCGGAAAAAATCGGGTCGGCTCTGGCAACGGCGTCCAAGCACAACATTCTTCACCGCGATATCAAACCGGGGAACATTCTTTTCAACACCGACAACGAACCGAAGCTGATGGACTTCGGTCTCGGTGGAACGGAAGCGCATTTGGATTCCGACTCGGCGGTTTACGGCACACCGCAGTACATCGCGCCGGAGAAGTTGACTCGAGGAGGCGAAACATTCCTCTCTGATATGTATAGTTTGGGAGCGACGTTATATCACGCGATCACGGGGCAAGTTCCGTTTCCGCCTCAATCCGCCGACCCCGAAGCCGCGATTCAAGAAATGACGTACGCACACGTCAACACCCCGCTCACACCGCCCAATCATTTAGTTGGAGATATCAGCCCGGCGACCAACGAAGCTATTTTCCGTTCTCTGGCCAAAAACCCTGCGGACCGATTTCAGAGCTACGACGAATTCATCATGGATTTCCAGGCAGCGAAGAGCCATCTGCTCGTGAAGCGCTTCCGTAGTTAGTAAAATAAAAAAAGGCAGCCCTTTCGAGCTGCCTTCGTTTCTTCAGCTAACCAAAAATCAGGTTATTCCTTTTTCTTTTCGCCTTTGCCTTTGCCTTCGGGTTTGGGTCCGATGCGGAGGCTGATCAAGTCATGCTTGCCGTCTTTTTCTTCGGAAGCGTAGTAGATGCCGACTTCATCACCGGCCTTGGCATCAGCGAGCGTAGCCGCTTTGCCATCTTTGAAAATGCGGGTTTGTGAAGTGACGTTGAAGGAGCGGTCCTTGTCTTTTCCACCAATCGTGATGGTCTTGGCATTGGCGTCGACGGCCGTCAATTTGCCGTGGCCAGGGACGCCTTTAGGGGCGGCCTTTTTGCCTTCAGCAGCGGCGGCAGGTTTGCCTTCTTTTTTATCTTGAGCCTGAACTGGTCCGGCAATAAAAGCGGCCAACAGGGTAATAGCGGCGAGTTTTACGAATAGTTTTTTCATAGTTTTTAGTTCCCAGAAATCTCGGGGTCGCGCGACGGTTTATCAAAATACGGTGAATTGGCAACCCTTATTGTTGACTACTTCTTTTTTGCAACGTGTTTGGCAATAAGTAGCAACCAAAAGCCATGGGAAACCGCGGATCAAAGGGATTGAATGAAACAATAAAGAAGGTAACATCGTCATATTGCTCTTATGGCCCGATTTTATCGACCCGCTGGCCGTTTCATGCCCATTTTCCTGATCGGGCTGATCGTCCTGTCGTTCTTCCATGGCCATGCACAAAACATTTCTTTAGTTGGTTCGTATAAACCCTCCCAGGCCAGCAGTGGATATGGTGATGTCTGGGGCGACGGCAATATTGCGTTGATGGGATCGTGGACGGCGTATCCGACGTTTGGATTTGGCGTGTTCGATATTACCAATCCTGCGTCGCCGAACCTTCTGACGGTTTATAATTTTTCTACCACGACGGGGAATCAATTCGAGCAGGGGGTTTTGCGAAGCAATATTTTATATGTCGGCAGCTGGGGCAACGGAAACAACGGCGGCAGCGGGGTGCATATTTTTTCCATGACCAATCCGGCCGCTCCTGCCTTGCTCTCGCGCATTTCCCAGGACAGGGCGGGGACATTCACCAACGCCTTCAACGATGTGCATACGCTTTTTCTCGAGCGGAACTATCTCTATCTGGCGGCCCATGAATCCTCAGGAATTTTAAGCGTGAAAATTGTGGATGTGAGCAATCCCAGCGCTCCTTTTTTCCTGACAAGCGTCCTCACGACCAACACGACCAAAGTCCATCAGATGACAACGGCGAAAAAGGGAACCAACACGATTCTTTATACTTCCGGTTGGGGTGTTTCCGGCAGTTCGATGGGACAAACGGATATGTGGGATGCCAGCGACATTAACTCCAACAAACCTCCAAAGTGGTTGGGACGGCTTTATTCCGGTTACAGTTCGCACAGCAGTTGGCCCACGCCAGATGGTAATACGTTGATCGTTTGCCGCGAAACATCCGGTGGCGAAGTGAGTTTCTACGATATCACGACGCCGCCGAATCCATCGCCATCGACCGGACGCAATCCCGCTCCCTTTTTTGTGATTTCACCCGCGAGCATGGGCATCGAAGCTGATGTTCCGCACAATCCGGTGGTGGTGAGTAATCTGTTGTTCGTGAGTTGGTACCAGAACGGTCTTCAGATTTTCGATATTACGGACAAAACGAAGCCGGTACGAATTGGCTCCTATGACACGTATGCGCCAACACCGACGACGACTTTCCAGGGTAACTGGGGGATTTACCCGCACCTTGGTCTGAACAAATTATTGGTCAGCGACATTAACAACGGCTTTTTCATTTTTGACGCTTCCGCTGTTTTGACGGCGACAAATAATTACCCGCCGCTCCTGATCCAATCGCCGGTGAGCCAAACCATCACGCAAGGAATGACGGCGAACTTCAATGCAGTCGTGACCGGTTCGGACATGAAATATCGGTGGTACTTCAATGGTAGTCCGATGACGGGCGCGACCTCGAGTTCGCTCGTTATTTCAAATGCCCAAACCAGCCACGCAGGTTCTTATTCTTTCGTTGCTTCGAATATTTTGCAGTCCGCAACACGGGCGGTGACAAGTTCCGTGGCGACGCTGAGTGTTTCCCTTCCGACCAATGGTCCCGTGATCACGGCGCATCCGCAGAACGCTTCTGTTTATGCCGAGCAAACGGCTTCCTTTTCTGTCTCCGTGGTGGGAACGGCGCCGTTTCTTTATCAGTGGAGATTCAATGGCAGCGATATTCCGGCTGGCACCAACAACCTATTGCTCGTGCCCGATGTGGCAGGCGACGACGTGGGAAATTATTCCGTGCTGGTGACCGATGCCAACAGCTCGGTTCTTAGTTCAAACGCTTCCCTGACGATTATTGATTCTCCCTACATCAATTCCGTTCAGGCCACTCCTGGAGCGCGCGGCGCGATCATTTCGTGGAAGACGACCGTTCCCGCAGATAGTCAGGTTCAGTTCGATCCGGCGACGGCAGCGAAACAACAGGCGATGGCTGCCTTTTCTTCATCGGCCACATTCAGCCAAGCCTCTTACACAGATCCAATCCTCACGACGAATCATACCATTCTACTCACGGGTCTGACGCCGGCGACGAAATATAATTTCCAGGTCGTTTCCACTGCCGGCACGAACGGCTACGTTTCTGGAGTGTATTCATTTACCACGGCGGGAGCGGACATTATCGTCGATAATCCTGCGGCGTCTTACACAGGCGGTTTCTGGACGTTTAACGCCACGTCTTCGGTCGATAAATATTTCACGACCTATAGCTACGCTTTCGCTTCGAATAGTGCTACGGCTACCGCAACATTCACGCCCAATATTCCTGTGCCAGGTAAATACGATGTTTACACGTGGTATCCCCAGGGCGGAAACCGCTGCACGAATGCTCCCTATTTCATTTCTTACAGCGGTGGTTCGCAAACCGTCCGTGTGAATCAACAAGTAAATGGTGGTGGCTGGCGTTTGATTGCGTCGGGACTTCCTTTCGCCACGGGAACGACTGGATTTGTCCGTATTTCGAACGACGCCAAAGGCGGGTCGGTCGTTATGACGGATGCGGTGCGGTTCACCTATGCCAGCTCACAAGACCTGCCCAGCGACGGTTCGATGCCCGCGTGGTGGGCCAATTATTATTTCGGGAATACCACAACCAATCCCAACGCCGACTCCGACGGGGATGGTTATACCAATGGACAGGAATATATCCTTGGCACTTCCCCAATCGCCGCAAACCAAAAACTTGGGGTGAAGGTCTTCCGGAGCGGCGGCAGCGCCAACGTCATTTTCTCGCCCTATCTGGGCGATCGTGCCTATACGTTGCTCCATTCGAGCGACCTTTCGCCAACGTGGCTTTCGGCCGACGCTGGGGCGATTATTCCTGATTCCTACGGAGAAGGCGTTTTTAGTCTTTCGGTGACGAACGATGGACATGATTTTTATCGGTTGTCGGTGCAGTTGAGCAGTGGGGCCGCGCGGGGACAAACACTTTATAGCGGGAGCATCAGCCTGACGGATGAAACGGCGATCTCTCCTTACGCCACTGATCCAGTCTGTGGACCAAATCGGGCGTATGTTGTATACCGTACCCCAATCGCTCGATAAGAATTTGAATTTACGGATAGAGCGACCGTCTCAGATTTCCGCTACGAACAGTTATGAAGGCTTATCAATCTTATAAAGGCATTCCCGTCCTCGCCGGTCTTTGTTCCATGGAACAGGCGGCCAAACCTGGCCTCTCGATCGAAGATTGCGTTGCGCGGCTCAAGCGTTATCACTGGGTGCTCAAACGCCTTCACAATATTTTCATTTCACGGTTAACCGCCGAGCCCGTCTACGAATTGAAGATGGCCTTTTCGTTGCACGGCCATTACTGCGCGGAACACGTTGCCGCCTTTGCCAAACGCGTGGGCGAAATGCGTGAGCCGCCTCTTGGACTCGATGTGGTGCCCGACAAGAATCTGGATTTGTTCCTCGACGAAATTCTTGCGGCGCCCACGACGGAAGAATTGATTATAGGAATTTACGAAAAAGCCCTGCCGGCGTTGCAACGCGGCATGGAGAATCATCTTCGTGATACGAATCCCCTTGCGGACGCGCCCAGCATTCGTCTGTGCCGCTTCGCCCTCCTTGAAATCAAGGATATGATTGATTACGGCAGCAGGGTCGTCGCTTCATTGGTCAGCAAAGAACAACGGGAAAAATTGAAAGATTGGCTCGCTTTGTTGGATGACGCGCTGGCTGCCGCCGGTGACCTCGATGGTTCGAAAGATTCCACTACGAAGGCGATCGCACGTCAGCATTCCGCCAAGCCGTATCAATATGACAAAGTACCCAAACGCGACGAACGGTTTCCTGATCCGTACAACATGGGTGTTAACGCGGAGGTGTTTCTCTATGACGAAACGAAGCCGGCCGACGCCAAGGTATTGATGATGTTTTACAAGCGTCTTCGCGAAATTGATGTGCCCGAGATGCAGGCCAGCATCATCGTCGAGACTAAAGGAAAATCATGGGATTATTACCGCGACATGACGCGCCAGCTTTGGGATGAAGCGCGTCATGCGATGATGGGCGAAGTTGGTTTTGCCAGCATCGGCGTCGATTGGCCGAAAAATGTCATGATCAATTTCACCTGGTCGTTGGGTTTGAACACGCAGTTGTCTCCGCTCGAACGACACGGCGTTTTGTATTTTATCGAACAAGGTTTGATGCCCAGGACCGGCAAACGTTACGAGTGGGAAGTCGGACAGAAGTCTGCTTGTCCCTTGAGCGCGACTTTCCAGGACTTCGATTGGGCGGACGAAGTGCTTCACGCCCGGATCGGTCGCGACTGGTATCTAAAGAACTTCTCGTCAGCTCACGAAGGAGTGGAATACGGCGACAAATGCTGGTCCAAAGTTTTGATGGGCTGGCGTCAGTGGCGAGATGAAGGCCTCACCGCTCACCGAAATTGGTGGCCTGATCTTTATAAGGACGCCTGCAAGAACTGGGGAGTGGAACCAGACCCCGAAGTTCTGGCCTACAACACCAGCTATGAACAGGTTCGTGCCGACCTCAAGAATCTGTCGGCGTCGGCCTGATTGGGGTGATTTACCCGTAAATAGCTGTTGAACATCGATTTGTGGTTCGACTATGGGGCCGCTTAAGAAGGCGCCGTTTTTCAGCTGACAGTAGCCGCACACACGCTCTAGATCGTACGAGAAACCCCGAAAAGTCTTAGCTTGCTCCCCAGTAGTAAAGCTTCTACCCTGCGCGGCTTTCGCATGAAGATCAAGATTTGGTCCGCTGAACTCATCCTCGCTAATCCATGGGCAATCGCCTCCGACGTCAAAAACGGCACAGCTGCCGGTCGCCGCTCCGGCACCGTTTATCTTGTCGAGTTGTCCGATGGCGGATTGAGCGGGATCGGTGAAGCATCACCACCGGCGCGCTACAAGGAAACGGCGGCAACCGTACATGAATTCCTGCACAAGGTGGATGCGAGCAAACTTTCCTTTGACGACATTCCAGGCAGCATGGCGTATCTTGATACCATCGCGGACGGCAACTATTCCGCGAAGAATGCGATCAACATCGCTTTGTGCGACGCCGTGTCAAAGCGCGCCGGTAAAGCGGTTTATGACTGGCTCGGTCTCGGGTTCACCGAAAAGAAACACATTACGTCGTTCACCATCGGCATTGATGCTCCCGATATCATTCGCAAAAAAACTTTAGAGGCCGCCAATTATCCGATTCTTAAGCTCAAGGTCGGCAGTCCGGACGATCGCCAAAATATGAAAGCGTTGCGCGATGCGGCTCCAACGAAGACTGTCCGTGTCGACGGCAATGAAGGCTGGAAAACGAAGGAAGAAGCTTTGGCGAACATCGAATGGTTTGCCCAAGACAAAAACGTCGAATACGTCGAACAACCGATGCCCGCTTCCACGCCGATCAAAGACATGATCTGGCTGAAGGAACGCTCGCCACTTCCACTTTTTGGTGACGAATCGTATCACCACGCGAAAGATATTTCGGTCGTGTCCCAATGCTTCCACGGCGTGAACGTGAAGCTGGTGAAAACTGGCGGAATTACTCCGGCATTCGAAGCGTTGAGTGTTGCTCGCAAGCAAGGTATGAAGACCATGATCGGTTGCATGATTGAATCGAGTGTTCTCATCACCGCCGCGGCGCATCTTGCCGCGTTGGCTGACCACCTCGACATCGACGGCAATCTGCTGATCACCAACGATCCGTTTATCGGTTCCACCGCTAAGGATGGCGTGGTTTCGTTTGCGAATACTCCGGAGAAGATTGGATTGCGCGTTCGTGCGCGTTAATTGCCTGCGTCAGGACGCGGGCATTTAAAAAGAGTCGGGCGTGTGTCGTTTGGAAAGTTCCGACGAGTACGGCCATTGTTGTCAACGCAAAGCCAGAAATATTTGCCATCCACGGCCAACCCCTCGATGAGGCTTGCAGTAGGCGTATCGTTTTCATAAGCCGCATCCGGCTGCCGTTCCACATCGGCATAGTCGTACTCCGCCATGATCCGCTTGGTTTCGGGATTAATCTTTACGATAACGTGATTCTCTCGCAGCACCGCAAATAAAGCGCCGCCATAAAACGAAAGATCCGAGTAATGAATGTCCTTTGCATGGGTGTTGCTGGGACGCACGCTGAAATCATCCACGATTTCCAAACTAGTCAGGTCGATCACGATAATTCGTCCATCCTGGCGTTCATTGGCCACATAAAGCCGATTCCCATTGACGGCAACGCCTTCGAAAGAGGCGTTACGATCCGTTGGATGAAAATATTTTTCCACTGGCGCCCAATCGATCTCCAGGCGTTCCACTTTTTGATGGCGCGGGTCAAAGCGAAGAATCCAACGATTTGCTTCTTCGCACACGTAAAGACGCCCGAAATCATCTTCACCAATACCTTCGCAGTCGTAGCGTTCGAATTTCTCCGAGGAAAAAGAAGACAGCTGTTGCGAAGTAAAACAGTCCGCTAGCAAAACGACATTCGCGGCGTTTGTTTTGAGGAGAAATTGAATGCGATAAACGCCCTCGTGCCGGTCATTTACGGTAATGAGATCACCGTTCGTTCTTAAACAAAGAGCGGAAGCATCAAATCGTTCACCCTGGGGAAGATTCAGCTGCCAGTTGGTTTCAGTACGCAACGTATAGGTCGGCCAGGAAGTGCCGGATTGAGCGAAAAGCTGGGAACTGGTGAGTAGCGCGACAAAGAAAAAGAACAGGTTGGCGCGCCGTTTCATAAGAGATTTCTAACAAAATAGGGCATTCTAGCAAGACATCCTTCTTTAAACGGGCTGAATTGGAGAAAATTTAATAACCGCCGTAGGGACGCAGGTTCCATTCCTCGATCAACTCTTTTGGAATCTCCGCGAGAAAGCGTGAAGGCTGTTGCATGATGTCGCCGGTATTTCCGGGATTGAAACGCATCAATGGATAGGAAAGATACAATTCGTTTTTTGCTCGAGTCACGGCGACGTAAAACAACCGGCGCTCTTCCTCTTCACCTTCTGGTTCGTCCAGCGAACGTTCCGAAGGAAAAAGCCCATCGCACAGCATGATTACGAAAACGACGTCAAACTCCAATCCTTTGGCCTGATGAATGGTGGACAGCCGAATCTGCTCGTCATCTTTGCTCGCTGGTTGCTCGTCCTCCGCTTCCACGTTGGTTAACAACGCCAACTGCGTCAGGAAATCGTTCACTGACTCAAAGCGCGTTGCGAAGTCCGCGAGCTGAACAAGATCTTCGAGGCGCTGCCGATAATTTGCGTATTCCTCCTGCAAATGCTCTTTGTAGCCGGCTTCGATGACCAACCGAATCATGCTCGAAGCATTGCCGCGCACGGGTTCAGTCTCCAGTTGAGCAATCGTTGCCGTGAACTGTGCCCAGGCCGTGACCGTTTTCTTGGGCACGGCGGCTGAACATTTTTGCAGAGCAACAGCAATGGGATTTTTTGTTTCTGCCGACGCCATTTCCACTTCCTGGATGGGGAACGTGGCCCACAATTTATCCGCTCCTTTTCCACCAACGCCGGGCAGGAGCCGAACGAGTCGTTTGAATGCGAGTTCGTCCCGGGAATTGGTGACAAATTTTAAATAGGCTGCGACATCTTTGATGTGGGCCTGTTCGAAGAAGCGGATGCCGCTGGTGATCGCGAATGGAATGTTTCGTCGTGTAAATTCCAACTGCAGTTCCAATGCATGAAAATGCGAGCGATAAAGAACAGCCATTTCATTGAGCGCCACCCCTTCATCGCGTAATTCCAGAACCCGCTGCGCAACAAAAGCTGCCTGCTCGTTGGCGTCTCCGCACGTGACGATGGCTGGTTTGCTTCCGGAATTTCTGGCCGGCGTCAGTTCCTTTGCAAACTGTTGAACGTTGGCGGAGATGGCTGCATTGGCCACGGAAAGAATCTCCGGGGTGCTGCGGTAATTGGTTTCAATCTTGTAAACCTTTGCCCCCGCATAACGCTTGGGAAATTCAAAAATGTTTTGGAAATTCGCACCACGCCACGAATAGATGCTTTGTGAGTCGTCACCGACGACCATCACGTTCTTGTGCCGCGCGGCGAGTAGATCGATGATATCGCCCTGCACTTTGTTCGTGTCCTGATATTCGTCGACGAGAATGAACTGAAAACGTCGCTGGTATTGCTCCAACGCTTCAGGATTGTTTTGCAATAGTTTCAACCACAACACCAACAGGTCATCGAAATCCATTCCGTTTGTCGCACGCTTTTTTGCCGTGTAACGTTCCTGCACGTCGGCGATTTGTTGCGTCAACGGAAGAAAATATTCGTATTGATCCTCGATGATTTCCGCGATGGTCTGAGACTTATTGACCGCCAGGGAAAAAATATCACCCAACACTTCCGCTTTCGGAAAACGTGTTGCTTTAACGTCAATCTCCGCCTCGGCGATGCATGCCGTCAGTAAATCCTTTGCATCCTCGCGATCCAGAATCGTGAAGTCGGCGCGATAACCGACTTGTTCCGCATTGCGTCGCAGGATCCGATTGCCAATGGAATGAAAGGTTCCGCCCCACAAATCGTTTAGTTCCTGTCCCAACAGGTCAGTCACCCGCCGCATCATCTCGCGCGCGGCTTTGTTCGTAAAGGTGAGCAACAGAATGCGATCCGGCGGAATCCCTTGTTCGAGAAGAAAAGCGACGCGATAGGTCAGGGTCCGCGTTTTTCCGGAACCAGCGCCGGCGATAACCAGCGAAGGACCTGGCAAAGCGGTAACGGCGGCGTGCTGCTGTTCATTGAGTTCACGCGCGTAATCGATTTGAAATTCGATCGGCGCGCGAAACGGTTGCAGCACATACTCGCGTGACATCCGTTGAACTTAAATGGGAAATCTGGAAAGTGAAAATGGAAAACTAACGCAATCGCTCCCGCAACACGGTTAGATTGGTTTCGATTCTTTCGACGTATGGATTCTTCCCGTTGGGATAAGGAGAATTCAGGAAATGATAAACGCCCTGAAAATCATTATCAATTTTAGGGCGCACATACTTCTCCCAGAACACCGAAGTTTTTTCCATCAGTTCACGCGCACTTTTGAAGGTGCCGGTGGCCGTGCCTTTCCCTGCGTTGTATTGGGCGGATTCCTCGAACTCCGAATAAAGAATCGGCAACTTGTCGACGTAGTCCCTCGCCGCCATTTGACCGAGGAGATCTGCCGTTCCAAGCGCGAACCCGACAATTTTCTCCAACTCGTTTTGAAATGGAATTTTTGAGAGATCCACATTGACGCCAGTGCAACGGATCATGTTTTGCACGGCTTGAATTTCTGTCGTAGAAAACCCTTTTTCCGAAAGCAGTTCTTTGGCGAACTCCGCACTCCGCGCTACATGAATTAAAGTATATTTTGCCCCAGTGCCTTCATCGTCTCCCCGTTTCTTTAAATATCCCGTGTCATGTAATAGAATAGCGAGGAGGCCCAGTTCAAATATCCTCTGGGTCAGCGCCGGTTGCGCTTTGACGCAATGACGTCCGTGAAGCAACCGGGAAAAACATAATGCGCCCTGAAGTGTGTGCTCGAAGTCGTGATAACGAGCGTCAATTGCCTGATAATCTTTATATGCACCAGTGAAACATGCCGTCGCCCACTCAAAGATTTGCGGAACAAAGGTGTGGTCGCCTTGGGGGAACATCGACCTGTAAACAGCATGAATAGCTACTTCGACAGAACTGGTGTGTCTGGTATCTATTTCGGGGTTCATGCATTATGGATACTAAACTCTTACATGGAATTGCGCTATGGTTTTTTCCGATACGCCACTAAGGGCCAGTCTGACACGGCTTTTTCTTTGAATTAAACAGATGCATCATCATCACTCCGCCCAATCCGACCCGACTCTCACAGCACGCTCCCGTTCAACGTGGGAAATCGTGCGTCGCGTTGCTGTTTACCTGAAGCCCTATAAGGCGCTCGCGATCGGCAACATCGCTTGCGCGATTGTTTCGCTGGGGGCGTCCTTTCTTTTTCCGCAATTGTTGCAAGACGTGATCGATGATGTCATTGCGGGGAAGCATTTCGAGCGCCTGACCGGATTAAGCCTCAGTCTCCTGGGGGCGTTTCTTGGCCGGGACCTTTTCAACAGTCTCCGAATCTGGGTGAACAATATTTTTGAGCAAAACGTGATTTTCGACATGCGTCGGGATGTTTACGGGAAACTACAACGCTTGCCGGTCAACTATTTCGATCAACGTGCCTCGGGCGACCTGATGACGCGTGTGATCGAAGACGTAAATAATGTGGAACGCATTCTCATCGATGGGACCGAGCAAGGAACCGTCGCGGTCCTCGGTGTCATCGGCGTTTTGATCTTTCTTTTTTGCAAAAATCCGATGCTCGCCGCTGTTGCCCTCGTGCCTATGCCGCTCTTGGCTGCCGGGGTGATGGCATATACGTTGACCGCTCATCGACGCTATCGCGCGCAACGACAGGCCAGCGCAGCCATGAATGCGTTGCTGATGGATAATTTACAAGGCGTTCGACAGATCAAATCATTTGGGAGGGAAACACATGAAGATGCGCGATTTACGCAACGCGCGGATGATCTTCGCAAAGGCACCCTGACCGTGATGCGGATTTGGGCGATGTATTCACCGGCCATGAATTTCGCCATGGCTATTGGGACCGTCCTGGTCGTCTGGCTGGGCGGACGCGCCGTGATTGCGGGAACGTTAACGGTCGGTCAGTTAACCAGTTTCCTTTTATTTCTCGGTCTTCTTTACGATCCGATCACTAAGCTGCATGGGTTAAACCAAATGCTCCAGGCAGCACGGGCGGCAGGGGAACGGGTGTTCGATATTCTTGATTTCACGACGGAACGAGCGGAAAGCACGCGCCAGGAACAGCTTCCCGCCCGAGTCCGCGGAGAAATCTTTTATGAAAATGTCTCGTTCAGTTACTCGCCGGAACGGATGATTCTGAAAGGAATTTCACTTCATGCCAAACCTGGCGACATGATTGCGTTGGTCGGTCCCACCGGTGCCGGTAAATCGACGCTGGTTAATTTATTGCCGGCCTTTTACGAGTTAAGCGCCGGGAAAATCGCTATCGACGGTCATAACACCAATCGCGTGGCCCTGCAGTCCTTGCGGCAACAAATCGCCGTGGTTACGCAGGAGTCGTTCCTTTTCAATGGGACCGTCCGCGAAAATATCCTTTATGGAAAATTGGATGCTTCGGAAGAAGAGCTCATCGCCGCCGCTCGCGCCGCCAATTGTCATGAGTTCATTACGAAATTGCCGGAAGGCTATGACTCTCGGGTCGGGGAACGCGGGGTAAAATTGAGCGTTGGGGAAAAGCAACGAATCAGCATCGCCCGGGCTTTACTCAAAAATGCCCCGATCCTGATCCTCGACGAAGCCACGGCGAGCGTCGATACCGCGACGGAAAAGTTGATTCAGGAAGCGTTGGAACGATTGATGGCCAACCGGACCAGTTTTGTCATTGCCCATCGCCTCAGCACCGTCCGCAACGCCGACCAGATTTTGGTAATGCAACAGGGGGAAATCATCGAGCGCGGGACCCACGAGGAGCTTCTGGAGCGGAACGGACTCTATGCCCGGCTGGCCAGAATCCAGAATACGACCTTTATCGAAGAAAGTTTTGAAAGAATCGGGTCGGTTTGACCGTCCGGGGCGGATTTTTTCAGGATAAAAATATCCTTCTTTGATCCCCGGAGCGTTTTTTTGAAGTAAAATTTCCGCCCGGCGATCCGAAGACGACTTTTTTAACCTCAAAAAACTTTCCGGCGATCGCCGGACGATTTTTTGAACATAAAAATGGTCTTCTTTTTTCGCCGGAGGCTTTTTTTAGGTTAAAATTTCGTTTCGGCGATCGCCGGGTCGTTTTCTGAGGTTAAAAAAACCTTTCCAGGATCGCCGGAAAGTTTTTTGATGTTAAAAATTTTAATCCCCGGTCAACGGAAAACAAAATTGATTAGGAGGACTACTTTTATGAGGAGCTTTTTTAGGAGACATTCAGTTGTAAGTCCTTGGCCATCAAGTTTGGTCGTCAAACGACCTCATCATGCCGGTTCTGCTGTATAAAAAACTACAGGGGACAACTTCGATCTACTTCGCCATTGCGACGACCTCTGAAGCTTTGCTGGAAGTCGACACGGCGCTTTTGACCTCAATATTGGCTCCGATCTCTCGCAATTTTTCCGGGATATGGGCATAGCCACGTTCCACGTACTTGATTCCGCTGATTTCGGTAACCCCGTCGGCGATGAGACCGGCGATCAGGTAGGCAAAACCGGCGCGGAGATCAGGAATGACAATTGGACGTCCGCGCAGAGGTGTTGGGCCTTTAACGATACAGCTGTGAAGATGCCCCATGTGACCAAATCGACAGGGTTTGCTGCCGAGACAAGCTGTCGCCAGATCGATCGTCGCGCCCATCTCTTTAAGCGTGCTCGTATACCCGAACCGAGTTTCATAGACCGTCTCGTGCAAAACAGAAACCCCATGCGCCTGGGTGAGCAGGACCACAAACGGTTGCTGCCAATCGGTCGCAAAACCAGGATGCACATCCGTTTCGATATGCGTGGGTCGTAATTCGCCACTTTTACGGAAAAAGGTTAGTCCGTCGCTGTTTGCAGTGAAGGCGCCACCCACTTTATAAACTTCGTTGAGGAATGTGATCAGATGTTCCTGTTGGGCGTGGCGAATTGTAATTCTACCGTTGCTGGCCAGAGCCGCAGCGGCAAAAGAAGCGGCTTCGATGCGATCAATGATGGTGTGATGGGTCGCTCCGGAGAGTTTTTGGACACCTTCGATAATGATCCGGCGATCGGTATCGACGCAGATGAGTGCCCCCATCTTTTGCAGGAACAAAATAGTGTCGATGATTTCCGGCTCCACCGCGGCGTTCTGAATGACGGTGGTACCCCGAGCGAGGGTGGCGGCGATAATAATATTTTCCGTCGCGCCAACGCTTGGATACGGGAGCTTGATGATCGTGCCCTTCAATCCGGTGCACCTCGCCGTGTAGGTTTCCCCCGCGTAATCAATTTCCGCGCCCATGGTTTGGAGGGCATTGATGTGAAAATCCACCGGGCGGGCGCCGATTTTGCAGCCGCCAACCACCGGAACCGTTACGGTTTGAGCGCGATGCAACAACGGCGCCAGCAAAAGGATCGGGATACGGTTAAAACCGGAATATTTTTGGCTGATCACCGGGCAGGTGATACGGGGCGTCTGGACCACCAAGGTCTGGCCATCGCGCCATTCCCAGGTCGTGCCGACTTCCGCAAGCATTTCCAGGAGGACGTCGATTTCCGTGATACGCGGAACATTGGTGAAAATGCAGGGTTCCTCGGTAAGCAACGAAGCCACGAGCTGTTTGCTGATCGCGTTTTTTGCGCCGGCGACGCTGATGACGCCGCTTAATTTCTTTCCGCCTTCAATGAGATATTTTTTACCGTCGAGCATAGCTATAATGAAGTGAGTAGGAGCTGGTCGACGCTGGAGGAAAGTCTGAAACCATGTTGAGATAGCGTTCGCGCGCTCATGTCGTGAAAGACGAGTGCGATTATTGCAATTCGTCTTCGATGGTCGAGTTGTTTTTGAAATTTTCGAAAAATTCTGCAAACTCACGCCATGCGAAACCCGATTATCGTCGCTCTTGATGTCCCATTACCTGAAAAAGCGCTGCAACTTGCCGAGCAAGTCGCTCCGGCCGTGGGTGCTTTTAAGATCGGCAATGAACTGTTCGTCAGCGGCGGTCCCGATATCGTCAAACGCGTCCGCGCCACCGGCGCTTCGGTGTTCCTTGATCTGAAGTTTCACGACATTCCCAACACCGTCGCCAAAGCGGTCGCCGCGGCCACACGTCTGGATGTGCAAATGTTGACGATTCATTGCAGTGGCGGCAGTGAAATGATGCAAACGGCTGAAAAAGCGGCCCAGGAGACGGCGTTGCAGTGTGGACGCAATGCGCCATTGGTTTTGGGTGTAACTGTTCTGACCAGCTTCGACAGCAATGGGCTGAGCGAAATCGGCGCCGAAGCAAATGTTGGGCGTCAGGTGGAGCGATTGGCGCAATTGGCGGTAAAGTCGGGGATTCGTGGACTTGTTTGTTCACCGTTGGAAATCGCGGACCTGCGCCAGATTTTACCGAAAGAAGTTCAACTCGTAACACCAGGAATTCGGACGGGCGCAGAAAAAGCTGACGACCAAAAGCGAACGCTTTCACCAAAGGAAGCCATGGAGGCTGGCGCGAGTTGGCTCGTAATTGGACGCCCCATTTATGCCGCGCAAAATCCGCGCGCCGCTGCCGAAAACATCTGGGCTTCTTTGCAGTAACGCTCTCTGTGCTCGGAGCCGTTGATCAAGGTACGACCTGAACTCGATAAAACCGAAATGATTTTCCAGCGGTGGTTGTGTCAATCTTCGTCGAGTTGGTGCTGCTCGCCAGAACATCCCCGGGCACGTCATTCCAACCGGAATCGGAAAGCGAATTCTTGAATTGCAAACGATAGGTCTTCCCACTGACTGAACTCCATCCCACCGACGTCTGAACAATCGAATTCGTCACATTGCGGTCCAGTTTCAGAAGTGAGCTCGCATTGTTCGGCAGCGTTCCCGCGAAGTATTCAGAAACGTCATTCAGCCCGTCCCCGTCAAAATCGCCAGAACCATCTCGCGCGAGCGAGCCAAAATACGTTAACTCCCAGGAGTCAGCCATTCCGTCGTTGTCGCTGTCGACAGTGATGTTGTTTGCGGTGCGGGTCAGGTTGCCTGTGCCGTCATACTGAAAGGTGGTCGTTTTGCCTGATCCATAATTGGCACTGGTTAGCCTTCCCGCCGAATCAAAGGTGTAGGTGATGAATTCTGCGTGAAGCGCAGCAATGGTCGCGAGGACTGCCGTTAATACGAAAAGAATTTTGGGCGACTTCATAAAATTTTGGCCTGTGGGTCTAGAACAAAGGTGGGATGGCAATGGCGCGATAGCCTGTGTAGTCGGCAACGACGCCACCGCTGCCGCCCATCATTAAACTTTTCAGAAATTCTCCGTATACATAATCAGGATCAATATCCCAATAATCGAGATAGTCGTAAAAGTCCTCTTTCAAAAAGCAGCCGTATAACAGGTCCAACTGCTTTGCTTTTACCATTTGGCCGTTAACGAAAGCAGCCCCGCGGGGCTGCAGCATGTGCGGTCTGCCGGATAGGAGTAATGCAACCTGAACCATTTCTTGCGCGGCGCTACCCCCGAGGCGCACATCGGGCGCACGTTGAATGGATATGCCATAGGCAGCCATGATCATCATTTCGGGTACCATTTGATACATCATGATCTGAACATTGGCGCGCGTCGGCTGAGGTGGCGGCGGAGCAGGAGGTCCATCGGCAGGAGCAAGGTCGAGTGACGGATACGTCAGTTTCGGTTCGAAAGAATAACCGATCTTGAGGTCCGCGTAATGAAACTCGGTTTCTTGCTTTTTCGTAATGACGTTTACGACTCCCGAGATGGCGTCGGAGCCGTAAACGCTTGAGGACCCTTTGATCACTTCAATCCGGTCAATTTCCGAATCAGGTATGGAATTAACATCAGTCTGGCCGTCCCCTGGGATTCTTTTTCCGTCAACCAGGACCAGGGTATTATTCGCACCCAGACCACGCAGATTGACCGGTGCTTGATTTAACGAATTGCCATTGGCCTGAGGCAAGTTGAGAAGATCATCCAGCGAATTTCCAGTGGGAAAACGTGATACTTCTTCGCGACCGAGCACTTGGATCGGCATGGGCACATCCATTTCAGATTTAGTCCCCATGGGATCAACATATTGCAATGGATTGTTGGCAGCATAGCTGTAGGGATTCAAACTGAGGGGGTCGGCTGCGGTTGGCCAAAGTGGATCACGCGAAATGAAGCGACCGGTTCCCGGATCATAAAAACGAGCCCGCATGTGATACAAACCGGCAACGGAATCCCACCGAACACCATGTCGCCCAATATAGGTAAATGGTTGTTGGCTGGTTCCGGTCCGCGCTGCAAGCAATCCATATGGCGAATAGGCGTAAGCATCGGTGACAGCACCGGCACTCGAGGTAAGGGCCAGTGTCGAGCCGGAGAGATCAAAGTGATAGTAATAAACCGCGTTTCCATTCGCCGCATCGATCATGTAGAGGAGTTTTCCGCCCGGGCTCCAGACATAATACCTTTGGAACTGATTGTTGCTGGCGTTTTGCTCGGCAACGATCGGAACTCGACCGATCGCGTGGTTGTAGTGGTAACGGATATTATTCGTCGACGTTGCACGCGTTAGCACGTTTCCCGCTCCGTTGTATGTGTTCGTAACGCCGTCGGTGCGCACCAACTGCGACGCCGCATTCCAACCAAACGAATGGCCAGGCGCGTTTGTCAGTCGCCCCCGGGCATCGTACGAATATCCCGCCGCGTTGATTTGTTGGGCCGCATCGAATGTCAGGTTGTTCGTCAGTCCGGAAGAAGGGGCGGCAGACAATGGAGCTGACGCGTTAATCGAAGAAACGAGCCCGGCGCCATCATAGGCATATTGCAAATCGATTAAAGCGCCTTCGCGAATGCGAGTCAGCCTGCCGACGGCATTGTAATTGTAAATTCCTGCCACGCCGTTTGCTCGTGTAACGTTGGTCAAGCGGCCGGCATCGTCGTAAAAGAAGTTCATTTGGGCGTTTGCAAGCGTATCCCGAACCTGGACTAGCCGGTCTCGAGAATCGTAAGTATAAGCCACAGAGAAGGCACCGTTGTTGTAAGTCACGTTCGTCAGCCGACTGCCTGGATCATAGGCAGCGCCAAAATTGATGCTACTGCTGACGGTATTCGTCACGCGATCTTCGGCATCAAAAGAGAAACCCAACGCCGTCGCGTTTGTGACACGGTGAAGAGCATCGTGACTGAAACTGCTCGATAACCCGCCACTGAAATCCAATCGGGAGAGATTTCCCGCGGCATCGTACGTGTTGGTTTCACTGGATCCATCCGGGAAAAGCAAACGAAGTGGACGTCCTCGCGAATCATAGGTAGTGCTGGTAATGCGATTGAGCGGATCCGCAAAATTGGTCAGGCGTCCAAGGGAGGAGTAACTAAAGGTCCAGGCACTGCCACGCTGATCAACCAGTTTTGTCAAAAGGCCGAAATCATTGAATTGGTTACTGGAGACACCAATCGCTGAAAACGTTGTGTTGGTCAGAAGACTCCGAGGTTCGTATTTAAATTGATCCAGACGAGCAAGGGGATCGATCGTACTTACGACACGGTGCATGGAATCACGATCGAAAAGGGTGGTTCGGCCAAGAGCATTAGTGATGGCGGAGATGAAGCCAGCTTTATCACGTAAAAAACTTGTGGTCTGCCCCAGGGGATTGGAAACGCTGGTTGCAAGACCTTCGTCATCATAACCGAAGCCCCACGTTTTATTTCCCCCATCAATAACAGATGTCAAACGTTGACGTACATCCCAGGTGTATTGGATGACGTTACCATTGCGATTCGTTATCGCGACAAGTTGATCGAGCGCATTAAACCCAAAACCAATTCCGCGGCCCAGACGATCTGTCACATTGGTGATGCGGTTGGCGCCGTCATAATTCAGTCGGACAACCTGGCCCAACGCATTAGTCACAGCAACCAGCCGGTTATTAAGGTCGAACCCGAAGAATGTAGTATTCGTGCGTTCATTAATTATTGAAGTGATTCTGCTGGCCGCATCAAAGGTCACACCGATACTTCGGCCATCTGCAGCGATGGCATTGGTTGCGCGACGCAGACTGTCGTGCGAAAACGTAATGGATCCGGATTCGGCATTGTTTTCCGATGCCAGAGTCCCATCGGCGTTGTACGTCATTGTCATGACTCCACCCGTCGCATTTGTAATTCCAATGACCTGACCACGATTGTTGTACGTCATTCGAGTGAGTTTTCCGCCTGCGTCCGCGAACGAGGTCAAGTTCCCGGAAGCATCGTATGTATAATTTTGTGAAGAACCATCGGGCAGGGTCACCGAATTAATTTCGTAAAAGACAATCCCGTTGATAGTGCGATTGGTGTAGGTGAAAGATGTTACTGTTCCATCGGCATTGGTAACGGCGTTGGGCTGGCCACTACTTGCGTTGTAACCCACACTGACCGAAGCTCCCGTTCGATCGGTCAATCCCGCCCGTTTTCCGAGCGCATTGGTAGTAATTGCAATGACTTTGTTCCCGGCATCGGTCAGCGCCAGAAAATGTCCGGATGGAGAATGAACATACGCGCTCAAATTTCCGGCAGCATTCGTTACATAGGTCGTGACCGTATTCGTGTTATATGTGAAACGGGTAATATTCGTTCCCCGTTGCTGCTGAATCACGCGGCCATCGTTATCATAAACCTGGCTGGAACCAGCGTTTCCCTGCGGGTAGGTGACGGAGGTCAAGAGAGAGCCGACCAGTTTGGAATTGTCGTAAGTGTATGTGGTCACCTTTCCGAGGATGTTGGTTGCTTGCATCAAATTGATCTCCGTGCCGATTTCATAATGCAGAAATCCAACGGTGCGAGTTCCATCACTAACGCTCGAGAGCGAATGAGCCCCTTCATAATCGAAAGTAAGCGTGCGGCCGAGACCGTCGGAGACCTGAGTCAGTAATTCGTTCGTGTACGTCAGAGTGTGGGTGTTGCCCTTCCCATCGGAAATGCTGGTTAACAAGCCGTTTGTGTTGAAGTTGTACAACCGATTATCTCGCGGGTCGCCAAAAACGAAGTTCGTACCGTTGTCCGTGAGTTGAAAAGGCATATGCGTGGGACTCTGCAGAACCCAATTCGTCCCGGACTTATTGAAATGTACGGCGAGCCCCTTCGGTGACACGACAATTGCCTGGTTGGTCAGCATCAAATAAGAACGCCATTCAAAATTGTGCGACCAGTTATTTCCCATGCGAGAATTGAGCAAGGCATCCGCCTGCAACCGGGACGCGTAGTAACGCGAGAAATAAAGAGGCATGGGTCCTCCGAGGAAAAGATCTGGCGGTTCTTCGGTGACCAGTTCACCGGTGTAGGTGTTAACGGGATCCCCTGCGTAGGCAGACCACGGATTGTTGCCGGCCGTGGTAATAATGTTGGTTGAAACCCGCACTTCGAAGACACAGAACCCGCTGTTACCGTTTGGCGGGAAATTCCAGTAAGCCGCGATTTGGTTTGTCCCAACTTGCTGCGCCTGAATCATGTAAAGGCCGTAAACACGACCAATAGACGTGTAATATACAACGGGCGCTACTTCGGGATGTGTTTGACTGAACACGCTAAATCCACTGAAACCCTGTTCAGCACGATCAGAAACTACGTAGTAACTGATAATGTCTCCGGGCTTACAACGAATCACTGGCGGTCCACAGTAATGAGCCTGTGCAAAAAAGCCGGTGAGACAAGCGATACCAAAAAACACCGTTGTGAGGACACGTCTCACCACGAACGGAGCCAGGAACAATTTCATAAAATAACAGATTCAGAGCGTAATCAGGGGATAAACCCTATTTAGCCATGCAGTTTTTCCTTTGCAAAGACTCATTTTGGATTGAGGACTCGTAAAAAGAACCTGACAAGGTTGCGAGAGGCTCTTATGTTCACGCCCGTTTTATGCCGAAGCGCACCGACATTCATTCCGTTCTCATCATAGGCGCTGGACCGATTATCATCGGCCAGGCCTGCGAATTCGATTACTCCGGCACTCAGGCCTGCAAAGCACTGCGCGAAGAGGGCTATCGCATCGTCCTTGTGAACTCCAACCCGGCCACGATCATGACCGACCCGGAGTTTGCCGACCGGACCTATATCGAACCGATCACTCCGGAATGCGTGGAAAAAATTATCGCGCGCGAAGTCGAGGAAATGAAAAAGCTCGGCACCAAAGGCAAATTGGTGTTGTTGCCGACACTTGGCGGACAAACAGCGTTGAATACCGCGATGTCGCTTCATCGCAAAGGTGTCCTGGAGAAATACGGCGTCGAAATGATCGGTGCCAAAGCCGAAGCGATCGAAAAAGGCGAAGATCGCCAGATTTTCAAAGATTTGATGTTGAGCATCGGCCTCGATGTTCCAATCAGCGGCACCGCACATTCGTTAACCGAAGCGCGGGCTGTAGCGGAAAAAATTGGTCGTTATCCGTTGATCATTCGTCCCGCCTACACCCTCGGCGGTACAGGCGGTGGCATCGCGTACAATCGCGACGAATTCGAAGAAATTGCCAAACGCGGGATCGAACTCTCGCCCGTTTCTGAAATTCTCGTCGAAGAATCTCTCCTCGGTTGGAAGGAATACGAAATGGAAGTCATGCGTGATCGCGCGGACAATTGCGTGATCATCTGCTCCATTGAAAACTTCGATCCAATGGGTGTGCATACCGGCGATTCCATCACGGTGGCGCCGATCCAGACTTTGACCGACAAAGAATACCAGATCATGCGCAATCAAAGTTTTGCCGTGATTCGGGCGGTCGGCGTGGAGACGGGGGGATCCAACATCCAATTCGGCGTGAACCCGGACACAGGGCGCATGGTCATCATCGAAATGAATCCGCGTGTGTCGCGTTCCTCTGCGCTCGCCTCCAAGGCCACCGGCTTTCCGATCGCAAAAATCGCCGCGAAACTGGCGGTCGGCTATTTACTCGACGAAATCAGAAACGATATTACTCGCGAAACGCCCGCGAGCTTCGAGCCCACGATCGATTATGTCGTAACGAAGATTCCTCGTTTTGCTTTCGAAAAATTCCCTCAAGCGGATCCAACGCTGAACACAGCCATGAAGAGCGTTGGCGAAGCCATGGCAATTGGCCGTACTTTCAAAGAAAGTCTTCAAAAGTGTCTGCGTTCGCTCGAAATCGGACGCAGCGGTTTAGGTGGAGACGGCAAGCCGTGGCGTATTGGCGCAGATATCTACGGGGATCGCGACATTCTTCCACGTGATTTAATCACCCGGAAGCTTGTCTCTCCCAATGCCGAGCGGATTTTCTTTATTCGTCATGCGTTGCGCGCCGGCTTCAGTATCGAAGAGATTTTTAATCTGACCAAAATCGATCGTTGGTTCCTCACGCAGATTAAAGAGATCGTTGACTTCGAAGAGGAGTTAGCGAAGGCGAAGAACTAAGCGAGCGGACTTTCCCAGAATTCGCCCCAGCCTTCCCCAGAACGTCAGCGCCTCGTCCACCTGGGGCAGCGCATAATACCTGAAATCGGTACGAAGCTTGTATTTGGACCAGGCCACAAAACCGAAGTTGTTCAACGCGCAAGCGGCTACCCAACCGATCATCGCCAGGGGAACAGCGACTGGCTGTGGAATCCGGATCTGATAAAAAAGCATTTCACCCGAAGCAATGAGAAGAACCGGCACCGTGAAAATGCGGGCTAAGGCTGCTCCCATCGATTGACCGGCTTTTCGAGAGGATATCCCCATCCAAAGCCCAATCCAACGAAGGGCCCACAAATCCAACAACAACGTTGCCACCGCAAATGGAATGGCTAAACCATAAGCCAATTCCGCGGACATCCCCATAAACCTGCCGTCGTTTCCGAAGCACCCTAATACCCAAACAAGCACGTCCACGCTGAGAACAACTATCAACGGAAGCCCTAGCAATCTCTTCAAACCAAGAAAGTGTGCATGGAAAATATCTTCGTTTGTCAAAGGGGTTCCGCACAGCAACATCTCCAGTTCGCCGTTACGTTTCTGCGCATCCAGATGGCGACTCGATTCTACGGCGACCAAGGCTTTGAGCAGGAAATGCCACCCAGCGATCCAGAAAAGAAAAGTAGGTTTCCATGACAAATTGGTTGGCCCGACGCGCAGCGATAGTCCCGCCGCGCAAATCACAATGAAGCCGAACCAAAAACCCCACTTACGAAAACGCCCGCGATGGATCAGCCATAGGTATCCGCTTTGATCTAACAATTCTCGCCGTTGTGCGAGACGAAATTCCTGACTTCCCAAAATCCATTGCTGCCATCGCGCCCTCCAACCAACGGTCGTTATTGCTTTCACTTTCCAACATTCGGACGCGCGCCGCGATGCCCAAAAAAGAAATCCCCACGCGAGCAGATGAGAGCAGAGGAGCGACAGCCAGACTGATCCACCGAATGGCATAGTCGCTTGCGCAAAAGCGTAAGCAGGACTCAATAACGCAACTTTGCTAATCAGTATCGTCCACACATTTGCCGCTGGAACGAATTGCACCAGCGGCAATATTACTACGAGGAATACAAGGAAGAGGACCGCCCAGCCAATCGCCTTTTGTGCCTGGATCTGACCGCAGGAGGTAAATAAACCAATTGCATGAGCAAAGAACAAACTGTTGATCAGCGCCAAAGCGGTTGTGACAAATTCCATCCAGGTGATGCCGCCCAACATCAATGACAATCCGGCAATGGGTAATGCCGCGACCAGGGAATAAAAGGAAACCAAAGAAGCCGCAGCCAATTTCCCAAGAACAATGTCGAGGCCGCTCAGGTCAGTCAGAAACAGAAGGCCCAGTGTGCCCTCCCGATTTTCTCGACTTATGGCATCCGCGCTTTGAGCAACTCCGGCCATCAACGAGAAATAAAATCCAAATGTTGTGAGGAGTTTGAATAATTCTCGACCTGCCGAAGCTCCTCCGCGGATGTGGCTGAGAATAAACAAAAGCCACAGCCCGATCCCCACCGTAAAGAGCGCTACGCCGACTCTTGACCAATACATCTTCGACGAGCGCGATGCCACGCGCAGTTCCCGCTCAACAATGGGGAGAAACGTCATGGCACCGCTTTAACTCGCGATGATCAAACAAAATCGTTGATCAGGTTTTCGAGGAATTCCTGGCGACCACTGGAGTTGGGATCCGCCTCACCCTTGGCCAGCATATATTTCTCGAGGTCTTCGAGCCCAACTTTGCCTTTTTCAATTTTTTCGCCAATACCGCTATTCCATGAGGCATAGCGTTCCCGAACGAATTGCTCCAGGCGACCATCTTTACGGATGGCGGCGGCGATTTTCAAACCACGGGCAAAAGCGTCCATGCCGCCGATGTGAGCGTAGAAAAGATCAACCGGCTCGAAACTTTCGCGACGAACTTTTGCATCGAAATTCACCCCGCCGGTCGTCAGACCGCCATACTTCAAAATGCTCAGCATACATTGGGTGGTCAGATAAATATCCGTCGGGAACTGATCCGTATCCCAACCAAGCAAGAGGTCACCGGTGTTTGCATCAATCGAACCAAGTGCGCTCGCCGCCCCCGCTACTTCCAATTCGTGGTGCATTGTGTGACCAGCCAGCGTCGCATGATTCGTTTCCAGATTCAGCTTCAGTTCACCGAGCAAATCGTACTCACGCAAGAAATTGAGGCATGCCGCCGAGTCTGAATCGTATTGGTGCTTCGTCGGCTCTTTTGGTTTCGGCTCGATGTAAAATTGGCCTTTGAAACCTATCTTCTTTTTGTATTCCACGGCCATATGCAGGAATTTAGCGAGGTGCTCCTGCTCTCGCTTCATATCGGTGTTCCAAAGAGTGGAGTAGCCTTCACGACCACCCCAGAAAACGTAGCCTTCACCTCCGAGTTCGTGAGTCACTTCAAGAGCCTTCTTCACCTGTGCGGCCGCGAATGCAAAAACATCTGCATTCGGACTCGTCGACGCGCCATGCATATAACGCGAATGCACGAAGAGTTGTGCGGTGCCCCAAAGCAACTTAATGCCCGTCCGCTTTTGTTGGCTCTTGAGCATCCCGGCAATCGTGTCGAGATACTTGTTGGATTCGCGCAATGTTTTTCCGTGCGGAGCAACGTCCCGATCATGAAAAGCGTAAAACGGAGCGCCAAGCTTTTCACAAAATTCAAAAAAGACCGGCACGCGTGCCTTGGCCAATTCAATGCCGCTTTTGCCGGCATCCCATGGACGATACGCAGTTGGGCTGCCGAACATGTCCGCGCCCTGGCCACACATCGTATGCCAATAAACGACAGAAAAGCGGAGATGCTCCGCCATCGTTTTGCCTTCGACTTTTTCGTCAGGGTTATAATGTTTGAAAGCCAGCGGGTTCTTGGACTTGGGTCCCTCAAATTGAATCTTTGAGATTTTTGGAAATGCAGCAGCCATAGTGTGCCGCATTGGAGAAAATTTTTGCGTGCGAAGCAAGAAAACAAAAGGGGTATTGACTCTCGTCAATACCCCTTTCCTTTCTGAGGCTTCAATCTGGAAGCGCTGCAGAAAAACTTACTTTTGGACGTCAATCTTGTTGGAGACGCGTTTTACCCCGGGAATTGTCTTGGCCTTGGCTTCGATCGCTTCCTTTTGTTCCTTGGTGGCGGTAGTGCCGCGCAGGATAATTTTGTCTCCATCCTGTTCCACCATGACGTTTTGAGCTCCCAACGCACTGTCATTTTGAATTTCAGATTTTACGTGTTGCGCCAAGTCACCTTGTTGCGCGGCTTGCTGAGTGCTCGCGCTGCTTTGAGTGTGACGTTCTGCGCCAGCGGCTTCGCCCGAAAGTTCACCCGGGAACAGTTCGGAGTTCATTCCTTTGTTTCCTTTAACCCAGCCGCTGCTGGAACCAGCGCTCGCCCCGGCCTGAAATTGAGAAGATTGCGAACTCTGGTAGGAAGCCGAGCCTGCTTGCGCGCCGGAAGGTTCTCCGATTTGGCTGTTGCGGCCCATTTGAGATGAAGGCAATTCACTCTTCACCACAATATCGTTTTTCACCCATTCAGCGCCTTCTGTGTTACGCGCAATTTGTTCGGCATGTTGTTTTTGGACCGGATAATCCACAAACCCTGTGAGATGCACATTGCCCCGGAAAGCTTCCACGCGAATTTTTGTGGCTTTCACGAGCGAATCTTTATTGAGATTGCCGCGGACACGCTGGGCGGTTCCTTTATCATCGATATATTGGCCGGTGCTGCGATTCTGTGCGGTACCGGTGGAGCAGCCGACGATGGCTACGGCTGCTGCCACGCTAAGAATAGTATTCAAGACGAGTTTGTGTTTCATAAATTCCCTTTCGCTCTGCAACCTAAGAAGGGGGCAGGCGATTTCCAATGAGTGACAAGCCCGTTTGTTCCTTGCAAAAAGAGACCCGAAAAATAACGGGGATTTTCCTGACGGGATTTTTAAATAACAGAAGAAATACAAAAACGGCGGTTCCATTTAGGAACCGCCGTCTGCACAGCGTCTAAAAATTACTGCAACTTGGCGAGGGTATCTTTGATCGCGTTGAAATTTGGCAAATCTTTCGGGGTCGGCGTCTGCTCGGCGTATTGAACCACGCCGGCTTTGTCGATCACGAACGCAGCGCGGGCAGAGGTGTCACCAACACCAGCCAACATCGGGAACAGGACGTCATATTTCCTGGTGACTTCTTTGTTCAAATCGCTGGCGATGCGAATACCGATCTTTTCCTTTTGCGCCCACGCTTCCTGTGCAAACGGGGTGTCAACGCTGATCGCGATGACGTCGGCATTCACGCTGGAATAAGCGCTGAGGCCGGAAGTGATGTCACACAGTTCCTGGGTGCATACGCCGGTGAAGGCCGCAGGAAAGAAAAGCAGAACAGTGTTTTTCTTGCCGAAGTTATCGCTGAGCTTTACGTCGACAAGAGCACCACCGGGGGTCTTGGATTTGAGTGTAAATTCGGGCGCTTTGGTTCCAGTTTTAATAGGCATAGTGTTCCTTTAATAGTTCAGTTTGGGCGTGTTATAGAGAGCCAACCGGCATGTGTCAATTTATTCGCCGAGCGCCGCAAGGACCTCAGCTGCATGTTCCTCGGGCTTCACCTTTGGCCAGATCTTTTTGATCTTTCCGTCCGGACCAATCAGGAATGTCACGCGGTGTGTGCCCATATATTTGCGACCCATGAATTTCTTTTCCCCCCACACTCCATAGGCATTCACGATTTTCTTTTCGTCATCCACCAGCAAGGTGAATGGCAATTTAAACTTATCGACAAACTTGTCGTGCGATTTGGCGGAGTCGGTGCTGACACCAAGGATCACTGCCCCATGCTTCTTGAAATCAGCATAGCTATCGCGGAACGCGCAAGCTTCTTTGGTGCATCCCGGGGTATCGTCCTTCGGGTAGAAGTATAGAATGACGTTTTGTCCTTTGAAATCAGCCAGAGAAAGTTTTCCTCCCCCGCTGGTATTCACGGTAAAATCCGGCGCTTTATCCCCTTCCTTTAATTTCAACTCAGGTTCAATCGGCATAATAAAATTGAGAATGTGAAACATCATTGCTGTTTCGTGGGCCCGCTCGTCGGGTGCTTACTCAATTGCGTCATTCCGTCCCAAATGTAAAGCAAACCTGAAGTCGCGGTAAACAATGCGGCACTGATTTCCAGCCCTAATAATGGTCGGGAATCCCAGCGGTCCCATTTCATCAAAATCCAAACTATCACTGCCATCTGGATGACCGTCGCGACTTTGCCAACGGCTCGCGGACGCACGGTCACTTTTCCAACGGTATAATGGATGACTACCATGCCAATCAGAATGATTACGTCCCGACCAATTGCGGTGGTTGTAAGCCACGCAGGGATGCGCGTAAAATAATAATTGGAGTGAAGGCTCAACATGATGATCGCGGAAAGAAGGAGAAGTTTATCCCCCAGCGGATCGAGGATTGCTCCCAATTCGCTACGCTGGTTATAGCGCCGCGCGATGTAGCCATCGAGACCATCGGAAATCGAGGCAACCGCAAAGGTAACGATAGCGGCGAGCCGAAGCCATTCATTGCCTTCCTCAGTGTAGTAATGAGTGAAGCCAATAAAAAACGGCACCGACAGGATACGGAAAATCGAAATTTTATTCGCCGTTGTCATGGACAAAATAGGTGCAGCCCGTCTCGAAAAGGTAATAGTCTCTTGCCCGGTTATTTCAAGGAAGGAGAACTAAATCCTCAGAATTTTAAAATAGATTGCAAAAACCTCTTTGCCTTTCGTTGAGGAGACGAAAATTCATAACTCCTTGTCAAAGGCGGGGTTTGCAACTTTGGAAATGAGGATTTTTACGTAAAAGTGTGTCGATGTTGGTTTGGAAAAAGGGATTTTTAGAATTTTGGAGGCCTTGCAGCTTTG